>JAVHLC010000002.1 GCA_031082315.1 Thermodesulfobacteriota bacterium
CTTGAATTTTTTCTTCTGTACGCAAAACAGACCCATTTCCTTACGGAGGCGTGAAACTTGGTCTCTTCCTACCTCATGTCCCTGCTCTTGGAGTTCTGCGGTAATACGGCGACTGCCATAGGTCTTTCGGCTCTGAATATGAACCTCCTCGATCAGGGGCTTCAAACCTCTATGCCTGATGGCACGCTGAGACGGTACAGCTTTCAGCCACGCATAATAACCACTGCGCGAAACTTCCAGGATTCGGGCCATGAAACCAATAGGATAGCGGAACCGATACTTTTTCATGAACGCGTACCTGGCATCGATTCCTTGGCAAAGTACGCTGCGGCTTTTTTTAGGATTTCCCGCTCTAGCCGGGCTTCTGCCAGTTCCTTTCTCAACCTGGCATTCTCAGCGGTAAGGTCCGCTACTGAAGGTGTCCCCGGCATCGACGTGCCTTTTCCCTTCTTGTAGCTCACAACCCATCCTGCAATGGTACCCTTTGGTATTGTGAGCCTGCGGGATACCTCATCATGGGTCATCCCCTGTTCAATTACCATTTTAATAACTTCTGCCTTAAGTTCTGGGCTGTAACTGTGGTTCTGTTTCATCTCTTCATTTCTGCCATACTCAAGCAACTCTGTCCATAGATGTCAGTATAGCCCATACAGAGAGAGGATGGCACTACAGAAATTCGCGAACACAAGGAAGAACCGCCTCTATCTAAACCACAAGAATCAAACGCCGAGGTAAACATTCGCTACGTGTTTGTGGACTGGGGTGGCCCTGAAGATGCTATCGATCTTTCCCATCAATATTTAGCGGCTCTCGAAAACTTTGTGAAGGCTGGGTTAAGTAGTGGGATCATTACAGGGTAAACAAACGCATAACACCGCGTTCAAGACCGACTCGCAAAACCGGCGCTTCGCGCCCCTTTTGCTCGCGGGTTAACGCGAACGTTAGGAATACGATAAAATGCCAAAAGTAGAGTGGACCTGCCCGACATGCAAGCAGAAGCATATCCTGAGTGTCACAGACTCTCAGGTGGCTGGAAAAGATCCCATATATCTACTGTGCCCTGATCTTGACCGCCGATACAGATTGATGGGCTTTTTTATAGATACAATCCGTGGGTTTTACTCAACACCTGCTCTTAAGGAACAGGCCGATACGAATACCGAACATTTAAAGGCAGCCTTAGGGCATGAAAAGTTTGAGCAAAAACTTGAAAGGTGGCTCAGAATCCAATATCCACCTTTGGGGCTAATTGACGAGTATCCCGAGAAAATCACTCAGATCATTAATACATATTCAGCCGGATATTTCTATCCCGCTGTAACCTCGGCATGTTGCCTGGCTGAGAGAATACTGAATCGCTTAATCCTAAAAACTCGTGAGCACTTTAAGGGTGATCCTCATTACAAGAGAGTATATCGAAAAGAAAGCTTCGATGATTGGGGAAAGATGATTACCATTATCCATGATTGGCGCCTAGTGCCTGAAAAGGCAATCACCACTATGAAAGAGCTGATGCCGATTAGACATCAAAGCATTCACTACAGCGGAACATTCGATTTTGAGGCAATCGCATCAGATGTAATCAACAAGCTAATTGCTGCGATTACCGAAATTTTTGGTGTAATAAATCGAAAAGACATCTATCTAGTGTTTGATGTCCCGGGAGAGATCTGGGTCCGGCATCACGCTCAGGACCATCCTTTCGTCAAGGAATTTGTATTACCTCATTGCTACTATGCCCACGCCGTCCATGATATTGACTTTGAAAAGCAGAAAATAAGTGAACGGTTAGGGAAAATCGGCCAGCTTACAGATGATGAGTTTGTGCAGCTAAGAAAAACTTCGAAATAGGAGTGATCAGTTTCTAACAAGGGGCTGGTTCGGACTGTCGCTACGCTCCAGCCGCACAGCCCCACCGTTGGCATCGGAAACATGATTTGGGAATCCGCATACTGGAAAGATGAGCTTCTCCGGATGGCCACAGCGCTGGAGCGTAAGAAATCCCAGCAGCGCTGGCCGGAGGCGTCATTCGCGGTCGTAGAGAAGACCGTGATGATCGGGTGCTACTGCATCCGCAAACTGATCGAGTCTCACAAACTGTCTGCGCACCTTGCTCGCCAGTCCATCCGTCTCCGGGCATTTCCCCATAGCGGCAGACCTGTGACGCATATGAACTGGGACATGATAGGCAAGCTGTACGATCTTGACTCACCGTCCGACTGCGCGGCTGAATTGACGTGGGTGTGCAACCAGCTCATCCATAGCTTTGTCTTCGTCCCGTCCTTCACGGAGAACGGTTCGTTCGATGGCGTGTTCTTCTGCTCTGATCGGGAGCGACACAAATCACTGTACCAAGTCCCCGTGGACAGACTCATCAGGCTGTTCCGTCAGGTGGGGAATGACTATCCGGCCTCGGCAAGAATGGTATTCAACCCAGAGAAGCAGGACTACGACGTCACGCAAGAATGAGGGGATGCCAACAAACACCTGGACACGTACGCTGAAAGGCCGCCGCAGACGGCGTCCTTCTAGCGCCGGTCAGGGAAGTCGACCGGGGATGTGGGGACGCTGGTAAAAAAGTAACAAAACCTTATTCGATTAATTGCAACCCATTACTGTCGACCGGGGCGTTCGTGCAGAAAATGCGCGGTTGTGTATCGCCCTGCGCCACGGGGCGACCTGTGGCAGGAATTATACTGTGGGGGCCAGCGGGGGCATGTCTTCATTCTTCACTTAATAATCGGCAACTTCTTTCTGGCTGTAAACTCTGCTTCTCTTCGGTTTTTTCCATCATGTTTCCGATTTCAATTCTTGCTCTATACGTTCGCTATAAGAAGTGCAAAAAAAACATATCAAATCTGGAACTCAGGAACTCAGGGAAGCGCAAACCCAAATAAAAAGAGTCTATCTTTTCCTGATTTCCTGAGTTCCAGATTAATAGCCTTTTCTGAATGTAGGACGGGTTCAAACACCTAACGTGTTACCAAATAAATACCTTTGGGCGTCTGTATTATAACTCCGGTCTATGCCGGAGCCTTGGACAATAGCCAGGCCCTTACCAGTCTGGCCTCCTCATAGGTTACCGTTCCGTCCGAATGCTCTACTATGGGGTTGAGATTCCACTGCTGGAGCGTCAGGAACAGGGCTTCGATTTTCTCCCGCTTTTCGGGATCAATAAGCCGGCCTATATCGATATCGCGGCCGTCGTGGATAAGCCGTTCCAGGTGCGCGGCAATAGTGGACGGCGCAAGTCCACGCGACTTTGCGATTTCCTCCAGTGATAATCCTTTCCTGAAGAGTCCATACGTCTCCCCCACTGTTTCGCCCTTTTTCTTTTTCGGGCCGGGCTTGTCATCAAGGGCGCTATATTGTCCGGCCCGCGTGGAAATGCCGGGATTATCATCCAGGTATCTTCTTATGGCACGCACGAAGGCCTCTCCGTATCGTTCGAGCTTGGCAGTGCCCACCCCGCTGATTCTGCTCATATCGGACGGGGTCACCGGGGAGCTCCCGGCCATCTCACGGAGGGTCTTGTCGGAGAATACGATAAAGGGCGGGACGTGCTCGTCTTCGGCAATGCTTTTGCGCACACCGCGAAGTATTTCAAAAAGCGCATTATCATGCGCCTCGGATGCGCTGCCTGCCATCGGCCGGGCTTTCGCTCCGCTTTCCTCCCTCTTCAGCGCCGCAACCTGTCCTTTACCGTGAAGTATGGCCAGACCTTTTGCTGTCAGCTTTAACACCGGATACTTGCCACCCTCCTGGCAGACGGCATCCTGCGCCAGGAGTTCATCCGCAAGATATCGCCAGTAATTCTTGCCCTTGTGTGTTCCCGCGCCATAGGTTTTGATTTGGTTGTGCCGAAGCTCACGGATACGCCTGGTATCAGCCCCGGTTATTATATCAATGATGTGCCCGATCCCAAACCGTTCCTGGGTTCTTGCCACGGCGGACATGAATATCTGCGCATCTACGGTAACGTCGATTGATTCGACACTGCCGGAACAGATATCACAGGCACCGCAAACATCGGAGGGATAGTCCTCGCCGAAAAAACCGAGAAGCTGTTTTCGCCGACATAGGTTATGGGAGGCATAACCCACCATTTGGTTCAGTTTCTCCAGCGCGATCCTGCGTTCATCATCGTTTGATATTTGATCAATGAAGTAGCGGATCTTAGGGATGTCACCTCTGCTGAAGAAGAGGAGACACTGGGCGGGTTCTCCATCACGACCGGCACGCCCCGTTTCCTGGTAATAACTTTCCACATTCTTGGGCAGATCGGCATGAACAACGAACCGTACATTCGATTTGTCTATGCCCATACCGAAGGCAATGGTAGCCACTATCACCGAGGCCTCGTCCCTGCTGAACGATTCCTGGTTCCTGCTTCGTTCCTCAGCCGACAATCCGGCATGATAGGGCAAGGCAGCGATCCCGCGGGATTTCAGGAAGTCCACCGTTTCCATAACGGAATCTCGCGTGGCGCGATAGATAATACCGGACTCATTGGCATGCTCCTTCAGAAATTGCAGCATCTGTGGCTCCACCCGGTTTTTTCTCATTACCTGATAGAAGAGGTTTGGCCGGTTGAACGAGGCGCGAACAATATACGGAGATATCAAGCCAAGCCTCCCGACAATATCTTCCTGAACCTTCAGAGTAGCCGTCGCGGTGAAAGCCGCAATCGGAACTTCAGGAAATGCCTCCCGGATAATACCCAGATTTAGGTAATCCGGACGGAAATCATGCCCCCATTCGGAAATGCAATGCGCTTCGTCTATGGCAAAGAGCGAGACGGGAACGGTCGTGAGTGTCTCAAGAAAAGTGGGTATGGCAAAACGTTCCGGCGCAATGTAGAGTAACTCTATCCGGCCGTCTTTCAGAATCCGATAGATGTCCGATATCTGCCGGGCGCCCAGCGAACTATTGATAAATGCAGCGGATATGCCGTTTCCGAGCGCAGCGTCGACCTGGTCTTTCATCAGCGAAATCAGAGGACTGATCACCACGACCGTGCCCCGCGTAATCTTTGCCGGCAACTGATAGCAAAGCGACTTCCCGCCGCCGGTGGGCATTACCGCGAAGACGTCCTGCCGCCTTATGATGCTCTTGATTATTGATTCCTGGTTCGGACGAAAGGACTGAAAGCCGAAGACGGTCTTCAAGGTGTCGAGGATACGCAGCTCTTCCGGAACATTCCCCTCATTCATCGATACTCCTCTGCATAAAACGACCCGCGGTATTTGCCGTGCCGACCGCTCCCGCACATAAGTGAAGGAGGACGCCTCGCTATAGGTGTGATTTGGGTAGAACGAAGGGGGATGTATTTTTTAGAGTAATAAAACGTTATCAGGTTTGCGCCTGACTTGCTGAATTTATTTGGTGGGCGATGCGGGACTCGAACCCACGACCTTTGGTTCCGGAGACCAACGCTCTATCCACCTGAGCTAATCGCCCACTGAGTTTATATAACCTCTTGTTTGATCGGCTGTCAATCGCAATTTATCTACATACCTTGCCGACCCTCACCTCAGGACTTCTCGGCGGCTGTCTCATGACCTCCCGGGTGGGGTTTTCTGCCCCCAGGGCGAGGGCCGGGAGCATGTCCGTCCCCCTTCTGCCCTTCTATTTTACTTTACCTGCTCAGTTTGAGAAAGAACCCCCAAAATATATTCCCCTTTCTGTTAAATTCTCATTCGTATCGGCAGGATAACCGTTGTCAGCCCGTGCCATTGCAAGCGACGCTGAATAGCAAAGGCTGTCTCGTTGTGTAATATCTTGTGATAGAATTTTTCAAGCCGAAAGGTGAGTTGGCCGGTAAACACCGTCGATCGTGGATACTCGGCGGCGATATCCCTGCAAAGGTGCATGGCGTTTTCTACCACATCTGTTCCCACTGCCATGCGGTAGTCGGCGGCGAAGCCGAGCTTCCTTGCCAGTTCAACGTATTTCTCAAGCTCATCCTTTAACGATTGTTCCAGGGCTTTAACTTCTTCTGCGCCCTTGAATGAACCGGAGTCAATAACTGCCACAGAAACGAAGATAATGTTCTTGTAGGTATTGGGAAAGGTCGTAAGAATAGAAAGCAGGGTATGAACGCCGAACCCACTGAATCCGGAGACAAGTTGAACGGCTGTTGGATCGTTCTTATCAGGCGGATTGTTGTTGACCGGCCCGGATGTGGGAAAGTTCAGCAGCGTCTTGTCAAGCTCTGCAATTCCTTGCCATACCGTTTGATAGTGGCTGTGGATGAGATAACAGACGCCAACGACCAGAGATGTGATCAGAAGCGTCATCCAGCCGCCTTCGAGAAATTTCTCCACAGTGGTTATCACAAGAATGGTGGCGCAAAGGACAAGCCCGACAAGATGAACGCTCAAGTGCTGCATCCATTTGGGGTCTTCCCTGCGGCGCCGGATGTAGAAACGGGACATTCCCAACTGAGAAAAGGAAAACGTAACAAAAACGTTGATGGAGTACATGATCACCAGCGCCGATACCGAGCCATGGGTATAGATCAACAGAGCAATGGCCGAAGCTCCCATAAGGACGATGCCGTTACGCATGGTCAGCCGTTCGGACAGCGCCGCAAACCGGTGGGGGAACCAGGAATCAACCGCCATGTTCGCCATCACCCGGGGCCCATCCACAAACCCGGTTTGCGCTGCAACCAGAAGCAATGCGCCCTCGGAAAAGATCGTGGTAAAGGCGATTGCCTTTCCCATCCCCCAACCGGCAAACAGGTTGTCTGCAATCACGGCATTAAGGGTCTTGCCTTCCACCGGTTTTACGTCAAGAAGCGCATAGCACAGAAACAGTACGCCTGCGGTAAAGGCAAGGGAGCTTGCCATATAGAGCATTGTCCGCTTGCCGGTCTGCACCCGCGGCTCTCGCATGATCTGCAAACCGTTGGAAACTGCCTCGATGCCGGTATAAGTCCCGCCTCCCAATGAATAGGCCCGCAGGAACAGCATAAGAATACCTGCGATGCCTATGGAGGAGATGTCCTGCTGAATGCCGGTCTGAAAGTCATTCACCAGGGGAATAAAGCGGTCGGTATGGGTAAAGAGGCCATCGAGCAGCAACAAAAGATGGGTGGCAACAAAGGTCACAAAAATGGGCGTCATGATCGCGACAGATTCCTTGACCCCCCGGATATTCAAAACAATCAGCATCAAACATAAGAAACAGGCAACTGTGACTTTGTAGTGGTGGAAGTTCAGGGGAAGGTAACTGAAAAGCGCATCTACGCAAGCGGCAATGGATATGGTGATGGTCAGCACATAGTCCACCAGAAGGGCGCTGCCGGAGATGACCCCGGCCTTTTCGCCCAGCATGTGGGTGGCAACGATATAGCCGCCTCCGCCATGTGGGAAATGCTCGATGATCCGGGAGTAGGCGTATGAGATAATAAAAACCGTAAGGGCCGTGGTCAGGCCCAGAAGGATGGCCAGATACGTATGGGTTCCGAGCGCCCGGTAGGCTTCTTCGGGACCGTAGGCAGAAGATGAAAGTCCGTCGGCTCCGAGGCCTATCCATGCCAGCACCGGGATCAGCGACATTTTATGAAAAATATTGGGGTCTTTCACCTGCTTGGGCGCCCCTATGATCGCATGAATGATTTTTGTGATGACATTTCCTTCCGTTTGGCTGTCACTGGAAACCATACAACCTCCATAACAAACTGATTATCCACTTTAAACGAAAAAAAGCCGCCGGCACAAGACCGGCGGCTTTAAATAACGCTGACCTTTGCCCTTCCAAATGCCTACGGAGTTAGCTGACGGGCTCGGGCTTGGAAGTGCCCTATCCAAAAAGGACTACGCCCCAAAAGTTTGGGTCCCCCGCATCCATTCTCTGAATGGATTTCGGCTACAAGTTATGTTAGTATGCGACTGTAATGATTCACCATAAGTTTGTCAAGCGCCAAATTGTCCCTTGTAAATGCAATATGATTATGTCACCCCTAAAATCCCTTTTTTAGTAACAATTTAGCGTTTTGAAAATGCATGATAAAAAGTGCAAAGAAACATATCAAATCTGGAACTCAGAAACTCAGGGAAGTGCAAACACAAATAAAGAGGGTCTATCTGTTCCTGATTTCCTGAGTTCCAGATTAATAGCCTTTTTTGAGTGTAGGACTGTTTCAAACACCTAACGTGTTACCGCGATTTTTTTCTTGATACCCATTTTCTTATCTCTTCTGCCGCAAACAGGATAAAGGCAAAAGGAATCAGGATAAACCACACCTTTACGGCGATGGGATAAGTGGAGAATATCTTATTACCCCAGGGATGATAGACGATAAATAACTGCAACATAAGCTCAGATGCTATGCCGACAAATATCAATTTGTTAGAGAAAAAGCCGATGCGGAATACAGATTCCCGGAAGGAGCGGCAAGCGAAGATATTGGCCACCTGAGTGATTATTATCGCCGTAAGGCAGGCGGTGGTGGCCTGCATGTAAAGCGGATGGTTTGCGGCCAGCATTTCTCCCCACTTCCAGCCGCCGGTATTCAACACATAAAAGAATCCAAATAGCCCTGCTGCGGCCTCTATAGGGCCGAGGAATAAATAGGCACGGCTCAGGAGTTTTAAATTCAGGAGCCTCTCCTCAGGGCTTCTCGGCGGCTGTCTCATGACCTCCCGGCTGGGTTTTTCCGCCCCCAGGGCGAGGGCCGGGAGCATGTCCGTCCCCAGGTCAACCGCCAGTATCTGCATGATAGTCAGGGGTAGAGGGATTCTGAAAAGCACATAGGCAAGATAAGGCACCATCTCAGGGATGTTTGATGAGAATATGTAACTTATAAATTTTCTTATGTTCTCATACACGGCCCGGCCTTCCTCTACGGCGTTCACGATGGTGGCAAAGTTGTCATCGAGTAGTATCATATCCGCGGCTTCCTTGGCCACGTCGGTTCCAGAGATGCCCATGGCGATACCAATATCCGCCTTCTTCAAAGCCGGGGCGTCGTTTACTCCATCACCGGTCACGGCCACCCTCTCCCCCTCTTCCTTAAGAATGGATACTACCCTCATCTTGTGCTTGGGTGTCATCCTGGCAAATACTATCTCTTTCTCGGTGAGTTTTTCTCTGAGTTCCCTATCACCCATCCTCTCGAATTCATGCCCCTCTATCACCACCGGATTACCCTTTACCAGCCCTATCTCTCTGGCAATGGCCAGGGCCGTCCGGCTTCCGTCGCCGGTAATCATTATCACCTTTATGCCCGCCGCATGGCATCTCTCCAGGGCTTCAGGGACTTCCGGCCTGGGCGGGTCTTCCAGACCGATCAGTCCTACAAAGACCATATTGGTTTCGAGTGACGCGGCGTTGAGATTTGAAATTTGAGATTTGAAATTTGAGATTTCTGCCATCTCTTTGTAGGCAAAAGCAAGCACCCTTAACCCCATATCCGTCAATGAATGATAGGCATCCATAATTCTTTTTTTGTCAGTCTCATTTAACGGGATTACCCCTTTGTTTATCAGTATGTGGCTGCATAATGGTAAAACGCTTTCTAAAGCCCCTTTGGTAAAGGCGAAAAATCCCCCCTCCCCCCCCTTTGGCAAAGGGGGGTCGGGGGGGATTTTATTCACAGCGGTCATCCGCTTTCTTTCGGAATCAAAGGGTATTTCAAACACTCGCTCTGCCTTTAAATCCCCAACGGTTTCCCTTGCCGCCCTTAACAGCGCGATTTCTGTGGGATCTCCTTTGTATTGCCCATCAATAAGCCGGGTATTGTTACAAAAATAGGCTATTCTCATCAGGCTGTTGACTGTGGACTGCTGCTCATCGACCGTCCATATTTTTTTTGCCTCCATCCGGTTTTGGGTAAGGGTGCCGGTCTTGTCTGTGCATATAACGGTCACCGATCCCAGGGTTTCAACCGAAGTGAGGGTCTTTATCAGGGCCATTTTCCTGGCCATCCTCTGGCTCCCCATGGCCAGGGAGAGGGTGACCGTGGGGAGCAACCCTTCCGGCACATTGGCCACGATTATACCCACGGCAAAGATAAAGTTCTCCCAGAACCCCCTTCCAACGAGGTGCCCGATAACGAAAAAGACAACGCCTGTTATGGTGGCTATAAAGGCGATGATCCTGGTCACTTTAATAATCTCTTTCTGGAGGGGGCTTAGACCGGCTTCCACGGCGCTGGTCAGGTGGGCTATACGGCCGAACTCGGTCCGCATACCGGTGGCAAAGACTATAGCCTTTCCAGAACCGCTGACTACAGTCGTTCCGGCAAAGGCGATATTTCTGCTTACTATCAGTTCCTCCTCGCCGGGTTCATGATGCAACGACACGGGTTCGGATTCGCCGGTGAGAGGGGCATTGTTTACCATAAGGTAGGTGACATCTATAAGCCTGGCATCTGCCGGGACCTTGTCGCCTTCGGAAAGGATGATTAAATCGCCTGGTACTACCTCTCTGGCCGGCAGCTCCCTTTCTCCCCCTTCCCTTATTACTTTCACCTGAAAAGGAAGGAGAAGTCTTAATTTCTCAATGGCCTTTTCCGCCTTGTATTCCTGTATAAATGTAAAGACGGCGTTGATGAATATTACACCCACTATGGCCAGGCCGAGGGTCAGCATCCCCTCTCCGGGGTGCAGATATTCTGATAAAAAGGCCAGCCCGGCCCCTATCCAGAGGAGTATGGCCAGGAAATGGGTAAACTGTCTCAGAAAACGGATGGATAAGGAGGTCTTCCTCACCTCTCTGATCTCATTGGGGCCGAATTCCAGAAGCCGCTTTTGGGACTCTTCTTCGGTGAGGCCGCTTTCTGATGTGACCAGATTGCGTAAAACTTCTTCTCTGGTGAGGTTATTAATCTTCATGCCGGGGGCTCAGGATTATGAGGTCGCAGGGTGTCATTCTCAGGACATCTTCCACGGGATTGCCTTTCAGAACCGCACTTAACAGGTTCCTTTGGCTGGCTCCCATTATTATCAGGTCGTGCCTTTTGGCCGCCGCCTCTATGGTTATACTCCGGGCTGTGGCGCCGGGCAAAAACCGGCCTTCAATCTCAATCTTATGTTTCCGGATATGCCCTATGAAATCCGTGATGTCTCCCGGCAATCTCTTTTCCCATTGGGCCGGAGTCAGATGTATCTCGCCATGGAAAAACCTGGTCATGGGCCTTGTGGCATGAAAGACGAACACCTTTGAACCAAAACTCTGGGCTATCTTTGAGGTGAAGTACGCCCTTTCTGCTATACGGTCAATCATGGCTTTCAAGGGTACGAGTATTTTGTGCGGGTGTATCTTTCCCATGTGCACCACCCGCACCAGGGCTACGGAGCAGGGAAGTTTTAGAGAAAGGCCTCTGGCAACGGTGCCGGCGTAGAATCTTTTCTCAATATCTTCCCTCCGCGTGGAGGCAAAAACTATGTCGATCTTTTCTTGCCTGACAATTTTGTCAATCTCTTTCACCGGGTCTCCGGTCCCTATAATGCTCTCCACCGGAAGGTCCATAGCCAGGGCCGCATTAAATAGTCTCTTCATGGCATCCTCGGCCCGATCCAGGCCGGCTCCGGACATCCCCTTTTCCGCCACAAAACACAGGTAGAACCTTGCCGCGCAGGCCCGCGCCAGGTTCATGGCATACCTTGCCGCGATCTCTGAATTCAGGTGTTCATTAACTGCGGATAAAATTTTTTTGTACGTCATGGCAATCTTCTTTAAACTATAATCATAAAAAATCCGACAAGAAAATTATGCAAATTCAGATCGTTGTTTCAACTTAATTGGTGTTCATCCGGAAACTAATGTTTCCGGCTTCACGCTTTCAGCAATCAGCGATTAGCTGTCAGCAAAACCTAAGACAAGACAAACAACACATTAAGCTGAACGCTGACAGCTCATCCGGAATTCTTGGATTTCCGGATTAAAACAACTTAATTAAAGTTTAGGGTTCAAAAAAAGAGTTGTCAACGAATAAGAATAATCGTATTATTTTTTATGATCGTTTAAGAACAGGGAGGTTATTTGACTATGGCGGCAAAAGCTAAAAAAGAGGCGGCGGCGAAGGCCCAAAAGCCGAAGGCTCCGGCGGCAGTGAAGAAAGAAGGGGCCGGCGTTACGGCGAAGGCCAAGGCCATGGCAACAAAAAGGGCCAAAGGTTTGAACATCTCTATCGAGGGCCTCACGCTTGCAGACGCTGTCAGGGCCATCCAGCGCGCCGAAGGCAATTTTGACTGTTTCGGCACGGCTATCGTATATTGCGATCAGGCCGATTGCTGCTGGCGTTTTGCCTGTTTGACGACTTAACTATAAGGCCATGTGCGGACTGGGGTTTCTCGGCTTACTGCTCTGGATTGCAGTTATCGCCGGATGGCCGGTATTAGTATATATCTGCGTAAAGAACCTCTTGGCCATTAAAAAGTAGCTAAGCCAGTGCTGCGGCAATCCTGTCCACAATAAAGGATTGCTCGTCTTCCGTAAGAAAAGGATGCATAGGCAGGGAGAGTATTTCCCCGGCCACGGATTCAGAGACAGGGAAGTCTCCCGGACGGTGTCCCAGATAATCGAGGGCTGTCTGCAGGTGCAGGGGTTTTGGATAGTGGATAGCGGTGGGGATGCCATCTTTCCTGAGCGACTCAGCCAGATGGTCACGTCTTTTTACCCGGATGGAATATTGGGCATAGACGCTTTTATTATGCGCCAAGATGGCGGGTGGGATTACCGTTGGTTGGAGGTCCTTTAATTTTTCTGTGTAGTACGCCCCGCATTTCTGCCTCAAAATAAGCTCATCTTCAAAGTGCCTGAACTTGGCAAGCAAAACAGCCGCCTGAATTGTGTCCAGGCGGCTGTTTAAACCGACATACTTATGCTCATATTTTTCCTGAGAGCCGTGTTCGCGCAGGTGACGCACCTTCCCGGCCAAGGAATCATCACCGGTAAACACCATCCCCCCATCGCCATAGCAGCCCAATGGTTTCGAAGGGAAAAATGATGTGGCCGCCACGTCAGTAAGGGAACAGGAGCGCCTGTCTTTATAGGTTGCGCCAAAGGATTGACAGGCGTCCTCTAAGACAAAAAGATCATGTCGTTGGGCTATAGATTTTAAAGCGTCAAAATCTGCACATTGACCATACAGGCTTACGGCTATAATACCTTTAATCCTGAATTCTTCTGTTTTCTTCTTCTGTTCTATTATCCCGGCTATTTTCGCGGGGTCAAGGTTGTAGGTGCTGTCTTCGATGTCTGCAAAGACCGGTTTGGCCTTTAACAGGGAGATGACCTCGGCTGTGGCAATAAAGCTGAAGGGGGTAGTTATAATTTCGTCCCCTGGTTTTATATCGTAAGCCATAAGGGCTAAAAGCAAGGCATCGGTCCCGGAACTGACACCTATGGCGTGCTTCACTCCCACATAGGCGGCAAGTTGCTCTTCCAATTCTTTTATTTCCGGTCCCATTATGAACCGGGTTGAGTTCAAAACCTTGTCTATGGCCCGGTCAATCTCTTCTTTGTAGGAGAGATATTGGCGTCTTAAGTCAACGAAGTTCAATCTCATACCCCTTAAATTTTATATCCGGTTATGTCCTGCTGATGCGAAAAACATTTGACGGTGCACTTTAATTTATACAGGTATTAACTGCAAGTGAAAAGATGCTCACGGTCTATATTCCGTCGTTATGTTATGCCCAAATCCACCTCTAGTTTGGCTATCAAGATTAACATCAGCAGGTTGGTATTCCTGATCACCAGCAAGATATTAGATGCAAGGCGCCGAGGAGCGACAACTGAGGCGTATGGAGCAATACGCCGCAAGGAGGAGCGAGCGAAGACAACGCCGCAGATGATGTCTTGATGGTGGATCAGGGTTATGTACGGATAATTGACACTCAATGACAATTAGGGTATGTATTATATAATTTTCCACAATGAATGATAAAATAATTGACACCCGTTAACCGCTTGATATATAACTCCTTAGCCCGGCCGGTTAAGTCAGGCGGGTTGACTAGTATAAGTATTTTTGACGGTTAATTAGTTTTCGTCCGGAAACCAAAAAATTCCGGACGAGCTTTCAGCACTCAGCTATCAGCGTTCAGCTTAATGTGTTGTTTGTCTTGTCTTAGGTTTTTGCTGACGGCTGAAAGCTGATCGCTGTAAGCGTGAAGCCGGAAACGGTAGTTTCCGGATGAACACTAATTATAAAAAGAGGCTTAATTATGGGAAATGAGACGATTCTCGTTGTAGATGATTCCCCGGCTGTTTTAAGCGGCATTGCTGAAATTTTACAGTCTAACGGCTATACCGTGGATACCGCGTCTGACGGAGCAATAGCCGTCGATAAGATTAATGACAAATTTTATGACATAATTTTGACAGATCTGGCTATGCCCAAAAAGGATGGCATGGAACTGCTGAAATATATTACCGAAAATTCACCGGAGTCTATGTGTATTATCATCACCGGTTACGGCACTATCAAAAACGCGGTTGAGGCCATTCGATTAGGCGCCTTTGATTATCTGACCAAGCCGGTCAAATCGGAAGAAATACAGGTAGTTATTGAAAGAGCTCTCAATTACCGGGACTTAAAACGGGAAAATACCACTCTAAAAAAACAAGTTAATGCCAGATACGCTTACGAAAATATCGTTGGAGACAGTGAAAATATCTGCGAAGTTTTCCGCCTTATTGATAAGGTAGCCCAGACGGATAGCACGGTCTTGATAATGGGAGAGAGCGGGACCGGGAAAGAATTGATCGCGCATGCCATCCACTATCAAAGCGATCGCCGGGATAAGCCGTTTATCCCGGTCAACTGCGGCGCTATTCCGGAAGAGCTGCTGGAAAGCGAGTTATTCGGCCATGAAAAAGGCGCTTTTACACATGCCATTCGCACGCGTATCGGACGTTTTGAACTGGCCCATAACGGGACTATTTTCCTGGACGAAATAGGCGATATGAGCCCCAACCTCCAGGTAAAAATCTTACGCGTCCTGCAAGGCCACCAGTTTGAACGTATCGGAGGGACCAAAACCATTAAAACAGATATCCGGGTCATCGCCGCTACCAATAAAAATCTGGAAGAGGCCGTGGAAAGCGGGCGATTCAGGGAAGATCTTTATTATCGGCTTAATGTTATCCCTATCCATGTCCCGCCGTTGAGAGAACGCGTCGGTGATATTCCTCTTCTGGTGCATCATTTCCTGGAAAAATTTAACAAGAGTAAGAAGAAAAATATAAAATCTATTTCTAAAGAGGTCATGCAATGCTTCATGTCTTATGACTGGCCGGGGAATGTTCGCGAGCTGGAAAATATGACCGAGCGGCTGATCATACTGGCCAATGATGATAAGATCACCGTACGCGACTTGCCGGAAAGATTGCTGGCCCATCGTAAGAAGGATACCGCCCAATCACAACCACATAATGCCCTTCCTGAAGAGGGCCTTTATCTGCATGCCGCCGTTAACGAGTTTGAAAGGAATCTGATCCTGCAGGCATTAGACAGGGCCGGCTGGGTAAAAAATAAGGCCGCACAATTGCTCAATCTCAACCGGACGACCCTTATTGAGAAGATGAAAAAGCAAAAACTAATGAAGCCTGCCAATCCCATGGATAATTAAGTATTTGTCAAAAATTTGACCATATAGTCCTTAACCTCCCCTTGCCTTACCCACTGAGGGCGGGCGTCTGATAATCTCTACATACGTAACTATTTGTATATAAGAACTAAGTTCTGTCTTGACCACTTGTGGCATACTCCTTGCTTTCTCCTTTGGCAGGGTGTCTGGTTTATTCATTTTTTATGAAAACTGAGAGTATGTATGAAACCCGGAAGGGTAAATAGATCGATTTTTGTTTTTCTTCTGGCGGCCTGGGTATCCATAGCCGGCGAGCCTGTCGGACAGGCCCAAGCCCAGGAAAAAGAAAAAGTTCCGTCACATCTGACGGCGATTTGGGAAAAGGCAGCGATCAATTTTCAGCAAGGCTACTATGATGAGGCCATATCCGTTTATGAGAGGGTTATTGAGACCGACGAATACGGCAATTTGGCAGAAAAGGCTTATTTTCTCCTCGCAGACTGCTATTTCTACAAGTATAGACCGAGCCTGGCTTCCCATTTTAGTTCTATCATCGAGGCTTACCAGACGGCTATACACAAGTATCCGTCCTCTGCCGAGGTCCCCAGGGCCTATCTCCAACTAGGCCTGCTTTATCAGGAAATGGGTTATGACTATGAGGCATCAGCTTATTTCAACCTGGTCGGCAAAAACTATAAGAACACGCCCTATATCCCTTATGCCCATTTTTATAAGGGGAAATCATGCCTCTCGGCCCGGCAGTTGGACAAGGCTGAAGGAGAGTTCCAGGAAGTTATATCAAAATTCCCCCAGAGCAAGATAATAGGCGAGGCATATTTAGGACTAATCGAGGTCTATATCCACAGAAAGTCTTATGAACAGGCGGCACAGAATTTGGAGAAGCTACTGAAGTTTTGGCCTGATGCCCATCAGCGCTGGCCGCTGGTTTTATTCTTCAGGGGAGAGGTTGAAACGGCAGCCGGACAGTACGCCCCGGCCCGTGCCGATTTCCTCCGTTATATAAATATAACTCCGAATGATGATAAAGATGATCTGGCTATTTATAAGATAGCCGAGGCCTATGAAATAGAAGGGAAAATTCAGGAAGCCATAAAGCTTTATACCTTTTTGACCAACTTCTATCCTCAGAGTGAGGGCGCTGTCCTGGCCCGCTACCGGCTGATCGAACGGATAAAATGGCCGGATAAAACAATTCAAGGGGGGAAGGTGTCGTTTGATACCCGTCCTTATCTTAATCTGATAGAAAAACCCCGGAAATACCCGTTAGCGGAAGAGGCCATGGCCCGGCTGGCGTTAAGGTACTATGAGGCCGGGAATGCAGCAGAGAGTATGAGCTGGGTACAGCTTTTCATAGAAAAATACCCTCAGTCTGCGTATCTGGCTTTCGTCCTGGATGTAGGCCAGGAAACGCTTTCCAGTCAGGCCAGAGACCTTCTTTCCCGCCGGCAATATGTAGAGATCATTAATGCCTATCGTAAGAACGATAAAATAATAACCGGGCTAAAGGACGGCGCTTTTTTCTATTATTTAGCCGGCGCCTTTCGGGAGTTGGGTGTTTATGATTCTGCCGCTCATTTTTATTACCAGGCCAATAAGCTGGGCGTCAAGGGAGAAGAAGGTCAGCGGGTCCTGCTGGATTGGGCGGACACTGCGCAAAGAAAGAGCGATTATCGTACGGCCGGCATACTGCTGAAGCGCTTGATCTCCAGCCCCGGCAACGAATCTATTTTAGAAAAAGCATCGGGTAACCTGGGACAAAACTATGTCCTGGCCGGTGAATGGCGAGAGGGGGCGCGTTACCTTGCCGGGCTGGTTAAAAAGAACCCGGGGGAATATATGAACCCTTCTTTGCTGTATAGCTGGGCCTACTGTACACAGCGCACCGGCGC
The DNA here is from genome assembly GCA_031082315.1 of Thermodesulfobacteriota bacterium. Taxonomy (NCBI): domain Bacteria; kingdom Pseudomonadati; phylum Thermodesulfobacteriota; species Thermodesulfobacteriota bacterium. The sequence goes on from JAVHLC010000002.1 coordinate 17,459, forward strand.
AGAGGCACAAACACGTAACATACTGAATATGCTTACCCCGTTGCTGGGTGAAAAAGACTATAGCGGCTCGTTGAAGACCCGGATTGCCGAACTGTGGGTTGATCTGGGAGACAGGCAAAAGGAGAAAAGACAATTCGAAGCGGCCATAAAGGATTACCTGGCGGCGCTGGCGCTTGCCGTGCCGCCGGAAAAAAGACACGGAATTCACTACAAGTTGGCCGGTTGTTATGAGGCCCTGGGGAAGATGGCCGAGGCCGAGGTCGAGCTTACGGCTATTGCTAAAACCGGTGATGAATTCTGGAAAAAGGTAGCCCAGGGCAGATTACAGGGAATCAGACTTAGTTCGGTAAGGTGATTCGTATCAGTTTAGCCTTTTGAAAAACTGGCTAAACTTCAATTCAAAATGCAAGATTCAAAGTGCAAAATTCAAAATGTTGATGGTTTTTGTCCGAAATTTTACATTTTCCATGTTGCATTTTCCATTTTGCAATGAGATTTAGCGCATTTTTAAAAGCGCTAAATTGTTACGGTGATTCTAATGACCGTGCCCGAATCAGCACAATTGAGACTGCTTGGCAAGGCGTTTACCGCTTTTAATCATGCTGCCATGGACTTACAAAAGTCTTTCGTTCAGCTTGAGTCTAAAATAAAGGAGTTGGACCTTGAGCTTGAGTCTAAAAACAGAAAACTGGCGGACAGCCTGGCTGAAAACAGGAAGGTCCGGGACTTCCTTCACCATATCCTGGAGAGCCTGCAACCCGGCATTGTGGTATTGAATAAAGGGGAGAAAATAGCGGCATGGAATAGCGCCGCCTGCGCCATCACAGGCATCAACTTCAGCCGGTATAAGGGGAGAAATTTTTACCGGATTCTGAGTAAACACCCCCTGCTGGAAGATTGCACTGTGAAAGAAATAAAGGCATTAGGATATGGAGAAGAGCGTGTGCTCAGGTTCAGGCACGGAAGTGATTTTGTTTCTGTCTTGTACACCCTGACCCCTTTAAAAGGCGACGCTGCCGTTGATGAAGCCGGTTGTATTGCCATCCTGCAAGATATTACCAGGTGGAAGAGGCTGGAAGATCAGGCGGAACGTAATAGCCGTCTCATTGCCATGTGTGATTTGACCGCCAAGATGGTTAGCGAGGTGCGTAACCCGCTTGGCAGCATAGAGATTTTTGCTTCCATCTTGCAGAGAGAATTGGCCGGTGATGTCGAAAACCATCGGATAGCAGGACATATTATTCAGGCGGTGCGCAGCCTGGACAATCTACTGGCTAATTACCTGATCTTTACTCAGTCGCCAAGGCCGAGGCTGCAGAAAATCCCGGTGGCCGCATGGCTCGATGAAGCGGCAAATTTTGTCGGCCTCCTGCCCCGGGCAAAACCGCTGGAGATTATTAAAAAGTACCATGCCCGCCGGCCATGGATCATGGGGGATCGTGAGTTGCTGAAGCAGGTGGCGCTCAACCTTATGCTCAATGCTATCCAGGCCATGCCCGCCGGGGGCAATCTTGTTATTGAGACCAGAGATGAAAAAGATAACCCCAGGCGAAAAGGTTCAACGGGAATTAGAAAGGGAAAAGAAGGGGTGGCTATACGGTTTGCCGATACCGGCACAGGAATTGCGGCCGAACACCTGGAGAAGATATTCAACCCATTTTTCACCACAAAAGAGGGCGGCAGTGGTCTGGGATTGGCCATAGTGAACAATATCGTTCGGGCGCACGGAGGTATGATTGAGGTTAACAGCGCAGCAGGCAAAGGAACCAGTTTTACCATTTATTTACCAATGAAAAGTGCAAAGTGAGTCACCGGGAACGGATAATGACTGCGGCATCCATCCTGATCGTAGATGATGATCCTAACATGCGCCTGGCGCTATTTGAGGCATTGGCGCGTAATAAGCATAAGATTGTGCTGGCAGAGGATGGTCAGGCCGCGGTCAAGGTGATAGATAAGACGCCGCTGGATCTCATTATTACTGACCTTAAGATGCCAAAGCTGGACGGGATGGGCGTCTTGCTAGAGGCCAAAAAGAGATTTCCGGATATGCCGGTGGTTATGCTTACCGGCTATGGAACTATAGCGAATGCCGTGGAAACCATGAAAAAGGGGGCCTTTGATTATATCCTTAAACCCTGTTCGGTCGAGGTACTGGAGCACGTGGTAGAGCGCGCCCTGGGAACGAGGCGGGGGGCGCATATTATGAAAGGACAACCCGCCTCTGAAAGTAGCTTGCCGCCTGCCCCCACACTGGTCACGCGCAACGCACGAATGCAGGGGATTCTGGATATTGCCAGAAGCGTGGCCACCAGCCGCGCTACGGTCTTTATCCAGGGAGAAAGCGGGACCGGGAAGGAACTCCTGGCCCGGTTTATTCATGCGGAAAGCGAACGAAAGGATAAGCCGTTTGTGGCGGTCAATTGTGCCGCCCTGCCCGAAGGGTTACTGGAAAGTGAACTATTTGGACATGAAAAAGGGGCGTTTACCGGGGCCATAACCCGTAAGATAGGAAAATTTGAGCTGGCCCAGACCGGCACCATCCTGCTGGATGAGATCAGCGAGATGCAGATCCAGTTACAGGCCAAGTTGCTGAGGGTCCTTCAGGAAAATGAGATAGACCGTGTCGGGGGTAAGGTTCCCATAGCTATAGATGTGCGGGTTATTGCTACCACAAATCGGGATGTAGAAGCAATGGTTAAAAAAGGAGCGTTTCGCGAGGATCTGTACTACCGCCTGAACGTAATCCCCCTCAAAATACCGCCCTTAAGAGAGAGGAAAGAAGACATCCCTGCCCTTTGCGACTACTTTATGAAAAAGTATAGTCAGTTGTATGGAAGGCCGGTGCAAGGCGTATCGCCTGAGGCCTCTGAATATCTCATAACCCTGTCGTGGAAAGGTAATGTGCGCGAATTAGAAAACACCGTTGAAAGAGCGGTACTGCTCTGTACCGGTAACGAGGTAACCAGACAGAGTCTTATGCTCGATGATATGGCCGTAAAGCCTCCCGGAGAAAAGCCTGCATCCCCGACCGGTACGGCTCCACTTAAGGACATAGAAAGAGAGCAGATTTTAAAGGCCCTGGACGAAACCGACGGTAATCGTACCTATGCGGCTAAAATCCTGGGTATTAGTGTGCGCACCATGCGTAATAAACTACAGGAATATCGCTTACAGGGGTGGGTTAAGTAGTACATGGTATGGAATTTGCTTAATTAAAAGGCAGGATTTAACCACAGAGCACACAGAGAAATAATAGATAGTATTAAAAACAGAAAAGGTAAAAAGAAACGTAACTACTCAGGTTCAAAGTTCCAAGGTTCAAGGTTGAGTATGAAAGGCGCAAGGTAGCCAACTGTGAACCGTGAACCTGATAACCCGAGTAATTACAAAGAAACAGCATAAATAGGGAGGGGATTATGGATGGTGGAAAGCTATTTACGCATACCATGCAGGTTCTTAAACGGTCGCTGGATGTCCGTCTCCTGAAGCATGGCCTGACTACGAGTAATGTGGCCAACGCCGAGGTCCCCGGTTTTAAACCAAAGGACATATCCTTTAAGGATGCCATGCGCACGGCCGTAGAAGGGGGTGAGCTGCAACTTGTCAGGACCAGCCGCTGCCATCTGCCTGTCGGAGATGATGATAATTTATCAGCCCGCGTCGTCGAATCCCCTTACCAGGGGGTGGATATAGACCAGGAAATGGCCGGACTGGCGGAAAACAACCTGATGTATCAGGCCTCCATACAACTTTTGGCAAAAAAATTTGAAGGAATAAAGACGGTCATAATTGAAGGGGGTAAATAATTATGGATCTTTTAACGGCGATGAGCATCAGCGCTTCGGGGCTAACGGCACAGCGCGCCCGTATGAACGTAGTCTCCAGCAACCTGGCTAATGTTCAGACGACGCAGACGCCGGAGGGGGGACCGTACCGGGCCAGGTCTATAGTCTTTATGGCCAAACCGGTACAGGAAGATTTTAAGGCCGCCCTGGCCGATAAATTGAATGAAGGCATGCGGGGTGTAGAGGTTTTAGGTGTGATTGAGGATAAGGAAGATTTCAAAGAGGTGTATGATCCGAGCCATCCGGATGCCGATGAACGCGGTGTTGTCCGCATGCCGAATGTTAATGTCATGGAAGAAATGGTGGACATGCTTTCGGCAACCCGTGCCTATGAGGCCAATGTAACTGCTATCAGCGCCGCCAAGAGCATGGCATTAAAGACGCTGGAGATAGGAAAATGATAAAGAAGCTATCAGCGTTCAGCAACTAGCGGTTTATGATCTGAGATTTCAAATCACTGAAAACTGACGGCTGATTGCTGATAGTTAAAACAAGCGGAGGTTACTTCCATGAGTCCAAAGAGTATAACCCCGGATATTGCTGCGCCCCTTAATAACGCTGGGGCTGGTCTCAAAAATATAAAAAAGGCATCCGGAACCGGCTTCGGTGATCAACTCAAGAAATATCTCTCCGAAGTAAACGAATTACAGCAGGTTGCCGATAAAAAGGTCGAAGAGCTGGCTTCCGGCCAGAATGCTAACCTGCATGAAACACTGATCGCTGTGGAAAAGGCCGGCATTTCGTTCCGCATGATGATGCAGGTCCGGAATAAAATTATTTCAGCCTATGAAGAAGTCATGCGTATGCAGTTCTAATCTTTGATTTCGGACGCAGATGAACGCAGATTTCCAGGATATTAAATATAAACTTCTGACGTCAGCGGGGATAAGACCGCCCGGAATGACAGATAAAAGGTATTTTCAGGTGAAAAATAACCACAAGTGCATAAAGCTGATCTTAATTTATTGATATTCTTATTTTCTCTGTGTGCTCTGTGGTTAATCTTTTGACAATACTTGCCAGGCCATAAGGGGTAAAAATGCCGCAAATTCAGCAGCTTTTGGAATTTGTCCAGTCGCTCAGCATAAAACAGAAGATTATGACCCTGGTTGTTATTGGAACGGTGGTCTTGGGCTTCATTTTGCTTATGACCTGGGCAAACCGCCCTGATTACGAAGTGTTATATACCAACTTGAATCAAGACGACGCCGCCGGTATCATAGCCAAACTTAAAGAGAAAAAAATACTTTATCAGTTGGAACAAAACGGCACGGTCATAACGGTCCCCCGGGAAAGTGTACACGAGATGCGCCTGACGTTAGCGGGTGAAGGATTGCCTCGGGGCGGCGGCGTGGGCTTTGAAATCTTTGACAAGACCAGCCTGGGGACTACGGATTTTGTGCAGAAACTCAATTATCAACGTGCGGTGCAAGGAGAATTGGCCCGTACCATCAGTCAATTTCGGGAAGTAGAGCAGGCCAGGGTGCATATTGCCATCCCCCGGGAGTCTCTTTTTGTAGAGGAGGAAAAGAAACCCGCGGCCTCGGTTATCTTAAAGTTAAGAGGCGGTATGACCCTTAACAATAACCAGGTAGAGAGCATTGTCCATCTGGTAGCCAGTGCGGTGCAGGGACTGGCCCCTGAAGATGTAACTATAGCCGATGTCGGAGGCAGGTTATTCTACAAAAAAAGCAGCTCTGATATAACCGGATCTCTTTCCACGGCACAACTCGATTACCAGAAAGGCATAGAAGATGGGCTGAGGAAAAAGGTGGAAGGCATGCTGGGAGAGGTCTTAGGTCCCAACAAAGCCATCGCCCGTGTTTCAGCGGACATCGATTTCCAGCAGATAAATATAACCGAAGAAAAATACGACCCGGATAGTGCGGTTGTAAGAAGCGAACAGCGCTCGGAAGAAAAATCAGAAGGCGGGAGTAACATTCCGGCCGGTATCCCGGGGGTAAAAGGGAGCCTGGCCGGCAAGTTAGAAGGAAGCGCCAATTTGGGCAATAAGTCCCTTTATCAAAAGGAAAGCGAGATCACAAATTATGAGATAAACAAGATAAACAGGCAGGTGCTGGGACCGGCCGGCTCCATTAAAAGACTCTCTGTGGCGGTAATGATAGACGGCGCCTACAAAGAGACGGCGGCCAAGGAAGGAAAAAGCGCCCGGCAATATGCAGCGCGCACGCAAGCTGAAATGAGTCAGTTTGAGAACATAGTAAAAAAGGCGGTCGGCTTCGATGAGGCAAGAGGTGATCAGGTAGAAGTTGTAAATATACCCTTTGCCTGGGGCGCGCCGGAAGAAGAGTCGCCGGCATCTGTCCCCTGGCGGGAGTATCTCTCCAAGATAGCCAGGCCGTTATTTAATATTGTTCTGGTCCTGATATTTATCTTCTTTGTGGCTAAGCCGCTATTGAAGTGGTTGCTTACAAGCAGGCCGGAAAAAACGGTTTTAACGGGTCTGCCGGCATCAATCAGGGATCTGGAAAAAGGAGCGTTAGTGGACTTTAAAGAAGCGGAAAGAGATCAGACAATGCAACTGGTGCAAGGCCAGCCTGACCGGGCGGCAGAACTGGTAAAAAAGTGGTTGAGGGAAAAATAAATGGCTGAGAAGGGTGAGAAGCTCCTTTCTGGTCCGCAAAAGGCCGCTATTCTTCTCCTGTCCATGGGAGAGGAATTTACGGCTGAAGTTTTTAAGAGACTGAAAGAAGATGAGATCAAAGAGTTGGCCAGGCAGATGACTAAGGTTGAACCTGTCTCGGGGAATATTGTTGAAAGCCTGGTCACGGAATTCCAGGGTTTTGTCTCTTCCGGATCGATCAGAGGGCTAGCGGTAGATGGCAATGAGTTTTTCAAGAAGGCGGTAGGCCATGCTTTTAAGGGCGAACAGGCCCAGAGTATTCTGGAAGAGATTGAACAGGAATGGAAACTTAACTTCTTTCAGAAGGTAAGGAAGTTAGATAGTAAAACGGTTGGTAATTTTATTAAGAGCGAGCATCCCCAGACTGTCGCCCTGATTCTTGCGCACCTGGAACAAGCGCAGGCCGCCAGTATCATTATGGAGCTCCCGCAAAATATACAGGCCGATGTATTGATGCGCATTGCCATGCTGGAAAAAGTCAGCCCTGAGGTTATTGAAGAAATTGACAAGGCTATTCAGGAAGAGCTGACGGTTATCGGCGGCACAGAGGGAACGCATACTATCGGCGGTATTCAAACGGCCGCGGAGATATTGAATCAGACGGACCGGGCCACGGAAGCAGCCATCATGGAACAGATCGAAGAACAGAAACAGGACCTGGCCGATGAGATTCGCAAGAGAATGTTTATCTTCGAAGACCTCCTGCAGGTGGACGATCGCAGCATAATGGCCATACTTAAAGAGGTCAGCAGTGATGAACTTAAGATGGCTTTAAAGACTGCCTCGGAGGAGCTTAAAGATAAGGTATTTCGTAATATGTCTTCGCGTGCGTCCGAGATGCTTAAGGAAGACATGGAGATCGCCGGGCCGGCAAGATTAAGGGATGTAGAACTGGCCCAGCAGGCGATCATAAAGGTGGCCAAGAGGCTGGAAAGCGAAGGTAAAATTATGCTTGGCGGCAAGGGCGGGGAGGACATTTTTGTATAAATTCAGCAGTCAGCACTCAGCTATCAGCATTCAGCTTAACATGCTGTTTATCCTATTCTTTTGCTGACAGCTGACCGCTGATGGCTGAAAGCTTGAATCTGGAAACGGTAGGTTCCAGATGAAGGCTAGTCAGAAGCTATCAGCAGTCAGCTTTCAGCGAGGGTAAAAATAATATTTTTCCGGTGGGCTTATAAGCTTATGAGGCAAAAAGTAGGTACTAAAAGAAAGACGGATTTTTCTTTCGAAAGACTGGAGGCCTTCCTCCAGGGTAATCCGGGAGATGGCCAGGGGACAGGCAAGGGACCGGGGGATGATGAATATAGCGCCGGGAGGGAGGCCGAAAAAATCATTCGCCAGGCCAGAGAGAAATCCGTTTTTATTGAACACGAGGCCTACGAGAAAGGATACGCCCAGGGAGAAAAGGACGGTTTTGAATTCGGCAAAGAAAAGCTCATAATTGAGTTGCAGAATTTTGCCAGGATAATGCGTGAAATCAACGACCTTAAGTCTTCGCTCTACAAGAAATGGGAGGAAGAGATATTAACTCTGACCCTTGCGATTGCCAGAAAAGTCATCCATCACGAAGTTATCACTTCACCGGAATTGATAAGATACGCCATCAGAGAGGCGCTGAATCACGTGGTGGAAAATTCAAAAGTAAGAATCAGGGCTCATCCCTACGATTTTGCGTTCGTCGATGAGATTAAAGAAGATTTTTTAAAGGGGATTGCCGGGCTAAAGCATGTAGAGATAGTGGAAGACAAAAATATTACGCAGGGCGGTTGCCTGCTGGAAACGGAATTTGGTGATATAGATGTTACTTTAGACGGACAGCTGGCGGCTGTTGAGGCTGCTGTAGAGAAAGTTCTGAAAACCGGCAAAGGGATAACGAATGACTCCAGCCAGTAACCCGGCCATTAACTGGGGGGCCTATAGGCAGGCCGTCGAAGAGGCAAAGACCATTAGTGTGCAGGGTGTAGTAACCCAGGTAATCGGCATGGTCATTGAAGGCCGGGGACCAGGTATGGCAGTGGGTGGGATATGTGAGATTGATCTCAAAAATAACGGGAGCAGCATTCCAGCGGAGGTAGTTGGTTTTCGAAACGACCGGGTGCTGCTTATGCCTCTGGGTGAGATGCGGGGCATAGAACCAGGCAGTAGAATAAGGCTTAAACAGCAGAGTCCCAATATCAAGACAGGCCAAAAACTCCTGGGGCGGGTTATAGACGGACTCGGGAATCAGATCGATCAAAAGGATCGCATAGAATATGAAACAGATTATCCTCTCTATGCCGAGCCCTTGAACCCTTTACTGCGCGAGCGTATAAGTGAACCGGTAGATGTGGGCATACGGGCTATAAACGGCCTTATTACTATAGGCAAGGGGCAGAGGATCGGTATTATGTCCGGTTCGGGTGTAGGGAAGAGTGTGCTCATGGGGATGATCGCCCGGCATACCGCCGCCGATATCAGCGTCATAGCCCTTATCGGGGAACGGGGCCGGGAGGTAAGAGAATTTATCGAACGGGATCTGGGAGAGGCCGGCTTAAGGCGTTCGGTAGTGGTGGTGGCCACTTCAGACCAGCCGCCGCTTATAAGGATGCGTGGAGCTTATCTGGCCACAGCCATAGCTGAATATTTCCGGGACAAAGGCAAAGACGTTATCCTGATGATGGATTCAATAACCCGTTTCGCCATGTCCTACCGGGAAGTTGGGCTGGCTATCGGCGAACCGCCAACCTCGCGCGGATATACCCCCTCTGTATTTGCTCAACTGCCTAAATTGCTGGAACGGGCCGGGACCAAGCGCGGTGGCGGGAGTATTACGGGTATTTATACCGTGCTGGTCGAGGGAGATGATATGAACGAGCCTATTGCCGATGCCTCACGCTCCATCATAGACGGGCATATTGTCTTATCCCGTGATCTGGCCCATGAGAATCACTATCCGGCTATAGATGTTCTAGGCAGTATCAGCCGGGTAATGCGGGATATTACAGGAGAGAATCAGCGAAAGAATACCAAAAAGCTCATCAACATCCTGGCCACATACCGGAAGGCCGAAGACCTCATTAATATCGGGGCATACGTAAAAGGAAGCAACCCCAAAATAGACTATGCCGTCAAGATGATCGATAAGGTTAATGCATATCTGCAACAGGAAGTAGAGGAACGGGTAAGCTATGGCGAAAGCGCCGCTCAACTGGCGGCCTTGTTTGCGGGATAATTTTCGTCCGGAAACCAGGAGAATTCCGGACGAGCAGTCAGCACCCAGCTATCGGCATGAAGCCGGTCCACCGTTCACTGTTGACCGTTTACCGAAAGAAAATGTCGGACAACGGTTAACGGATAACGGATAACAAACATGCTGACAGCTGATGGCTGATCGCTGAAAGCGTGGAGTTCGCCCCGGCGAATCTGCCTATGGCACGACCGGCCTTAGGCCGACCGTAGGCCGGGAACAATAGTCGCTGGATGAACACTATGCGCTATTCTTTTAAATTTGAGACCTTGCTAAATTACAAGAAACGCCTGGAGGAGGTCGCCCAGCAGGTCCTGGCTCAAAAGATGACCAAACTGGCAGAGGCGGAACAAAAGCTGAATCGGCTAAGAACCCGGGAAGAGGAATGTTTGTTTGAGTTGACAGAAAAAAGGACAAAAGGCATCCCGGCAGCGCAGCATTTACTTTATATAAACTACCTTAACCTGTTGGCCAGGGACATCGCTGTACAGGAAGAAGTGGTGCAGGCATCAACCCGGGCGGTTGAAGAGGCCAGGCAGAAGCTTCTCAAGTTGTCCAGGGAAAAGAAGATGGTCGAGAAATTAAAGAAAAAAGATTTTGACGCCTTTACGCAGGAGATGATACGTCTGGAACAGAAAGAAAACGATGAATTGGTTCTTATAAGGCGTCAGGCCAAAGATGTGTTTTCAGAAGGACTGGGATATGCGTAGATTTAATACCCTCAGATATATAATGATCTTTTTGGGGGCGATTATCTGTGTCAAGCTGGGCATGCTCGGGTTTTATTTTTATGAACGTGGATTTCGCTGGCAACCACCAGGCCATAATCAGGCTATAGCCGAGGACAAAGTAAAGAACAAGCAGGCTATTGACTTAGATGATCTTAGGCTATTCGAAGAGCTGGAAAATAAACGCCGCGAGCTGGCAGCCAGAGAAGAAGAACTAAGAAAAAAGGAAGAGGAGCTTTTGATCCTGAAGAAGGATATAGAAAACAAACTGGCTAATCTCTCCCAGCTACAAACAGAATTGCAGGGCCATCTTCAGAAAAATGGTGAGGCCGCCAGGCAGTCTCAGGAGACGCGTTTAAAACATCTGGTCGGGGCTTACAGTGCCATGAAACCTGATAAGGCGGCCAGCCTTATTGAAAAGCTAAACGACGATGTGGCGCTGCAGATCCTTTCGGCCATGAAGAGCAAGGATGTAGGCGCCATACTGAGCTTTGTAGAGACAGAGAAGGCAGCCAGACTTTCTCAGAAATTGGCCAGTGAAGCAAGGTGATAAGATAGCTATCAGCACTCAGCTATCAGCCATCAGCAAATTCGAAATTCAACCCTCCGCTTTTTTATCTCTGTGCCCCCTGTGTACTCTGTGGCAAACCTATTCGATCCTGCAATCTTTCCCACCCGGCAATTTTTTCCGCCATCCCGCAGGCAAAACTGAAAAAATTGCCGCCTCTTTTTGTTTTTGAGGACAGGGCAATTTTGTCTACAAAATAACTATCCGGAATAATTAGTAATTGTAAGAAATAAACAAATGGCACAGGCGTTGCAGTACAAATGGCCGGAGTTCAAGACGGAACCGAAAGGAGGTGAAGATATTGCTATATACAACGCCTACTTTGACCGGAATATCAGATGGTACATTCACCGGGAAACTTGAGACCCCGGCAACAAAAGGTGAAGGGGGCGCCCCGTTTCTGTCTTTTTTAAATAACAGTTCCTCTCCGATCAGAAATTGTCTTGGCGGGTCGGTTCAACGTGGGGGACGGACGGGTATCAGTGAAAAAGGATCCCTGTTAAGTCCCGTTCCCGGGGGAAAGCTTTGTCGTAATGACCTGCGCCATATTCTCCGGTCGTTAAAAGACACACTTAAAGAGACAAGCTTATGCGGAACCGGCCTGGCGATAGAGCATCCAGACGAGCTTATGCTTGCCGAGTTCTTGCGTGCCTGCGGCCTGAAAGAAGCCGAACTTTCTCAGGCTACAGCAAAAATGAAAGGTGAAGAGGGAGAATACAACATCAATATCCTGTTTGCCATGCTGGACCCGCAGGCCTTACAGGACAAGGCGCAAGCGGAATCCCTCCTCTCTCCACAGCACCGCATGACTCTTTCGGATCTATCGGCCATAAGCTCCATGCTGGAGGGCTTTGGATTGACGCCGCAAGAGATAAGAGGCATCTCGGAGAAGTGTCTGACAGAGGGCGGCTTTGTAAAAATTGGCCAACTGGTGCGAACGCTGGAAGAGGAATGTAAGCGTCCTCTATCCGGTATGCCCCTTGAGGAATGGCATGAGGATTCTCTTGCTGGTCTGCTCGCCAAACTGGGTCTGACTGAGGAAGAAATCCGTAAGATTGCCGTTGAGGCCGGCCTAAGCGATAAAAGTTTTTCTCTCCCGAAGCTCGTTTCTATACTGGACAAGACCACCGAGGTCGTAGAACGGAAACAAAACCCCATTGATGCAGATAGTTTTTTCCACAACCTGGAGCACCTTCTCAGCAAAATAAAGCTTGAAACAGAGGTCAGACCTGCCGGAGACAGCCGTATGGCCGCTCTCCGTTCCTGGCAGGACAGGTGGCTGGAGAGCCTCAGAGAAGTAAGGGCCGGGCTTGATCTGAAAGAACAAGCGCTCACGTTAGATAGCTGGTCCAATGGAAAGCTGTCTGTGGAGGGTGGAATAACCCCGGTCTGGTTGGAGGAAATGGCCGGACAATGGGCGCACAGCGAAAAGTTGGTGCAGAAACCGCTCTTCATATTAGACGGAGCACCGCTGGCGTCAGCGGTAAATAACGTGAGTAGTGCGGCAAAAGACACTATAAGGCCGGTTGTTTATCCGGAGGATATTTTCTCGCAAATCACCGGTCGTCTCTCCGGTTCACTTCGCCTGAAGGAAGATCAGGTGATTATTAAGCTTTTCCCGCCACACCTGGGCGAAGTAAAGGTCAACCTGGTTTTCAAAAACGACCAGCTCCATACCACATTTACTCTTGATAATTACAGAGTAAAAGAGATCGTGGAGAGCGGCCTGCCGCAACTCAGAACGGCCTTGTCCGAACAGGGCATCAAAATGGGGGAATGCCATGTGGAATTGAGCCAGGATTTTCGCCAATTTTTTAGAGAACATGAACCGTATGCAGGGCATGATCGCAGGCCATGGCCATTATATCGTGATGGAGACGAGGATTATGCCGGGGGAGAAGGGATAGAAACCGTACCTATTAATTCCCCCAAGTCCTTGATACAGGGGATTGACCTATTTGCCTGACTAAAAGGAGGATGAGAAATGGATATAAATGGACTGGGACTGGCCACCTCGGCCAGTCAGACACAATCCGGGGGTGGCCAGGTCCTGGATAAGGATTCTTTTTTGAAGCTCTTTGTGGCCCAGATGGAACATCAAGACCCGCTCAATCCTATGGAGGCCTATGAGTTTTCGGCGCAACTCGCCCAGTTCAGCAGTCTGGAGCAGCTTTATAACTTAAACGAAAATATGACTAACCTGATAGCCTACCAGACCTCGCAGAATAACCTGCAACTCCTTTCTTTAATCGATAAGAAGGTGGAAGTGGTAACGGATGAGATCACACTGCAAGAGGGTAAAGCAACTGAAGCCTATTATGAATTAACGGAAGACGCGAATTCTTGCGTCATCAATATCTCTGATGAGAACGGCACAAATGTGCGCCGCCTCAATCTTGGGTCCGGGGATGCCGGTAGTTATACGCTGGGATGGGATGGCAAAGATCAGAAAGGTGTGGTTCTTCCCGATGGCCGGTACTATTTCGATGTTGTAGCTAAAGACGCCGCCGGTCAGGAGGTCCCGGTCAATACCTCCATCTGCGGCCGTATCACCGGCCTGGACTTTGAGGGCGGCTTAACCATGCTGGTACTGGAAAATGGATCAAAGATCAGCGTGGCTGATGTGGTCAGGGTAATAGATACAGCTGATAGTAATACACAAGAAGAGACAACTACCTAACGGAGGGATAAATCATGTCTATTTCAAGTTCGCTCTATGCGGGCATCAGCGGCCTTTCTACCATGGGCAATGCCATGTCCGTTATTGGCGACAATATCTCTAACGTGAACACCGTGGCCTTTAAATCGTCCCGAGCTACCTTTCAGGACGTGTTGGCCCAGCAGATATCCACGGCCTCCGGGTCATCCCAGGTCGGTCGCGGCGTCACACTGGCCAGCGTAAGCGGCCTGTTTGCCCAGGGTTCTTTCGAGAGCTCTTCACAGGCGACCGATCTGGCTATCGGCGGCAACGGCTTTTTCATCGTGCGGGCCCCGGGGACGGAAAATAACCTGTATTATACACGGGCCGGTGAATTCCGCTTTGATCAGAGCGGTTATCTGGTTAATCCGGCCGGATACGTAGCACAGGGCTGGGCACTGGATCAGGATACCGGTGAGGTTACCGGCACGATCGGGGATATCCTGGTTCCCAAGAGTTCTGCCCCGGTGGCGACAGATGCCATAGAGGTCATTACCAACTTAGACTCGCGGGAGTCTGAGGCCAGTGGAAATGATCTTTATGATGTTGTGCCGGGGGACAGCGACTGGGACGGGACCGCCGACCCGCCGGCAAGTGCGAACTCATACACGTACCACAGCGCCATTCAGGTCTATGATTCTCTGGGCAATAGCCACGACGTAACAATCTACTTTGATCCCACCTCTACCGCTAACATCTGGGAGTACGTGGTGACCTGTAACCCGGCCGAAGATCAAAGATCTGGAATAGACCCGGCTACGGATGAATGGGCCGGTGCGCTGCTTTATGGTACGATAGAATTCAACACCTCTGGAGACATAACTGATATTACTGCCAGCACGGTTGACGCAAGTGACGGTACATTAGATGCCTTGGATGCTGATGACGATACCCCTAATGGCTATTTTCAGTTTGAAGCCAATTTTACGGGGGCGGCAGATAACCAGGTTGTCGATCTCAATTTCGGCAGTACCTATAGTTTAACCTCCACGGCCTGGGAGAAAGAGGCCCTGGCCAGCAGCCAGTATGCCAGCGCCTCAACCACCATCTTTCAGGACCAGAACGGTTTTGGCGCAGGCTTCCTGCAGTCCGTCTCCGTCAGCGCCGAGGGTGTAATCACCGGCCATTATTCTAACGGGCAGATCATCCCGCGTAACTTGATTGGTCTGGCCGATTTCAACAACCTGATCGGCCTTTCCAAGCTGGGCGGCAACCTCTTCTCGGTGACTACCGAGTCCGGAGCGCCTATCACCGGCCAGCCCGGTACGAACGGACTGGGAAGCATCGCCCCTAACTCACTGGAGCAGTCCAATGTGGATCTCGGCGCGGAATTTGTCCGCATGATCACCGTGCAAAGGGGATTCCAGGCCAATTCCAAGATCATCACCACTACCGACGATATGCTCGCCGAACTGATTAGCCTGAAACGTTAGTAATTCTGACAGCGGCAGGAGAGTCGTTTTAAACCTCTCCTGCCGCCTTGCCTTTTGGAGGGTAATTTACCTTGCCAACCTGCAAAATCTTTGCTATGCCATAAGCATAATCCACTCCCAAGACCAGGCTAAATATGAAACACGTAATTTTGGGCACGGCCGGGCATATTGATCACGGCAAAACATCCCTTATCAAGGTACTTAGCGGCATTGACACCGACCGGCTCAAGGAAGAAAAGGAGCGCGGCATCACCATAGAGTTGGGATTTGCCCATCTCACCCTGCCCGGCGGCCAAAAACTGGGTATCGTCGATGTCCCAGGGCACGAACGCTTTGTCAAAAACATGGTGGCCGGGGCCAGCGGTATCGATATAGTGGCCCTGATTATAGCGGCTGATGAAGGGGTCATGCCCCAGACAAGGGAACATCTGGAGATATGTCAGATCCTTAACGTCAAGAGCGGTGTGGTAGTGTTGACTAAAAAGGATATGGTGGATGAAGAATGGCTGGAACTGGTGCGGGATGACGTAAGCAAATTTCTCAAGGGAACCTTCCTGGAAGAAGCGCCAATTGTGGTCGTTTCTTCACTAACCGGGGATGGGTTGTCGGAGTTGACCGGAGCGCTCGAATCCCTGGCCGCCGGGGTGATGGAAAAACCGACCAGCGGGCCTTTTCGCCTGCCTATAGACCGTGTCTTTACCATCAAAGGCTTTGGCACCGTGGTTACGGGCGCGTCCATTTCAGGTAGAATAAGCACCGGAGACAGCGTTACCATCTATCCCCGTGCGCTGCCGGCCAGGATACGCGGCCTCCAGGTACATAACCAGGAAGTGCGCGAGGCTAAGGCCGGGCTTCGTACGGCTATAAACCTTCAGGGCATAGAAAAGGAAACCATTGAGAGAGGAGACGTCCTGGCTACGGCAAACAGCCTGGAAAACTCCTACCTGCTGGATGTCAGCCTTTACTACTTGCCGAGCGTTTCTAAGCCATTAAAAAATAGCGCCCGGGTGCGGTTCCATACCGGAACATGCGAGATCGCCGCCAGAGTAACCCTGCTGGACCGTGATGAACTAAAGCCGGGAGAAAAGACCTATGCCCAGTTAAGACTGCTTAAAAAAGCAGCCGTCTTGCCTGGAGATCGCTACGTGCTGCGCAGCTATTCACCGACGCGTACTATTGGCGGGGGAGAAATATTACATCCTGTCCCCAAACGGCATAAACGCTTCATCGAAGCCACTCTTTCGGATTTAAAGATCCTGGAGGCCGGAAGCCCGGAAGAGATCGTTCTTTTACATGTAAACAAGGCGGAGGCGCAAGGGCTGACGCGCAGGCAGCTAGCTCTTCTTGGCGGATTAAATGAACAGGATTTGGCCAGTACAATCCACAAACTAACCAAGAGCGGGGATATTCTGCTCTTCAATCAGGAAAACCAGGCCTTTGTGGCCTCCGGAGTCTATGAGGGAGCCAGGGAAAATGTCCTTGGCATCCTGCAAGATTACCACAAACGTAATCCGCTTCTCTTTGGCATCCCGAAGGAAGAGCTGAGAAGCAAACTTTCTTCCGAGATGGATCCAAGGTTATTCTCCTTTTTAATAAACGATCTGGTTCAATCCAAAAGGCTTGTGGCCGAAAAGGAACTCCTGCGCCTGCCCGGTCATAAAGTAGATTTGCAGGTGGATGAAAAGGGCCTGAAGGATAAGATAGAAAAGATATACCTTAAAGCGGGATGGGAGCCGCCCTCGCGTAGCGCGGTATCAGAGCTTCTGGGGAAAGACGGCGCCCAGTCCGGGAAATTTATTGACCTTCTCATCCGGGAAAATATATTGATAAAGGTGAAGGAAGACCTCTGCTTCCATAACAAGCCCTTAATTGACCTTAGAGACCGCATCGTAGATTTTCTCAGAAAACACCAGGAGATAACCCCGGCCCAGTTCAAAGAGGTGACCAACCTTTCACGCAAGTACATGATACCCCTCCTGGAATACTTTGATGCCGCGAAGGTCACTATTCGGGTGGGGGATAAACGGGTGCTGCGGGAAAAGAAATAGCCAGGGGGAGAAGAGTTTCCGGACAGACACCAGCCAAGAGGAAAAGACAGTTTGGCCCCGCGTTACACGGAAAGCCTTTTCCCGGGGAGGCCGCCCGGATTTTTTGAGTCGTCATGTGACACGTCTATGAAATTTCTGCATGGTAGCTCTGCAGAGACCGCACCTGGCCGTGACCCTTCCGGCGCTTGGCAATCCCTCTGGCTGCGGCCAGAGCTGCGGCCAGAGTAGTAATGTAGGGCACCTTGTACTTTATGGCGGCCTTACGAATATAGGAGTCGTCGTGTTTGCTCAGCTTGCCGCTAGGGGTGTTGATCACTAGCTGGATCTCTTCGTTCTTAATGGTATCAACGATGTTGGGACGTCCTTCATGCATCTTATTGATAGGCTCGGATTGGATTCCCTTCGCGGCTAAAAAGGCCTGGGTTCCGGCGGTAGCCCTGATTCTGAACCCAAGCTTGCTAAACTGGCGGGCCACCTCCAGCACTGCCGGCCGATCGTTTTCCGAGACGGTAATCAAGACGGTTCCCTCGGAAGGCAGCAACTGCTGGGCGGCTTCCTGGGCCTTGTAAAAGGCGAGCCCAAAAGAGTCCGCCAGTCCCAATACCTCTCCGGTGGACCGCATTTCCGGACCAAGTAGCGGGTCAACCTCAGGGAACATGTTAAACGGAAAGACTGCTTCCTTAACGCCGTAATGCGGAATCGACTGCCGCTTGAGATTCAAATCGGAAAGTTTTTTACCCAGAAGTATCTGGGTGGCCAGGCGCACCATGGAAATGTTGCATACCTTTGAGACCAGGGGAACGGTCCGGGAGGCCCGCGGGTTCGCCTCAAGAACGTAAACGGTATCATTGGCTATGGCATACTGGATATTCATCAGACCGACCACCCGAAGCTCCAGGGCTATTCTTCTTGTATATTCGTAGATGGTGTCGAGGTGTTTGGCTGGTATGCTGATAGGTGGAATCACGCAGGCGGAGTCGCCGGAGTGGATACCAGCCAGCTCGATGTGTTCCATAACCGCGGGGACAAAAGCGTTTGAGCCATCAGCGATGGCGTCTGCCTCGACCTCGATAGCATTTTCCAGAAACTTATCAATCAAAATGGGCCGCTCTGGTGAAATATCTACGGCCGCGGAAACATAATGGGTGAGCATCTCCTCGTCGTGGATCACCTGCATGGCGCGTCCGCCCAGGACATAGGATGGCCGCACCATCAGCGGATAGCCGATCTGTTTGGCCACGGCCAGGGCCTCTTCCGGGTTGCTGGCCATGCCGGATTCAGGCTCCGGTATGCCTATCTTGGTCATCATCTGGCGGAAGCGGTCCCGGTCCTCAGCCAGGTCAATGGCCTCCGGCGAGGTACCGATGATTTTAACGCCTGCCTGGGCCAGCTCATTGGCAATGTTGAGCGGAGTCTGGCCGCCGAACTGTACGATTACCCCTTCCGGTTTCTCCTTCTCATAGATACTCAGGACATCCTCTACCGTGAGCGGCTCAAAGTAAAGCTTGTCTGAGGTGTCGTAGTCCGTAGAGACGGTCTCGGGATTACAGTTGACCATGATAGACTCATAGCCTTCGTCGCGCAGGGCAAGGGCGGCATGAACGCAGCAGTAATCAAATTCAATCCCCTGGCCGATCCGGTTGGGTCCCCCGCCCAGGACCATTATCTTACGCCTTTTGCTGGTCACGACCTTATCGGGGGCATTGTAGGTGGAAAAATAGTAAGCCGCATTTTCCACACCACTCACGGGCAGGGAGTCCCAGGCCTCAACTATCCCGGCTTGGGTACGCTGCCGCCTGATCTCTGCCTCTGGAATACCGAGAATCTGCGACAGGTAGCGATCGGAAAATCCATCCTTTTTTGCCTGTCGCAAAAGTTCCTCCGGCAGGTCCTTTCCCTTATAGCGCAGGATTTGCTCTTCCATCTCTACCAGTTCTTTCATCTGCCGGATAAACCAGGGTTTTATATAGGTCTTGGCATAGAGATCCTCTACTGTAGCGCCCTTCCGCAGCGCCTCGTACATGATAAACTGGCGCTCACTGGACGGCTCGGCCAGGGTCTCCATGAGTTCCGGCAGAGAATGTTTATGAAAGTCCTTAGCAAAACCGAGTCCATAACGGCTGGTTTCCAGGGAACGGATGGCCTTCTGTAATGCTTCTTTGTAATTCTTTCCGATGCTCATGACTTCGCCCACGGCCCGCATCTGGGTGCCGAGTTTATCTTCGACGCCCTCAAACTTTTCGAAGGCCCAGCGTGCGAATTTCACAACCACGTAGTCGCCGGATGGGGTATATTTATCAAGCGTCCCCTCCCGCCAGTAAGGGATCTCATCCAGGCTAATACCGACGGCCAGCATGGAAGAGATGAGGGCAATGGGGAAGCCGGTAGCCTTGGAGGCCAGGGCAGAAGACCGGGAAGTCCTGGGGTTAATCTCGATTACTACCACCCGGCTGGTCTTGGGATCATGGGCAAACTGGATATTGGTCCCTCCGATCACCCGGATGGCCTCGACAATGTCATAGGAATATTTCTGCAGGCGCTTCTGCAGGGCAGGATCGATGGTGAGCATGGGGGCGACACAGAATGAGTCTCCGGTGTGGACGCCCATGGCATCCACGTTTTCGATAAAACAGACGGTGATCATCTGGTTCTTGGCATCGCGGACGACCTCAAGCTCCAGTTCCTCCCATCCCAGGACGGACTCTTCTACCAGCACCTGCCCCACGAGACTGGCTGATATACCGCGGCTGACTATAATGCGTAGTTCTTCTACATTATAGACCAGGCCGCCTCCCGTACCCCCTAAGGTGTAAGCAGGACGGATGACCACCGGGTAGCCGAGATCATTAGCTATGGCCTCAGCCTCCTTCACAGTGAAGGCAGGTGCGCTTCTTGGCATTTCGATACCCAGCCTGTCCATGGTTTCCTTGAAGGCAATCCGGTCTTCGCCGCGTTTAATGGCCTCTACCTCTACACCGATTACTTTTACACCGTATTTCTCAAGTACGCCCGCATGCGCCAGTTCAGAGCAGAGGTTTAGACCAGTCTGGCCGCCCAGATTAGGCAGCAGGGCGTCAGGCCGTTCTTTCTCAATGATTTCTACCAGACTCTGGAGATTAAGCGGCTCAATATAGGTGAAGTCGGCCGTGCCCGGGTCGGTCATGATGGTAGCCGGGTTGGAATTAACCAGTACTATCTCATAACCAAATTTGCGCAACGCCTTGCAGGCCTGGGTGCCGGAATAATCAAATTCACAGGCCTGACCGATGACAATAGGCCCGGAACCGATGATCATTACCTTTTTGATGTCCTCACGTCTTGGCATGGTATCTCCTTTAAATCCATCGCGTATGCAAGAAACAACGGATTAGGCGTTGCTTCCGACTGCCGGGAATATAGGAAAGCCCCGGTCGTGTGTCAAGTTAAAAACATACACGCGTTTTTGCTTTTTCTGCTGCTAAAGCTCGGGGAAAAAAGTTCGACACTAACCTGCCCGTCTTAAGAGAGCTTTCCGGAAAACCTTCCATTTAGGAGATAACCAGAGAAGTGGAATCTGTTTTTGGCAAAGACCCAGTATTGGCAATGCCGGAGTCCAGGAGTATGGCAAAATCCCCTACCTCCTGAGGGATTTCATGGGCTATTACGGCCAGGGATGTCCCAATTCCAAGAGGTATGGAAATCATAAAAGCGGTGGCAATGACGATGCCGTCCATGAAGTTGTGAAAGGCGTCTCCAATCAGGATTAAGTAACCAGCCGCGCTGTGGACATCGCATTGCGGATCATGACAATGCCGCCAGATAACTATTTTTTCGAGGAGGAAAAAAAATAAGAGACCTATTAGGGCATATCTCAAGACAAGGGCCGGGCTGAGCATGGTCATGGCCTTGGGCAGCATACCCAGAAAGGCGGCACCTAGTAAGGTGCCTATGGCATAACTTAAAATGTAAGGAATTACCTTCTTGACCTTGCTACCGAGCAACATGAGAATGGACGCCCCGGCGATAGCGCCTATACTGCCCGCGAAACTGAATATGATGATGTAAGTCAAGATCATTGTTAGAGCGTCCTGCGCATAAGAATCTCGGCTGGCCTGTATGGACGTATCTTCATAACCTCCTGTTGATCGGCTGGATTGTCTTCCGCGCCAGGCCGGCCAGAATTTCCACCGCATCTTCTAAGGTCAGGTCTTTAATTTTAGGCAACTTGAGCAGCATAGGGAGGTTGACGCCGGTTACGATGCCTATCCTGCCTTCATCCAGGAGTGAACGCGCCAGATTAGTAGGGGTTCCCCCCAGTATGTCGGTCAGGATGAGCACCCCTCCTCCACAGTCAAGCCTGGCTATCTGGTCTCTCAAGGCCACCCTGAGCGCAGAACTGTTACCCGCTGAAAATGGTACAGAAAAAGCCGCCATCACGGGCAGCTTATGGCCCATAATATGAGTAGCCACGCGGATCATTTCCTCGCCTAAATGCCCATGCGTGGCCACTATGACACTGAACCCATCCATATCGATCTTAACCCGGGATAGAATCGACCTTGAAAATGCTAACCTTCATGGCTACAGACTTTCAAAGATTTCTCTTATGGTATCCAGGACTATCATGTTATTTTCAGAGGTGGAGGTTGCAAACCTTAAAAAATTATTCCCCAGCCCTTCCTGATGAAGGGGCCTTATGTGGATGTTTTTTTCTCTTAAAACCTTAGCAAATTCATCTGCGCTCATATGGGGGATCTTACCCAGAAAGAAGTAGGTCTCTGTAGGGTACGTCGTAATGCCTACATTCTGTAATGATTTTGCAAAATCTTTGGTCAGGTCTTTTAGCACTACAACTCTGGCATTAATTTTATCCAAATGTTCAAGGGATGCCATTGCCGCAGCCTCGGCAGTCCTTGCCAGCGGATAGGCATCATTATAATTATTCAGATAGCGTATCAATTCGTTATCTGCGATGGCATAGCCTACTCTAAAACCCGCCAAACTAAATGCCTTTGAGAACGTACGAGTTACAATAACATTTTTGTATTCAAGGATCAGATCTGCCGCTGTATTGCTTCCGAACTCAATGAATGCCTCATCGATTAAGAACATGGTATCAGGATGTCTTTCGATAAGCGAAAGATTCTCCTTTATATTAAAGACGGTGCCGGTAGGATTATTCGGGTTGACGATTACTGCCACAGTTGTATCTTTCGGTATTTCAAGGCCTTTCATATTAAAAAGGAAATCTTCCTTTTCAGCCAAAAAAGTACAAGTCTTTTTCTCTGCAATTTCCTCGAAAAGATAATAGGTGGGAGAGATTAAATGCGCCCTCCGGCCATAAAGTAAAAACAATTGGCGGAGTATAAGTTCAGAGCCTGCATTTATGTGGATATTTTCCACAGGAACCTTAACATAGTCTGATATTCTCTCTTTCAGCTTCCATGAATAGGGTTCTGTATAGTGATTGCCCAGACGGATCTCTTTCCTGGCCGCCTCTATGGCTTCATCTATGGGGGGAAGAGGGTTTTCGCAGAGGGCCAAATTTATACCCTCAAGAGGAAACCCTCCTTTTTCTAGCCTGCTTTTCTTCATAAGATCTCACCCGCAAAGTCAGCCTTAATGCCTTCTTCCAGGGCTTCGTTATCATAGACAATAGTAATCTTCATATCGGAGCCTGTTCAAAATTTTTTCTTAGTTTTTCTTCACCATACAGACTCCCAAACAAACCTGGACATAAATTTGTTATAATCCCAAGGTCCGTTAATCAATACATACTGCCGGACTTATTTAGTATGGTGCGCTTTAGTGTCTTCCAGGCCTGCATACATAAGGCAAAGAATCCACCTACCAAACCGGCGCTACCGGCTCCAACCGGGCAACCAACCCGCCCGCAAAAGGGACATACAGCGAACATCGCATACAATCCTGAAAAGGCAAGTCCCCAACGGAGAAAGCGAAATAATGGACCAAGAAGCGTGTGCATTCTGGCAGCATTGGCCTTGGTTATCCTTCGCAATAATTTTGTGTCTTTACTTGTAAGCCTTAGCATAATGATCTGGTCCTGGGTTTCGCGGCATTTTCAAAAGACTAAAGTGAAACCAACATTGTGTTTTTATCCTATAAGGGTTAAAAGAGAATGTAGCTGTGAAGACTATTGTGTCCGGTCTTATGAGAAGCTATCTTGCAAAATTTAAAACCCGAAAAAGGCCCTTTCTGTCTTTTCAGATAGAGCCCACCTCCAGGTGTCAGCTTAAATGTGTAATGTGCCCGAAAACTACTTTCCAGGATGAATGGGTAGCGGGCGATATGCCTCTTCCTGTCTTTGAAAAGATAAGCAGATACTTTCACCTGGTCAGGGATGTTCACCTCCAGGGGTGGGGAGAACCACTGCTCTACCCCGAATTACTTGCCATGGTTCGTATGGCCAGGGCCAAGGGTTGCCAGGTGAGTTTGACCACAAATGGGGTCCTTCTAACCCCTGACAGATCAGAAACACTAATCAAGGAAGGTCTTGACATAATTGCCATTTCTTTGGCCGGGGCATCGAAAGACGCTCACGAGGCGATACGGTGCGGCTCACATTTTGATACCCTGCTTACTAACGTAAAAACCCTCGCCCAGCTTAAGGCAAAACTAAAATCAAAGACCCCCAAGGTGGTATTCTCCTACCTGATGACCAAGACAAATATCGAAGAACTGGCAGATGCCGTGCGTCTGGCGCGAGAAATAGGCGTAAACGAACTGGTAGCCAACAACCTTGACTATTGCCCAACTGAAGTCCAGGACGATCTAAGAGTCTTTTCCTGCCACGGGACTGATAGCAGATTGCAAAGAATCTTGGAAGAAGCAGAAAAAGAAGCGCGGGGAATAAAGCTACCCTTTCGCTGTTACCCACTCGAGATGGAAGAGGTCATCATGTGTGAACTCAATCCCTTGCACATCGTGTTTTTTTCTCATGATGGCAGTGTCTCGCCTTGCGTGTATCTCAACCTGCCCAAGTCGGAATCAATACCCAGAATCTTCTGCGGCTCATATCACGAAATACCGAGGATATGCTTTGGTAATGTGGCCAAGAAAGACTTTATAGAAATATGGAACAGCCCCGAATATACGGAATTCAGAAAAGTTTATCAAAACAGGCTCGATGTATTCGAAAAGACTTATGGCCATATAGGCCCTTTTACAACAGACCGGCATGAACTGGAGGAGGCTGAAAAGATACTGAAAAACGGTCTGTCCCGAAATCCTCTGCCGGGAGGATGCCGTACCTGTTATAAGGCGTATGGCATCTGAGCATCAATTTAAATTTCCAATACCTTGCCCGCCCCACAGTCAAGACATTTCTCAGGATAGAGACGCCTTATTTCCGACTTAAACTGGGTACAGTGACAAGGACAGACCAGTTTTAGATCCCTAAGGAGATCGAGTTCTCTGAACCCATGCAGACCTCCGATGAGGGCATCGACCTTTCCGAAGCTTGATGCGGCCTGAAGGATGGCTCTCACCCCGGGGTGGGAGCAACCGGTAACCACGACCAGACCCTCTCTGGCCCTGACCACAAGAGATTGCTCTATGCCTTCGAGCTCACCAGTGGAAAATACGTTTTCATGGATTTGAACAGGGCCGGTAATGCTGATCACCTTACCCGCACCAGGAGGCTTAGGACAGGAATTGGGAATGTAAACCTTGACTTCTTTATTGAGCTTAAGCAAATCCAAAAGTCCCCCGATATGGTCCCAGTGGGCGTGGGAAATGAAGACCTCGGGAATTGCGCAAGGGTCGATGTTGAGCCTTTCCAGATTATGGAGAAGAATCGAGCCGCTCGCCCCGGTGTCGAAGAGAATCCGCTGGCCATTTTCTGGTTCTATGAGGCAGGAGAAGCCCCAGTCAGCTTTGAGGCCTTCCCGCAAGGCTTCGTTATCATAAACAATGATGATCTTCATACTATTACTCCAGCAATTAAATACCCAAATACTGTCATTCCCGCGAAAGCGGGAATCCAGCAAGGAACTGGATGCCGGATCAAGCCTGTCCTCAACTTGATTGGGGATCCGGCATGACATTTTTTATGTATTTGCCTGCCGGAGTAATAAAGCGGCCCGATTTAATAATTGTGGGTGCCGACTACCACCTTTTTATTCATCTTCTTTTCGATCATCTCCTTTAGACGGTCGATATTTATAGGGCAGGCAGCAGTGGTCGTGGCTTTTACTATACAAGTCCCTAAGTGTACGGTATCAAAGTCACGCCCATATTGTTTGGCCACATCACTGATGAGGGCTAACTTGGGCATAGCCAGTCCCGGACAGTCTCCGCAATCACCCATGGCCACTATATCCAATTCTTCGTCCTTGTAGCGCGCGAATTCTCCTTCTCTGGCCTGCATGGCCTTGAAACACTTAATACACGATACGCAGGTGATGTCTTTGATTTTCTTACAAGAAAGAATCGCTATTTTTGCCATTTTTTCTCCCTCCTCTTTTAAAGTTACTCATCTGTTCAAGGATGTGTGATAGAATTGACTACTTCTTCTATCCTCTCATAAGGCACGGCCGTTATCTCTACACCTGCATCGGTCAGGGGATAACCGGCACCCTTGCCCTCTAAGCTGCTTTTACTTAACACCACATCCACCCCCTTTTGAATAAGCCACTTGCTGGTCATTATCCCCTTCCTCTTTTCTTCCTGGGAGTAAGGATTAGACACTATCTCTTCATTAAAAATATCGTTATCTTTTGCGGTAATCAATGCAAAAAAGGGTGAACTGCCGAAATGGATACATATCGAGGCCTTATCTTTCTCCAGGGGTATGGCATAGGTGACCGTGTCCTTCTCCTCGGGTTCGTAGTGTATGAGAACCCGGTCCACCTGCGGGATACTTTCTTTGACCCTGGTCTCAATGTTTTTGCTCACATAGTGCGCTTTTTCCAGACTGCGGACCTTTAGCGTTAGAACCATCTCGATGAATTTGTAGCGTCCGGAGCTTCGGCCCCGAAGTTCCTTTATCTCCCGAACATGAGGATCTTGCGACGTAATGGTTTTCACTCTGTCCAATGTGGTAAAGTCCACCGAAGCATCCAGCAGGACCCGGATGGCATCTACAAAGATACGCCATCCTGAACGTCCTATAAAAAAAGCGACTATAACTGTCATAATCCGATCCAGAGAAAGGTAAAAGTAACTTCCTATGAGACCACCAATAATGACCAGATATGAAAACAAATCTGCCTTGAGCTGCTGGGCATCCGCTATCAGACTGGGAGATCCCGTTTCTTCTCCCTGACGAAGCTCATAACGGGAAAAGGCATAGATGGCAGTCATGATAAACAGGTAGCTCCCTATAGACAAAGGCACATGGGTAAGTATCATCTCCCCATCCTGCATTATGGCCGTTTTTACGACCTCAAACCCGGCCCCGAAAATAAGCAGGGAAATTACCAGCGAGATCAGATTTTCGACCTTATAAAGGCCGTAAGGAAAGGCGCGGGATTTACGCTTTGATAGCCGAATACCAATAAAAACAGCAAACGAAGAAATAACGTCGGCAAAAGAATGGACCGCGTCTGCGATCAGGGCCATACTACCGGAAAGGGTCCCCAGCAAATACTTGAAGCCTACCAGAAAGACGCTAAGGACAATAGAGTAACAGGCTAATTTTTCGCTCTTTTCAAACCTCATTGTCCGGGCGATAGCGCCGCTCCCCTCTTCGTGCATGCTACCTAGAAAATCTTTTTAAATTCCCCCTATTCCCCCTTTCAAAGGGGGGATATTGTTAGTCCCCTCTTTGGGAAAGAGGGGACAAGGGATGAGAGATGTATTTAATGATCACACACATTCAGGCCGGACACAAGGCTATTGCTTAAGTACTGCTGTACCAGCTCTTCCGGGGATGAAGCCGGCGCGCCGGTGATGACCTTAATCCCTCTTTCGGTAAACAGCGTTAAGGCTCTCTGACCCATGCCGCCGGCGATTATGACGTTAACATCCATCTCACCCAGCCATCTGGGCAACACGCCCGGCTCATGGGGCGGCGGGATGACCAACGATTTGCTTACAATCTTGTTATCCTGGATATCCAGGATGGCAAATTTGTCACAGTGACCGAAATGGGTGCAGAGCTTATTGTCAACAACCGGCAATGCTATTTTCATACTTCATACCTCCAAGACCTAAAAATTTTTAGATAGTTTCCATCCTATTTATTATCCTTCCCCACATTCCACGCACCATCTCCGAAAGCCCGTTTGGGGAGTACTCGATAATCGTCTTTTCTGCTATCATCGCCTCTGTAAAAATCGGGTCGTAGGGAATTTTGCCCACGAGTTCAAAGCCCTCCTGAACACAATACTTCTCAATACGATCCGCCACATCCAAATTAATGTCGAACTTGTTGATACAAACCATGGCTGGAATCTTGAAATATTTGGTTAGTTCGCCTACACGCTCCAGATCATGTACTCCGGAGACGGTCGGCTCGGTGACGACCAGCACCGCTGAGGCCCCGGTGGTGGCGGCGATGACCGGGCAGCCGATACCCGGAGGTCCGTCTATGAGAATCATATCCAGGCCGCGCTCTTCACCCAGTTTCTCCGCTTGCCGTCTTATCGTGGTAATCAACTTGCCGGAATTCTCCTCGGCAATGCCCAGCTTCGCATGGACAAAAGGCCCAAGCCTGGTCTCCGAAACGAACCATTCTCCACAAATGTTTTCCGGAAATTCTATGGCCTGAACCGGGCAAAAATGCACACAGACCCCGCAGCCTTCGCAACTAAACTCATCTATCACATAGTCTTTACTTATGGCCTTAAACTGGCATAATTCTATGCATTGACCGCAGGCTGTGCATAAATCAGGATTAATTACCGCTTTCCGTCCGCCCTTGAACTCCTCATGGGTTTTTATCTCCGGTTTAAGGATCAGGTGCAGATCCGCAGCGTCCACATCGCCGTCCACAATAACCTTGTTTACTGCCAGACTGGCAAAGGCCGCTACCAGGCTGGTCTTCCCGGTCCCTCCCTTGCCGCTGATTATGGTCAGTTCCTTCATGCGTTTCCCCACCTATTTCCGTTAAGTATGTCTTCTATTTTCTGGTACAGTCCCCTGAATTTTTCCTTCCATTCCGGCATGACATCCACTATCATCTGGCCTCGTGAATAGGCCTCTGCAATCTTTCGGTCCATAGGTATTTCCAGGAGAAGCGGGATATTTTCTCTGGCCAGATATGATTGCACACAAACATCACCGTTACCCGCACGATTGAGCACCACCCCAAGTGGTATCTTGAGCGCCCGTACGGCCTCTACTGCCAATATAAGATCATTCAGGCCGAAAGGCGTAGGCTCCGTCACCAGAAGGGCAAAATCAGCACCCTTTAAGGCAGCGATCACCGGGCAGGATGTACCGGGCGGGGCATCAATAATATTTATTTGCCTCTTATCTATCCTCTCTTTAACCGCCCTGATCAGGGGTGGAGACATGGCCTCTCCGATGCGCAGACGGCCATGTATAAATTCTACCTGCCCCGCCCGGCCCTGTTCAATAACGCCCAGTTCCCGACTTGACTCCTGTACCGCTTTCTCCGGGCAGACAAAGAGGCAGCCGCGGCAACTGTGGCACAGCTCAGGGAAGGTGAGTACATAATCCTTCAGCACGGCAATCGCATTGAATTGGCAGATCTCGCCACACTTTCCGCAATAGGTGCACTTAGTAAAATCTATTTCCGGAACAAAAGTGTTAACTGCGGTCCTTTCATTGATAATCGGCTTTAGAAAGAGATGAGCGTTAGGCTCCTCCACATCGCAGTCAAAAAACCTTACCCGCTTATCCAATGATACTGCCAGGTTTACTCCCACGGTAGTCTTTCCTGTGCCACCCTTGCCGCTGGCTATACTGATTACCATCTCAGGTCCTTACTCCTTTCCTTTTTCTAACTCGGCGATACGTTTTTCAATCTGGTTTAATTCCCCTCGCAAACATTCAGCCTCTGCCCGCAGGTCGCTCATCTCCTCCGCGGGGGTTGGCTCTCTCCATCCCGGAGCCGGGCCATAGTAACCGCGCCGCGCTCCGGAAAAGCCGAAGCCTCGACCACTACCCCAGCCGCGACCGAAACCAAACGGTCGGCCATATCCGCGGCCGCAAGGCCCCATGCCTCTACCGGTCATAGGCCCCATACCCATCGGACCTGTACCATCAAATCCCGGCATCCTCCTCACCTCCTTTCTTTTTTCGGAGTATTATCAATAACTCAACCACAGAGGACACAGAGAAAATAAAATATCAATAAATTATAACAGATGTTAGCTTCTCCCCTCTGTGCTCTCCTAATATTCGTATTGGTGGTCTCAAAATACATCCGGACCTGTTTTGGAGAGCACAGAGGTTCAATGAACACCCAGCGAACTGGTTTTTTTCTAATTTCTTTTTATTTCTTGAAAATTTTCTCTTTCCTCAGTGCGCTCTGTGGTTTGTTTTTCATAGAACTTTCAAAATTTCCTTGTCATTTGACTGCCGCAATTTGGGCATTTGATTGTATTACAGGGCACGCCCGGCTGATGGGGAGCCGTCCGCCCGCAGCTCGGGCAGACACACTCTCCGCCTGGCCCCAGGCCACGGCCGCCGCCCCGCCCTAAACCTCTTCCGGTGCCCGGCCCCTTTCCTGCCGGTCCGGTTCCATCTCCCATAGGCATATCTTACCTCCTTTAGCGCCAGTGTCCTTCGACATTGGGACTGGCCGCATATGAAATTTCGCCTTTTTTGAATTTTTCGACCGCCTCTCGAACTGTTCCTGCCACATTAACCGCCACGTTTATCTTGGCTGCCTGCAGGGTCATAAAGGCCTTCGGCCCGCAATGGCCGGTAATGAGCAGGCCAGCGCCCTCTTCCGCTACGGTCCGCGCCGCCTGGATACCGGCGCCCTGCATGGCTTCGATATTTTGCGTGTTATCCACAGCCTTAATTTCCATGGTTTCGGGGTCAACTATAATAAAATATGCCGCCCGGCCAAACCGCGGGTCAATCTCATCATCTAATTCTTTACCTTTTGCACTAATTGCTATCTTCACACCCGTTCACCTCCTCTTTTCTTTACCGTTCTACATTTATAGTTGAAATTGCATACCTCATATCCTGCCTCTCCGGCGGCACCTGCCCCGTCCTCTGCCCGGCCCCCCGCCGTCTGCCCAATCATGATCTTGGAGCGCCTTGAGAATGTTTTTACCCCGGCACTTCGGGCACTCAACCGGCCCCTCGGTATCGTATGGCATAACCCATTCGTTCGTACAGTCCGAACACAAAAAATATCTTTGCATCATTTCCACAGCTCCGCCCTCGATTTTAAGCGCCTTGGCATTCACGATGGCATCCGCAATCTTCTTGTGGGCAGATTCGATGATATTGCCGAAGGTCTGCCGGGAAATATTCATCCGCTTGGCGGCCTCTTCCTGATACAGCCCCTCTAAATCAGCTAACCGGATAGCCTCAAATTCATCCACCGTAAGGTTGACTTGTTCCAGGGCAAATACTGGAATTCCCGCAGGCTTGAAGTAAGCCGCGCGGGGAGCGCCACAAACCCGTCTGCATTTAAAAGGTCGCGGCATGATTGTCTCTCTTAATTATTAGCATATGCCAATAATATAGCACAAAAAATTCCCCTGTCAATAAAATTGGCAGGGGAACGTCGATGACCCCATAAAAAGTCAAGAAATCTATAGTATCAGGCTGCCCACCAGAGATTTTATGTCTTTAAGGTCATGCCTGGCCAGGTATTCTTCTATCCCGGAGATAATCTCCATGGTGGCCCTGGGATTGACAAAGTTGGCCGTTCCGACCTGGACCGCCGAGGCCCCGGCAAGGAGAAACTCCAGGGCATCGGCTGCGGTCATAATGCCGCCGCAGCCGATTACCGGGATATTCACCGCGCCGGCTACCTGCCAGACCATACGCAGGGCAACGGGTTTAATGGCCGGCCCGGAGAGGCCGCCGGTGACATTATGAAGCTTGGGGCGTCTTGCCTCAACATCAATAGCCATGCCCGTGAGGGTGTTGATGAGGGAAACGGCATCTGCCCCGGCCTCTTCCACGGCGCGGGCTATGCTCACGATGTCCGTCACATTAGGACTGAGCTTGATAATTATTGGAAGCCGCACTGCCGCCCGTACCGCCCTGGTAACCCGCGCTGCGGCCTTGTAGTCTGTCCCAAAGACTACGCCGCCTTTCTTCACATTGGGGCAGGAGATATTGACTTCCAGGGCCGCTATCCCCTCGACGTTGCTCAGCCTTTCCGCCAGTTTTCGATATTCTTTAATGTCTTGTCCCAGGATGTTGACGATAACCGGGACAGAAAGCTTGCGTAAAAATGGAAGCTTGTCTGCGATGAAATTCTCGACCCCTACATTTTGCAGGCCGATAGCGTTGAGCAGTCCGCAAGGCGTCTCTACAGTACGCGGCGGCATATTCCCCGGACGAGGGTTAAGAGAAAGACCCTTGACGATTATCCCGCCCAGACGGTTAAGATCAACCAGGCCGGCATATTCCTGGCCATAACCAAAGGTGCCCGAGGCAGTAAGCACCGGGTTTTGCAGCCTAAGGAGGCCGATCCGGACCGAAAGGTCGGGGTTCGTCTTTTTCATTTCCAGGCTACCTCATAAGCATCAAAGACCGGGCCTTCCTTGCAGACCCGGACTAAATCGCCGTTTTTCATCTCGGCCACGCAGCCCAGGCAGGCGCCAAGTCCGCAGGCCATAAAGCTCTCTAAGGAGACTTGACAGGAAAGGCCGTACTGCATAGCCAGAGATGCGACGGCATGGAGCATGGGATAGGGTCCGCAGCTATAGATAACGGGCCTTAAGGCAGCAACTCTGTTTGTAAGCAACCCCGTAACCAGCCCTCTCTTACCCGCCGAGCCATCTTCCGTGGTCACCTGCACTTGAAGCCCCATAGCCTTTAGCTCTTCCACGCAAAGGAGTTCTGTTTTGTTTCGGGCGCCGATGAGTGCAGAAGTCTTGTCTCCTACGCCATTTTTGGCGATGATTTGAGCAAGAAAAAACAGGGGGGCAATACCCATACCGCCGGCCACAAGAAGGGACGGGGACTCCTCTCGCCAGGAAAAACCACAGCCGAGAGGGCCTACAATATCCAGACCTTCGCCGCTTCTGAGAGTAGTAAGTATGTTCGTACCTTTGCCCACTACGCGGTAGAGAATATCTACAGTCCTGGAACCATGAACGGCATGTATGGAAAAGGGGCGGCGAAGGAGCGGGTCTAGGGTCTGTCCAATACGCAGCATGAGGAATTGACCGGGACCGGCAGCCCCGGCCAAGGCCGGCGCCTCTATGCGCAACCTATAGACACCGGGCGCCGCGAGCCGGTTTTCTAAAACAGTGGCTGTGCCTTGCTCCATCTTGCTCCTGGCCCCGTGTACTATAGACTAAAAGACTCCGTTAGACAATGCTACTACCGTACCAAAACGGCCGGTAATCTTTTCCCCACGATACGAAAAGAACTCATCCTGCCGGCACTTTGTGCATATTCCGGCCATTTCAATGTGCTCTGAAAGAATACCGGCTGAAAGCAACTGGTCGCGGCTTATAGCCCAGAGGTCAAAATGATCAGGCCTTACCTCATATCGCCAGAGTGAAGGGGGGAACTCCTGCTGAAAATTTTTAAACTCGGCGCAGCATGGGCCCAGAGAAGGACTGATACAGGCCAGGATGTCCTGCGGCCTGCTCCCGAATGCCTCTGCCATGGTCTGAACAGTGTGACCGATAATATCCAGGACATTTCCCCGCCAGCCGCAGTGCACGTTGCCGATGGCTTTGTGCCCGGGGTCGTAGAGGATTATGGCCTGGCAATCGGCCTGCTTTATCATTAAGGCCACGTCCGTGAGATGAGTGAACAAGGCATCAAATCCCTGCGGTTCATACTCGCTCTCGGGAGGGTGATCTATAATCCTGACGCCGTTCTTATGCACTTGATGCGCCGAGACCAGATGGGCGGCCCCGATTATTGCTGTTATTTTTTTTCTATTTTTCTGAACCAGGGCTGCGTCATCTCCGGTGTGATAACTGACATTCAAACTATCAAAGGGAACCGGGCTCATCCCCCCCCGGCGGGTGAATACAGCGTGGCTGACTTCAGGAAAGTTGCTCAGGAGGTCAAACTGATAGAATTCTACAGGGCCGGCAGCGGTCTTTTGCATGTTCTCTATTTATCGGCATTTATACTGTCATTTGCAAGACCGGCAAACGCTTGAACGTTTACACGCTCGTTGCAACGTTATCAGCGTTTATACTGCTATTCACCGGGACTGTCAAGAAGGCCGCCCGTTTGGCGAGAACTGTTGACAAATGCCCGGCGAAAGATATAAGTAGCTACTAAATAGTGCTCATCCGGAAACTACTGTTTCCGGCTTCACGCTTTCAGCGGTCAGCGATTAGCTGTCAGCAAAAATCTAAGACAAACAACACATTAAGCTGAACGCTGATAGCTGAGTGCTGATCGCTCATCCGGAATTTTCGGGTTCCCGGATGGGAACTAAGTAAGATAGTTCTCGGATGGAGGAAATATGAAGATCTCGAGTATTATGGTAGCTATAGACTTTTCCGAATGTTCGGCCTCGGCGTTCAGGTATGCCCTGGACCTGGCTGTACTTTTTCCGGCCAAGGTAATCTTACTTAATGTAATTGATACCCGGCATATCGAACGCATTGCTGAATTTACCGGCGCGCCATTAAAAGAAATCCGGGAAAAGATGATGCGCAGTGCAAAAACAGCGCTCAAAGATTTTATCAAAAAGTGGAATAACACCAAGGCGTCCTGTACCGCGGAAGTGGCCGCAGGCGTCCCATTCCACGAGATTGCCCTTAAAGCCAGGAAAGACAAGGTTGACTTGATCGTTATGGGCGGATATGGCCAGCATGGTAAGGGAGGACAGATAGACGAGATATTTTTCGGCAGTACTGCCGAAAAGGTAGTGCGTCTGTTGCCGTGTCCGGTCCTCTGCGTCCCGCAGATTTAATTTCTTCATCGCCCGGGCAAGAGATGAAAAGAGGGCGGCTTATATGTGGAACAAGCTATTTACCTGTCTGCGTGTCCGCACAGGCAGAAATAATCTGAAATAGTATAGCCCTTATCGGACATCCCTAAATAAATCCGGTATAAACCAAGACTCATAAGTGGGGATGTCGGATGACGACGGAGCAAAAGGTCATAAAGAATAAATTGGGTTTATTGATAATTATCGCGACTGCACCCACCGTGCTTTGTCTTCTCTTTCCTTTGTCCGCCTTTGCCGCCGGGTTTGCCATTCTTCAGCAGGGCACAGCGCCTATGGCGCAGGGAAATGCCTTTGCCGCCCAGGCGGACGATCCTTCGGCCATCTTTTTCAATCCGGCCGGGATAAATCAGCTTAAGGGCACCCAAGTCTATCTGGGGGCTACAGCCATTGCCCCGCGAGCCGAGTATAAAGATAGTCTGGGCACAAAAACCAGGACCGAATCGCAATTATATTCTCCTCCTCAATTCTATTTGACACACGAGCTTATGCCAAATCTGGCCTTAGGTCTGGGCGTATTTTCCCCTTTTGGGCTGGGGACGAAATGGGATGCCGGTTGGACCGGCCGCTATCTGGCCACAAGTTCTGATCTAGAGACCCTCAATATTAATCCGGTCCTCTCCTGGAGAGTATCTTCTGAATTATCCGTTGCCGGCGGCGCCAATATCATGCGCACAGAGGCCGATCTCAGAAGAAAGCTGAACCTGGGTACGCTTGGACTTCCCGACGGTGACCGGTTATTCAAGGGAGCAGACTACGGCTATGGGTACAACCTGGGTCTCATTTACCAATTGACTCCCGCCACAAATATTGGCCTTTCCTACCGGAGCGAGGTCAAGGTCAAGATTGATGGCGAGGCAGAATTCAGCGTGCCCGCGGCTGTAGCCCATCTCTTCCCGAGCGGCGGGGCTCACAGCCGGTTAGTCTTTCCGCCTTCCCTGTTCGCCGGCATCGCCTACAAGGGGCTGTCCCCCTGGGTCTTTGAATGCGACCTTACCTGGACAGGCTGGTCCACCTTTGAGGAATTAAGGGTTGACCTGGATAGACCGGTAGGCGCTGCCCAGACATCGGTATCGATTCAACCAAGGAACTGGAACGATGTGTTCGCCTATCGTTTCGGGGTTAATTATCGATGGGATAAGGCCACCACCATCCGGGCCGGTTATATTTTCGATGAATCCCCGGTTCCGGATGAGACTATGGATCCATCCATCCCGGATGCTGACCGGCATATATTTTGTCTGGGCGGGGATTATCGGCTCAAGGATTTTACTATTGGTATGGCCTACAACTACATCCTGGGCAAAAAACGGGACAAGCACAATACCATTGGCGCAGACGTTGTGCCCGGTGACAACCGCACTAACGGGGAATACCAGCAGACCTCACATTCTCTGGCGGTTAGTATCTCCTACAGCTTTTGAAAAGTTATCTGTTGCACGGCATATTGTTTCAATACGTCTTCCCGTACGGTAATGCCTAACCCCGGGCCCTTAAGCGAAGGCGCCCTGCCCCCCTTGCCGAAGACCAGATCTTCCTGGACGATATCTTCTTTCAGAAGCAGGGAAGAGAAGGAACCCTCGATATAGACGAGTTCATCAAAACACTGGGCAAAGTGCCGGCCTGCCGCCGAGAGGATGCCTGTTTCGCCGACATGACTCCCGAGCATGGCTCTTATACCCGTTTTACGGCCTATCTCCAATATCCTGGAAGCATTTTGGAAACCGCCGCATTTTGAGAGACGAATATCAAAAATTTCACAGGCCTTCATTTCCGCCAGACGTTTGGCATCGGCGACACTACAGAGCGATTCGTCGGCAATAATGGGAACGCCGGTGCTTTCGGAAACCTTCTTAAGGCCTTTAAAGTCTTCCTTGGTTACCGGCTGCTCTACGGCCGAAATCCCGTATCTTTTCATCTCCTCGATCTTCCGGATAGCCTCGTCGGCCGTCCATGCACAATTAGCATCCACCCGGATATCGATGTCGCTTCCCAGAATTTTACGGGCCAATTCCAGACGGGCCAGGTCTGACTCGTTGCCCACCTTTAATTTGAGAAATCTCATCTCCCTCTGTTTGACCATGAGGAGAAAAGCTTCAAACTTGTCCAAAGGTAATAGAGAAACTACAGCGCTGTAAGTAAGCTGCTTCTGTTTACATTCTAGACTGATTATTTCAAATATAGGCTGCTGCCATGCCTTTCCGACCGCGTCCAGCAACGCAGTTTCAAGGGCACAAACCGCTGAGGGGTTTTTGCATGCGTCATCCTGCGCAGACAGCGCGTCAAGAAACTCGCGCACACTTAGCGGGTCCGGGTAAACGTGCCCGGCAAGCATGGGGACAAGACCTTTTTCAAGAAATGCAATGTTCCCGCTTATGCTTTCTCCGGTTACATAGCCTCTGGGAGTCCCTTCGCCATAACCGGAGAGACCCGTTTCCGTCTCTGCCCGCACGACGAGAGACTCCGAGCACTCCCGGACAGCCAGGCTATGTTTGACCGGGAACAAAAACGGGATGCGGAGATGAAAGATGTCCAGCGCCTTTAACCTCATCAGTCTCCCCCATGACTCCCTGCAGTAGCGGTCTTAAAAACAGGCCGGCCTGTTTCCATTGATACCATTGCTCGGGATAGGTGTAAATATAATTCTCCAGGACGGACAAGGCCCTTTCGGCTATAGAAAAGCCTTGTTTTGTCTCATTGTCTTTAGTTACATCATGAAATTCCAGGACATAGGTGCCGTTCCACCCACGTTTTAAGAGTGCGAAGATCACCGGGGACTGATATTTCCTCTGTAGTGCATCCAGGGTCCTGTCCACCGGCAAGGTAACTCCCAGAAACTCTATACTTCTATCTTTGTGCGGTCTCCACGCCTCGAACTCATCACATTCGGTAAGAAGTATTCTATTCTCCTTGAGTGTCCTGAGCGTAGCAAATGATATATTTTCAGAATCGGGATCCAGCACTTGAACACCGTGTTGTCTGGTTAGTTCCAGCGTGGCCTCTTTGAGCCTTCTGGTCTTGAAACGGACGATCATAGCCAGGGGATAGTTGCGCAGGGCCAGAGTTGCAGGCATGAACTCCACTGCTCCAAAATGACCGGTCACCAGGATAACACCCCGGCCTTTTTTAAGGGCCGCATCGAGCAGTCCCTGATTTCTCAGGCGTATATTTTGGAATATGAAGGAACGCAGCCACTTATAGTTAGAATAAGGCATCAACAACTTTTCATGGTAATGGGTGAAAATCCCCTTAATCGTCAATTCGATTGTTCTTTCTATTTCTTTGGGGTGACATCTTCCTTCAAATATGGCTGCTATGGTATTTTCGATGGCTTTTCGTTCCCCCTTATTGAGTGCATAATATATACACCCCAAAAAGCACAAATAGGCCCGCGAGAGGGCCAGGGGAAGAAAGCGGACTATATAAGTATTAATCCGCCATTGCAAAAACCTGCTCAGTCCGACCTTGCCGAATATGCGTTTGCCTGTTCCTTTCATGGTGAATACCTCCCGCGTAATATTTTTAATAGGCCATTATCCAAAAAAATTGGATTGAACGTAGGTATTAGCAATATTGATGACAAAAGGTATGACAGTGTGTTTTTTGACGGGAGACGATTATTAGCATTAGCAGCAGAGTTGGTCATCGGCCTCGACCGCACTAAAGGTACATCTGATTGACCTTCGCTAAGTGTAGAGAGGCTTTGAGTGAGACTGCACGAGAAAAGAAGTTAATCGCTTAGCTGTAAGAAGCACTCAAACGCTGAATATGCTTATCACATAATAAAACGAAAAAAAAGAGTTTTTACGATAGGGGCAGGGCTACGTCAAAGTCAGGCCAGCGAGTGATATTATGGCGGGAAAACAACAAATTAAAGGAGATGTTGAACTAGTTATGCAAGACGTCCCCTGAGTCAATACCTTTGCGGACTGCCTGGGTAAGTTTTTCAAGATTATACGGCTTTGGGATAAAGCCACATACCCCACCCTGCAGCTCTTGCATAGCTTCATGGTCAAGACCGTAACCGGTGCAAATGATCACCTTCACACCCGGATTAATCTCCTTAAGCCGTTTGTAAGTATCTTTCCCCGACAGGTTCGGCATCATGAAATCCAAAATAACCAGGGCAATCGCATCCTTCGCAGATTTATATATGTCAACGGCCTCAAGGCCATCTTTGGCCAATAGCACATTATAGCCGTGAAAAGTGAGCACCTTTTCTCCCAGTTCCCTGTTGTATTGTTCATCATCTACCAGCAATATCGTTTCTCTGCCTTCAACCTTTACCGTATGTTCTGTTGCCGCTTGTTCAACAGCTTCGATGTCGGCCTCCGGGAAAAGCAATTCAAAGGTGCTTCCTTTTCCAATCTTGCTATCCACATGGATATGGCCTTTGAGACCCTTGACGATTCCGTGGACTACTGCCAACCCCAACCCTGTGCCCTTTCCCAGCGGTTTAGTCGTAAAAAACGGATCGAAAATTTTACCTAACTTATTTTCGTCAATACCCGGCCCGGTGTCAGATATGCTGATTTTCATGTATCTCCCGTGTGCGACAGAGGGATAGTGTGTGTCGTAACCATTAGTTATCGTACAAATTTCCGTTTTAATGCCTAGTACTCCGCCATCAGGCATTACGTCACGGGCGTTGAGACAGATATTGAGCATGGCCTGCTGTAGTTGGGTGGCATCCCCCAGAATGGTAGCCGGGCTGGCATCTAGCCGCAGTTGGATCTCCACTCTTTTATCAATAACGTTTTCTAACAACCGTACTGTTTCCAGGATAATTTCATTAACATCAACCGCCGCCAAGTTTTGAATCTGGCCTCCCCGGCTGAAAGTGAGCATTTTTTTGACCAGATCTGCGGCCCTTAAGCTCGACTTTTCTATAACGTCGAGACTTTTTTGGGCATCCATATCTTGAACCTGCTGTTTCAGAAGGGCAGTATACCCCAGGATACTAGTCAGAATATTATTGAAGTCGTGGGCGATCCCACCGGCCATAGTCCCTACGCATTCCATTTTTTGGGCCTGGTACAATTGCCGTTCCAATTTCTTTATATGACTGATATCAGTTACTATGGCAAAACTGCCTTTACATGACCCCTCCTCCATTAAGGGCACACTACTGATTATGGCTGAAATCTGCCCACCGTCTTTACTCCTCAAGTCCATCATTCCCTGGGCAACGAAACCAGCCTTGTTTTGGTCAAGCAGCCCATTGAGAATTTTCTCATTCACCCCATCCACGTAGCGGTGAATATTCTGGCCCATGAGATGTCCATTGGTAAAGATTTCTGACATTCGCCGATTGGCCAGAATCAAGTTGTCTTTATCGTCCAGGACCCAGATGCCATCATGGGCATTCTCTATCAACTGTCGATATCTTCTTTCGGATTCGGCAAGTTTCCTGTAGAGATTGCTATTGTTCAGGGCCATGGCGATCTGGTTGGCAAAACTCGTCAAAAACTCCCTATCAGGAAATGACACATTCAGACTATCCTGGACTTGATCACCTATTAATACGCCAAGTATTTTACCCTGAGCGGCCAGAGGGACCAGAATGAACGCTTTGGGTTTAAATTTTCTGACGAGTGGATTATCTTTATTCAATGCCGATCCTGCCACATCTTCCACAAAGACAGGCTCGTTCCGGGCCGCAGTTCGGGCAATAATGTTATCTATTTTGGATAAGGATACCGTGTAATCCTTGATCTCTGAAAAATCTTCCGGCGAGACGCCGACAGCATGTACCAGAGAAAGGGCCTGTTTCTCTTCGTCCACGATAAAGATAGCCGCCCTGTCCAGCCGGGCCACCTTGACCAGAAGCTTTAAAATCAAATCAAACAGACGTTCTGTATCCAGGGTAGAAAGGATCGCTGTGCTCACTTCCTGAAGGCTTAAGAGCTGGTCGATCTTGTTCTTAAGTTGAATATTTAGCCTGTGTACCTCGTCATATTTCTTCTTTATTAATTCTTTGTCTCTTTCCAGCTCGCTGATGCTGTTTTCCAGAACCTGCCGTGCGAGGTTGGCCTTGAAAAAATACTCTTTAAGAAGAGATTTCTTTCTCCATGTTATGTGGTATTCGCAATACTCGTCACCCTTAAAAAAGCACCTGGTCTCTTCAAGACGTGCTGGCGGCAGACCCCAGATGACAGGGAGGGCAGTGTATGTGCCCTTATTTACTGAACAGAAGTCTTCGGAAAGGGGAACATTATGGAACCAGCGTAGCTGCAGGAGGGCTTCTTTATTAGTTAGTTTGACTGTGCGAATGGTCTTACTCAGGTTAAACTTATCATTTAAGGCCTGGATATTACTGATAGCCTGTTTTGGGCTTCCAAGGACGGAAAAAAGGATTTTTTGTATGTATCCCAGACGTTTTTTGATCACCGAATCAAAGCCGATCTTGAATATAACATCATCGCCCAGGAGCCGTTTGGCATTTCCATACATATTAATCAATACATGGCTGGATACCCAGTTGTTCGGGTCCATGAGGAAGTCTTTGCCATCCGGAAGGTTATCCACTTCCGGGCCTAGCTGTTGAAGCAGCTTATCTACAAGCCCCGGAGCGTAGTCTTCAAAATATCTAATGGCGACCGCTGTGTTGATACAGCTATGGTGTTTTTCCATACCCACCTGCATAGCTATGCCGTTAAACAACCGTTCCAGTATATTCTCATTTATAATTATAATATACTGCTTTTACCTCGACCGACTCAATATAAAAACATATCGTTCAATCTTTAACTTTTCATGATAGTATTTAAGGAAAATGCCCGAATAAAGCAAAGATATAAATCTTCCGTGGCTATCGACAAGGTATTACTTATAGAGCAATATCTGAGGACCGAGCGGATTCTCAGGGAATTCTTTGACCGCTACACTGTGTCCGTATGTGTGGGCTATTGTGTGGAAAATGAGGAGGAACGGGATTGCTGTATAGATCAGACTCCACGCATCACCGAAATCAAGGTCAACAGCATCGCATCAGATATCTCTATCCTGAGGGCCACAAAATATCCCCTGACCAGAGGGAAAGGATGCGGATACCTGACCTCCACCGGTTGTTTCTTAAACGAATACAGGTCTCCGGTCTGCAATACCTTTGTGTGCCAGGTATTGGTGGATCATCTAAACTTAATCAGTAATGGGCTGGGACAGCAATTGAGACAGATTGAAAGGTTATCCGTGGCAATATTCAAGGGATTTCCTGAGGCAGCGAACGAAAAGATTCAGGAGCTTGAAGAGAAAACTTCTGCTCTTTCAGGGGCGCTGAATGCTATCTTGCCGTCAGGGGTTAATACCTGGGAATATGTTATGAAACTATCAGGGCAGAAATGACT
The DNA here is from genome assembly GCA_031082315.1 of Thermodesulfobacteriota bacterium. Taxonomy (NCBI): domain Bacteria; kingdom Pseudomonadati; phylum Thermodesulfobacteriota; species Thermodesulfobacteriota bacterium. The sequence goes on from JAVHLC010000002.1 coordinate 59,033, forward strand.
AATTGCGCAACATTAAACCTTAAACCTTCATGATCTTGTAAAAAGTCAAAATTACCGCAGAGGTCGCCGAGAACGCCGAGATAACATATTAAACAGTTTAAAGTTTTTCTCTGTGGGCTCTGCGTACTCAGCGGTGAAAAGGCTTTTTAACGAATCCACCTTTATCGGCTCTCTGCCAACATCACCTCTCTGACCCGCTCTAAATCCGCGGGGGTATCCACCTCGATGGAATCGTGCGGGGTCAGAACGACCTTAATCCGGTAGCCGTGTTCGAGGGCGCGGAGCTGTTCCAGCCTTTCAGATGCCTCCCAGACCCCCACGGGCAGTGCGACAAAGCGCGTGAGGAAACTCTTGCGGTACGCATAGAAACCGAGGTGCTTGTAGTAGTCAGGTGGCGCGCCTTCTCCGCGAAAAAACGGGATGGTGGCCCTGGAAAAATAAAGGGCATAACCATCCCGGTCAAATACGGTCTTTACGTGATTGGGATCGGTAAGCTCCTCAGGCCGCACGATCTTATAGATAAGGGTGGACATGGGGATGGCTTTATCGCCCAAGAGGGGCGCGGTGAGGTCTTTGATAATCTCAGGCGGGAACAAAGGCTGATCGCCCTGGATATTGACGACGATGTCCTCATCGGCCAGGGATAACTTATCCGCGGCCTCAGCGATCCGGTCTGTGCCGGAGGGGTGGCCGACAGCAGTCATGACCGCCTCGCCGCCAAACCCGAGCACAGCATCATAGATGCGTTCATCATCCGTAGCCGCGACCACCTTGGCCACTTCCTGCACCTGTTTGGCCCGCTCATAGACATGCTGGATCATGGGCTTTCCAAAGATGTCGGCCAGGGGCTTCCCGGGGAAGCGCGTCGATGGGTAGCGGGCCGGAATTATGGCCACGATTTTCACCCGAAAATCCCCCTGTATCCCCCTTTTCCAAAGGGGGACTTAATGGATGTCCCCCCCTTTACTAAAGGGGGGTGAGGGGGGATTATTTTCATTGTCCTTTGTCCGCCGCTGGCGGATGCGCGTTTCATAGGACTTTAGCAGCCTTTTCAATAGCGCCAAGAATCTGGGCCAGGCGCTCTTTAGGCATCTTTACCGGGATGGGATAGACCAGGCACCGTTCCACGATCCTTGCCGACTGGGGTAGGGCATCAGGCCGGTATTTAAGGTCACGGCCGGCTTCTTTATGCTGGAACGGCCAGCCGTTCGCCGCCAGCGTGGAACCGGCCAGGAGATGCTCCCATTTCGGGTAGTAATGCCACGTATTTTCGGCAAAATAGATGGCCCCGGCGCCGTTTTCTTTGAGAACGGTATTAAAGGCCCGTGCCTTTTCTGCATCCGGCAGGAAAAAGGCCAGAAAAGTAGCCGTATCCCCGGCCTCATCGATGAGCCTGCGGAAGGTTATCCCTTTAATTTTCTTAAGGGCCTTCTTTATACGGGCCTTGTTTTTCCTCTGCCGGGCAATGATGCTGTCGAGCTTTGCCAATTGGGCCAGGCCGATGGCTCCCTGGAGTTCCATCATACGGTAGTTCAAACCGATAAAACTCCGCCCTTCCCCGCCCCTCCCGCCGGGATTGGGCACATGATCATGGCCGTGATCGTGGTATTCGCAGGCCCTGCAGTAGAGGCCGGCGTCATTGGTAATGACCATACCGCCTTCGCCGGTGGTGATGGTCTTAACCGGATCAAAGGAAAACGTGCCCATATCGCCGAAGGCGCCCACATGTTTGCCATTTATCCGGCCCCCGGCGGCTTGGGCGGTATCTTCTATCACCTTCAGGTTATGGCGGCGGGCGATAGCCACGATCTCTTCAATCCTGGCCTGCGCCCCTAACATGTGCACAGGGATAATGGCCCTGGTGCGCGGGGTTATTTTTTTCTCCACATCTGCCGGGTCCATATTCAGGGTCTCGTCTATCTCTGCGAACACCGGTATAGCGCCGATGGCAAAGATGGCCTCCCAGGTGGCCACAAAGGTAAATCCCTGGGTTATGACCTCGTCGCCGGCGCCGATACCTAGGGCGGCCATAGCCACCTTCAGGGCCGCCGTCCCGGAGGAGACGGCCTGAGCATGGGCTACGCCACAGTAGCGGGCAAAGGCCTCTTCAAATTCTTTGACTTTGTAGATGCCCTTGCGTTCATTAGGAAACTCATATCGAAAGAGGACGCCTGTTTTCAGGACGTCCATTATCTGTCTCCGTTCTTCTTTGCCAAAGACTTCATATCCAGGCATTGGTCAGTCTCCTTTCCTTAGGGCCTTTAATCGAGCCCTTCATAGGCCATCTCATAAAGTGCGATCACTTCGTCCACAGTCACGGTGCGCGGGTTATTGGCAATAGGCCTGGCCACGGTCATGGCAATCTTGGCCATCTTCGGTATATCTTTTTCAGGGATGTTAAGGTCTTTAAGAGACTCCGGAATGCCCACATCCGCGCACAGGAGGCGCACTGCCTCGCAGGCCATCTCGGCCGTCTCGCGCAGTGAGCCGTGTGATACATCTTCTCCCATGACTTCGTTGATGGCAGCGAACTTCGGAAGGTCTCCGACCAGATTATAGACCATTACATAAGGTAACAGCACCGCGTTGGCCAGGCCGTGCGGTATCCGGTATAGCCCCCCCAGAGGATAGGCCATGGCATGGACCAGCCCTACCCCGGCCGTGGCCAGGGCCAGCCCGCCGTAGAGACTGCCGAGGAGCATATCGCTTCTGGCCTCCAGGTCATCACCCTGGCAGTAAGCCCGCCGCAGACTTCCACTGATAAGCCTTATTCCTTCCAGGGCCCAGAGATCGGAGAAAGGTTGGGCGGCTCGCGAGACAAATGCCTCGAGGGCGTGGGTAAAGGCATCAATGCCCGTATAGGCGGTCACTAAAGGAGGCACAGAGGCAGTCAACGCCGGGTCGAGAATAGCCAGTTCCGGATAAAGGAAATCAGCGTTTATCCCCCCCTTAGACTTGGTCTTTTCATTGATGAAGACCGCCGTAAACGTGACCTCGCTGCCGGTCCCGGCCGTAGTGGGCACCATGATCTTGGGGACACCCGGCTTTTCCACCTTATTAAGCCCGACATAATCGACCGCTTTCCCCTTGTTTGTCAGAAGAACAGCCGCTGCCTTGGCAATGTCCATAGCCGAGCCGCCGCCGGACCCGATAACACAATCGCACCCGTTTTTGCGGGCCATCTCCGTGGCCCGGTCAGCCAGTTTCAGACCCGGTTCAGGATCGACCTCTTCAAACAGTGCATACGAAATGCCTGTTTTCTTGAGCGGTTCTTCCAGGTTGTTTAATAAACCGGCCTTGCGCAGGGACGGATCAGCAACTAAAAGCGGCTTAGTCCCCTTTAGTTTTTTGACGGCATCCGGCAGTTCGTCAATCACTCCGACCCCAAATCTTATAGATGTCGCAAGTTTAAAGGAAAAAGAGGCCATTATTACTCCTTTTATTGTAATTTCAATAAGTTATAAATACCAAAGCGCCATCAGTATAACAGAGTCACCTCCACTTTTCAAACAATTTAGTGTTCATCCGTCCCTAGGCCGTCCGTGCCATAGGCAGATTCGCCGGGGCGAACTTCACGCTTTCAACGATCAGCCATCATCTGTCAGCATGTTTGTTATCCGTTTAACCGTTGTCCGACATTTTCTTTCGGTAAACGGTCAACAGTGAACGGTGGACCGGCTTTATGCCGATAGCTGAGTGCTGACAGCTTTTCACATTTCCCTTGACTATCCGGTAAGAATCAGATATTAAAAAGAAACTTCCTAAATTATCCTAAAGTAATTTCTTTAAAGCTCGATAAGTATAAATAGAAGCTAAATGTAAAGTCGAACATGGAGGTACAAATGAGCTTTCCATGGCAGGAAAGCATAGCCAAGAGAAAAGCTAAGTTCTCATTTATCCGCTTTATTGTAGTGATTCTTTCCGTTATTAGTCTCTGCCTGGTATTCCCTGCATCTGACGGCCTTGCTAAAACTAAGAGGCCACTGATTGTTAAGGCTAAAGCCAAAAAGATAGTAGCTCATAAGAAGACTTCCAGCAAGAAATCAAAATCTCGCCATGCACGGAAAAGACTAAAAAGACATATCGCCTCCAACGTCTCGGGCACTAAGGCGTCTAGCATAGTTCAAAAAGAAAATTTTGTCCCCGATCGCAAGCCCCTTATGAAGGTCATCCCCCTGGAAAATGGGGATTATCTCCTTAAACCCCTTGATGGCAATAATGTTCAGAACAAGTCTCAGGAAGATACGGAGGGTAAGAACTCTATAGCAGACTCCCTGAATTCTGGCGGCAGTTCAAAACCCTCCCCAAATCCCGTATCTTCCCGGGTTGACCCCATTTCTTTAAAGGCGGTCAGCCCCGAGCCAACAGGCCTCTCGCACACAGATAAGCCCATAGAAGAAGGCTACTGCAAGCGTTTTGCCAACCTGCTGCTGACAACGGCAAAGCAACTGTTAGGCGCTCCTTACAGGCTGGGCGGTGTGTCGGGGTTAAGTGGCATTGACTGTTCCGGATTTGTACAAAAGGTCTTTGCTAAATTCGGCGTACACTTACCCCGCTCCAGCCGGGAACAAATAAAAGTAGGCATGCTGGTGACAAATAAATTTGACTGGTCAAAGCTCCGAATAGGCGATGTCCTGTTTTTTAGGCGGTCTCCATCGTCAGGGCAAATTGGGCATACTGGAATTTACATAGGTGAAGGCAAGATGATCCATGCCGCCCGGAGAGACAGGAGTGTAACCATTTCTTCCTTGGAAAAGCCTTACTATAAGAAGACCTTCGTAGCTGCGAAACGATTTTTTATCTTCTCCCCGCCCCAGTCTGGTAACATTTAAATATCCACGATCAATCTAAACAGATCACCCCCCTTACCATAAAAATATTTGCTCAATTTGACCTATCGTTTATATTAATGCCAATATGGCTAACGAACTTATATTGTTAAAAGAGAGATTAAATGCGCGAGAGCGGCAACATCTCTCATCCTATGCTACATTCAGCGCTGAAGCAGTGCGCCGACAACCGGAAGAACGCTTACTCCATGGCCATAGACAGGAATTTTCAGTCGATGCCGATCGCATCCTGCACTCCCAGGCCTACACCCGCTATATTGATAAGACACAAGTCTTCTCTCTCATCAAAAATGACCATATTACGCACCGCGTCCTCCACGTCCAATTAGTGTCAAAGGTAGGCCGGACTATTGGCCGGTATCTGGGACTGAACGAGGACCTTATTGAGGCTATAGCCCTGGGCCATGACATCGGGCATCCTCCTTTTGGCCATGACGGGGAGGGTTATCTCTCTGAAATATGTGTAAGGCACGGTATAGGTGCGTTCCAGCACAACATCCAGAGCGTGCGTTTCCTGGAAAAAATTGAACGTAAAGGCTGCGGATGGAACCTATCCTTACAGGTTCTAGACGGCATATTATGCCATGATGGTGAAGTGCACAACGCCCGTCTTGCCCCGCAGAAGAAAAAGACATTCTCTGCGTTAGAACAGGAGATGGAGACTAAGAAAAAAAATCCTAGGACAGAACTTATCCCCATGACCATGGAAGGATGCGTAGTGCGCATGGCAGACACCATCAGTTATATAGGGCGGGATGTAGAAGATGCCATCCGACTTAATCTTATCCGGCGTGAAGATATTCCTGAGCGCTGTAAAAAAAGATTGGGTGATACAAACGGCTCGATAGTCTATAACTTAGTAGAAGATATTCTGCTGTCGAGTATGGGGAAAAATTTTGTTGCCTTCAGTCCGGAAGTGGCCGATACCCTGAAGGAAATGAAAGATTTTAACATCGAAAGGATATATCGAAATCCGGCGATAAAGACCCAGGCGGCAAAAATCAAACGCCTCTACGACGATCTCTTTGCAAAATATCTAAAGGATATCCTGGACAACAACCAAGAATCAGGCATCTTTAAAGACTTTTTAGAGGGGATGATCCCATCCTACCAGGAAGAAACAGAGCCGGCCGAAGTAGCGCGCGACTTTATCGCCGGCATGACAGATGAGTATTTTCTGGAGCAGGGGCAAATAGCCTTCATGCCTCACCCCTTGCCGCGTAAATTTTGACAGAACCGGATAAGCAACCCTTCACCTTACGGCATCAAGGGAAAACAATTGACTAATGGGTGCTCTTTGGCTAAATTACCAGGTGTCATGACGTTCAACCCCACCTACAGCAACTTTATTTTATTTATAATGGCCGGGATAATAGTGGGTATAGCGGCCAGTTTTACCGGATTGGGCGGGGGTTTTATTATAGTTCCGCTCCTGATCTTCATCGGCTTTTCAGCTCAGGAGGCGGTGGGGACTTCTTTCGCGGCCATACTGGTTATTTCCCTCTCAGCGGTGTTTGCCCATAGTAAGTTTCAGCACGTGGATTTCAAGGTAGGAGCCCTGCTTGGCCTGGGTGGAATTTTAGGCGCCCAAGTCGGAGCAAGACTATTGCAAAACGTTTCTACAAGTACCTTCAAGAAGATATTTGCCGTCGTCTTGCTACTCCTGGCGGCAAAGATATTTTTTCAGAAATGAGCGCCAAAATGAACCAAGGACTGCGCATGGAAAATATTGAGGCCCGGGACCTGCCCGATGCCTGGTTCCAATGTGTCTATCACATCATAGAAAAGGGACACACCTATACTATCGAACGCGGCAGTTACGAAGGGCAAAAGCGGCTGGAGTTTGACTTTGTGGTGGTGCGTATAAAATATCCCGGCGTGCGGCCCCTTATTCCAGACATCCCGCCGTCCCTAGGCATACCAAATCCTGTAGCGCCGGGCTATGTAGAGGAATATCTCCCTTACCTCATGACCTCGGCCCGCAGGCCAAACGAAGAATATACATACGGTCAATATCTGGAACCGCAGATCCAAGAAGTCATTCGTATGTATAAAGAGGACGGCCACGGCACCAATCAGGCCTATATGACCGTGGGCGACCCCTCTACCATATACCTCAATGACCCTCCCTGTTTGCGCGGTATTGATACGCGTATCCGCTACGGCAAACTCCATTTCATGGTCTATTTCCGCTCCTGGGACCTGTGGAACGGCTTTCCGGCCAACTTGGCGGCCATACAGATGCTCAAAGAGTATATGGCCCAGGAGATTGGCGTGGAAGACGGAGAGATCATTGCCAGCAGTAAGGGTCTCCATCTGTATGACTATGCCTGGGAACTGGCCAAATTGCGCACCATGAAAGTGGCCAAATCATAAAATCCGAAGCGCGTCCGACAGAGGCCGATCCGCCCACGGCGGAAAATTCGAAACAATACTCAAATCCTAAGTCTAAATATCCAAACAGGTGTTGGGCATAAAGTGCCAGTAAAGGTCTTAGTCATTGGCGGCGGGGCCTCGGGTCTTATGGCCGCAGGCAGAGCGGCGGCTTGTGGGGCCAGTGTAACCTTGCTGGAAAAAATGCCGCGGCTTGGCCTAAAACTGGGCATCACAGGCAAGGGACGCTGCAATGTTACCAATATCGGCGCTATCAACGATTATGTAGCCAACTTTACACCAGATAGCCGCTTTTTGATCAATGCCTTCAATCGGTTTTTCCACGGCGATCTCATAGACTTCTTAGACAGATGGGGTGTGCCGACGGTGGTGGAACGCGGACAGCGCGTCTTTCCGGCCTCCAACCGCGCCCTTGATGTGGTCAGCGCCCTATTGCGATTCACCAAAGAACACGACGTATCCATCATTAAAAACTGTGCGGTGAAGCATATCCGGATGGAGAATAACCGGTTAGTTGGATTAGACACGAGTTGCGGCTATCTCGCCGCCGACCGGGTCATACTGGCTACGGGCGGGGCCTCGTATCCCCAAACCGGTTCCACCGGGGATGGGTTTCGGATGGCTCAGGAGTTAGGGCACACCATAGTCCCTATTAGGCCCTATCTCGTGCCTCTTTTGATAAAAGAACCTTGTGTTAAAAAACTCCAGGGGCTGGCTCTTAAAAATGTCCGGGCCTCTGTCTATGCCCGTGAGAAAAAGATCGGCGAAGAGTTCGGAGAGATGCTTTTTACCCATTTCGGCATCTCGGGCCCGATCATCCTGAGCCTGAGCCGGGTGGTGGTGGATCACATGGATAAGGGCCGGATAGAGATCGCCCTCTGTCTGAAACCAGCCCTGGATGCCAGGACCCTGGATGCCAGATTGATAAGAGAATTCCATAGTCAGGGGAAAAGACAGTTCAAAAATATCCTGTTAGCGCTGCTTCCCCAACGGCTGGCAGCTATTGTTCCAAATCTGCTTGCTATTCCGGGAGAGAAAAAAGGCGCAGAGATTACCATAGAAGAGCGGCGCAAGTTGGCAGATTTCCTGCACGATTGGCGGCTTACCTTAACCGGTGTCCGGCCCCTTGAAGAGGCTATTGTGACCGCAGGCGGGGTGTTGACGAGGGAGATCAATCCCGTTACCATGGAATCAAAAAAGATCCGGGGACTCTACTTTTGCGGTGAGATTATAGACCTCCAGGCCAAGACCGGCGGTTATAACCTACAGATGGCCTTCACCACCGGCTGGGTAGCGGGAGAATCTGCTGCAAGAAAATGATGCCAAGTATAGAAGCAACAAAAATCGACTTACGAGATATGACCCTACCCGAATTAGAGAGCTGGGTTTTATCTGCTGGCCTGGAGCGTTTCCGTGCCGGACAGATCTTCCGCTGGCTTTGGCGCAGCGATGTAACGTCCTTTGACCAGATGACCGATCTCGGGAAGGAACTGCGGGAAAAACTATTAGAGTTTTCTTATATCAGCCACCTTCATACCAAAGAGATTGAAAGATCGCAGGACGGCACACAAAAATTTCTCTTTGCGCTTTCAGACGGCAACCATATTGAGAGTGTTCTCATCCCGGAAAAAGGGCATTACACGTTGTGCCTGTCATCCCAGGCAGGCTGCGCCATGGGATGCCGGTTTTGTCTTACCGGAAGGGGCGGATTTAAACGTAACCTAAAGGCCCCGGAGATTGTAAGTCAGGTCTTGGCGGTCCAAAGGACGCTTCTCCCCGGGGAGAAGCTGACCAATCTGGTCTTTATGGGCATGGGCGAGCCCTTAGCCAACTATGAAAATGTTCTGAAGAGCCTGCAGATACTCCTTGCAGACAAGGGCTGCGGCTTTTCCAGCCGGAGGGTCACCGTATCCACGTGCGGGCTTGTACCCCAGATGGAAAAGCTGGGTAAGGATATCACGGTAAATCTGGCTGTCTCTCTCCACGCCCCGGATAATGAGACTCGCAGTTTTCTCATGCCCATCAACCGGACTTATCCCCTGGAGGTATTAATCGAGGCCTGCCGGCGCTTTCCCCTGCCGCAGCGGCGTATGATAACCTTCGAGTATCTTCTTATAAACGGGGTCAATGATTCCCCGGAGCAGGCCCGGGCCTTAGCCAAGCTATTAAGGGATAGCCGGGCTAAAATCAATCTTATCCCGTTTAATGCCTACCCGGGTTCAGAGTTCAAGCCCCCGCCACCGGAAAAGATCCTCGCCTTTCAGCAAATACTGATTAAAAACCATTACACAACGATGATCCGTCAGAGTAAGGGCGCCGATATCTCGGCGGCCTGCGGGCAATTGCACGCTCATGTTGTATATGGAAGCCAGCGAAGCGAAGAAGCCGTATAACTAAAACCCATCAAAAATAGACAATAGATCGGCATTTTTTATTTGACTACGCGACCGTTTTGGTTAGAGTACTTTTGGATTATTCACCGCCAGGACACAAAGAATGCCAAGAAAAATGTATAGTTCTCTTCTTTGCGCCTTTGCGGTGAAATATAACTTGCAAGTATGAAGGAGATTGTAGTGCAACCCATTGACTGTCGGGGGCTGGCCTGTCCTCAGCCGGTTCTTCGCACCAAGCAGGCCCTGGAAGAGATATCCACAGGCTCAATAATAGTTATAGTTGATAACGAAGCCGCTAAAGGAAATGTTACCCGCTTTGCGGAGAGCCAGGGATGTAAGGTCTCTGTTGAAGAAAAGGAGGGGGTTTTCTATCTCGCCATCGAAAAAAAAGAAGAGAGTAAGACAACCGGTACAATGCCTCCCAATTTTTTGACCTGTCAGCCGGGCCAACAGAAGATGCCCTCAAAAAAGGAGACCGCCTTTGTCTTTAAATCGGATCAAATGGGCGCCGGAGATGCAGCCCTGGGCAAGATACTCGTTCAGGCCCTGCTCAAGACCTTGTCCAGCGTGGATGAAAAACCAAACAAGTTGATCTTCTACAACCGTGGAGTATATTTAGCTATAGAAGGTTCAGAGGTACTTCCGATATTAAAAGACCTGGCGGCGAACGGTATGGAAATTCTGGTCTGTGGCACCTGCCTGGATTATTATCACCTGAAAGAAAAACTGGCTGTCGGCACTATTTCCAACATGTTTTCCATCCTGGAAACCATGGCCAAGGCCGATAAGGTCATTTTCCCATAAAACATGATGCCTATTTACTGTGATCAGGCCGCTACGTCTTTCCCTAAACCGAAAGCGGTAGTCGAGGCCATCTCGTCATTCCTTACCAATACTTCGGGAAGTCCGGGACGTTCGGCACACAGATACGCCATAGAGGCGGGGAGGGCTGTCTTTGAGGCCCGCGAGAGCGTAGCGGGTTTTTTCAATTGTCCTTCTTCCGAACAGGTCATCTTTACGGCCAATGTCACGGAATCCCTGAACCTCGTCCTTTTGGGTCTCCTCCAACCCGGCGACCACGTAGTTACCACCTCTATGGAACATAACTCGGTTATGCGGCCGCTGCAATATCTCAAGGAGTCCCGCGATGTAGATTTTACTGTAGTTTCCTGTGACAATCAGGGAAGGCTTGACCCGGAGAATATCCGAAAGGCCCTGCGGCCGGAGACAAGACTCGTTGCGGTCAACCATGCCTCTAACGTGACAGGGACTATACTTCCGATTGAAGCGGTGGGTGAAATCAAGGGGGACGCCTTTTTTCTTGTAGATACGGCGCAGAGCGCCGGCGTAATACCCATTGATATGCAGGAGGCTCGGGTCGATTTTCTGGCCTTTACCGGCCATAAATCACTTCTGGGTCCCACGGGCATCGGCGGACTCTGTCTGTCAAAAGATATTCGTCTAAACCCCCTTAAGAGGGGTGGAACCGGAAGCCGTTCTGAGTCTTGGGCGCATCCTGATTTTCTTCCGGACCGTTATGAAAGCGGCACGCCCAATACCTTGGGCATCGTCGGATTGAATACCGGAATAAGATTCATCCAGGAGCAAGGGATTGAACACATCCGGGCCCACGAATTGCAACTCATCCGGCAGATGATGGAGGGGCTAAGCGGTATCAAGGGCGTAAAAATTTATGGCCCCCGGGCTGCCGATAAAAAGACGGGTATTGTCTCTTTGAATATTGAGGATAAAAGTCCCTCTGAAGTATGTCTTATTCTCGACAGGAAATATGGTATAATGACCCGCGGTGGGTTGCAGTGCGCTCCTATAGCCCACAAGACCATCGGTACGTTCCCGAACGGCACTGTCCGTCTTTCCCTCGGTTATTTCAATACGTTGGAGGAAGTTGACCAGGCCATAAGGGCGATGGATGAGATAAGCCGCAGATTATAAACGGAAAGTAAGTACTCAGGTTCACGGTTCAAGGTTCAGGGGTTCAGGGTTAACGAAACCCAGAACGGTGAACGGTGAACCTTAAAAAGATGTCTACGAACAGGCCGGACGAACACGTGTTGTGCCATTCGTGGATTTATCAACTATCTCAAGAAATATGAAGAGAGCAAGGCAACCAACCGTGAACCGTGGACCTGACAACCTGAGTAGTTACAGTGACGCAAAAATTATCTTTATCTTTGACTCCATCCACTATGTCCTCAAGGCGGAGAAGGCGCTCAAAAAAGAAGATATCCCCTGTGAACTCATACCCGTCCCGCGTGAAATCAGTTCAGACTGCGGTATGGCGCTGGCTATAGATGAAAGCGCCGGCGGTGTCGCCCGGGAAAGACTGGCAGAACACCATCTGGAATTTTCTATCTTCCGAAAGACAGGAAAAGGCTATTTCAAGGCCCCCGCATAAAAACTTTCCCAGAGATACTACTCGGGCATCCCCGAAGAACAAAATTCTTGCCAATCAGGTAGAACTGCGCTACCTTTGCTTATTGTGGGTTCACCGTACGCGAACCAAGAAAACAGATAAACTGGATTCCGGGTCAAGCCCGGAATGACAAGAAACATTAATATTCGCAAAGGATTATGTCGCTCTGTATAGAAAGGGATCCCTGTGAATTCAGAAGAAATATTATTTACCTGTCAGATGTGTAATGACTGCTGTTATGGCGAGAATACTATATGCCTGACTCCGGTCGATGTTCGCCGTATCGCCTCCGGCCTGGGTCTTCCTGAAAGCGGATTTCTGGAAAGATATTGCGTCTCCAAAGGCCCCCACGTCCAGATGAAGGTAGTGAATAACCACTGCATATTCTGGGATGGGCAATGTTCCATACATGCGTTTAAGCCCGGGCGTTGCCGTGAATGGCCTTTTGTCCCCAGCCTCCTTGATCAGGCCAGTTTTCTGATAATTCAACAAAATTGTCCCGGGTTTAATAAGGACATCACTTTTGAGGATGCCCTGCCCTATGTTGAGACAATCCTTGGCGGAAAACCGGCGGCAAAGGAATGAAACCGGCGGTAGAAATCCAAGATGAAGGGAGATCCGCTTCATGGACAAAAAAATACTCGTGGCCACTGATGGTTCCATACATTCGGAAAAATCTATAGCCTATATCGGGCATCTCTTCGGTAAGGATTCCAGTATCCGGGCAACCCTTTTTTACGTTCTTCCCCCACTGCCACCTGTTCTCACTGAGAAAGGAGAAGGGTACGGCGACTGGCAGGTGTTAAGCCAGAAGGCCAAGCAATTGATGGATATTCACAGACGCAAGGCCCGGGCCGTCATGGATAAAGGAAGGGCTATTCTTATGAGGGCGGGTCTTGGCGAAGAAGTCATTAATACTCAAATCGTGGAGAAAAAAATAGGATTAGCCAGGGATATTATCTTTGAGGCCGAAAAAGGAAATTATGACGCTGTAGTCGTTGGACGCCGCGGTCTATCCAAGTTGGAATCGGCTATCATGGGGAGTATATCCACAAAGGTTGTACAAGCGCTGCAAACCCGGCCTGTCTGGGTGATAGACGGGAAGATAACCTCCAATAAGATCCTGCTGCCGATGGACGCCTCAGATGCATCTCTGAAAGCCGTCGATCACCTGGGTTTCATGATCGATGGCCTGCCCGGCATAGAAGTCACACTTTATCATGTCCTGCCCGGGCTTGGTTTTTTCAGCGCTGAAGAGGAAGAGGTTGATCTGTCGGATGTAGAAGATCTGTGGATGGAAAAGGAGGCCGAAGACATATACGCAATCTTTGAACAGGCGAAAAAGATGCTGCAGGACGCGGGCCTTCCGGGAAAACAAATCAAATATAAAATCAAAAAGGGGCCAACCAACGTAGCCAGAGAGATTCTTCGTGAAGCGCAGCGGAGGGATTTTGGTACGATTGTTATGGCCAGGAAAGGGGTGTCTAAGACCCGGGAATTTTTTATGGGAAGCGTTTCCAGTAAGATTCTGGCCTCCGCTGAGAACCTGGCCGTCTGGATAGTATAGTGAAGATCAAATGCCCGGTCTGTCATAAATCAACTTCATGGGAAGGGAATCCTTTCCGTCCCTTTTGTTCCGAGCGCTGCAAACTGATCGATCTCGGTAAATGGATTGATGAAGGCTATCGTATCCCGGGTGAACCGGAGACTGCAACGGCTGATACGGAAAAGGAAGATAGGGATTAGCTATTCACGCAAAGCCGCAGAGTACGCAGAGAAATAGGTTTTTAAAAATAAAAAATGGTAACATTTTAGCTACTTGAAGACATTGGATTATCTCAGCTTTCAAGAGACTGAAATGCTGCAGATTCTTAAATTTGGAACTCAGGAACTCATGGAGAAAAATACTGTTCTATTCCTGATTTCTTGATTTCCAGATTCATTCATATAAGTGGTAACACTTTAGGTTTTACAACGCATCGCATTCACGACAGGCTTTCAAAAATCTAAATTATTACAAAAAATGCCCTTTCTTTGCGTACTTTGCGCCTTTGCGGTGAAAAAATTGTCAGGGAGGTTGTGTGTGACACCGCTTAATTACGATATTGTTATCCTGGGAACAGGCCCGGCCGGACTGCAAGCGGCTATACATGCGGCGAGGCGCAAGGTCTCTGTTTTGGTCATGGGAAGATTGGACAAGAGCAGTCTTTTTGCCGCTGCCCATATTGAAAACTATTGTTCAGTTCTTAATACCAGCGGCGCTGAGCTGCTTGAGACGGGGAAAAAGCAGGCGGAGGCCTTCGGCGCCCATCTCCTGGGAGAAGACGCCCTGGAGTTGGAAAAGGCCGATCGGTCCTTTGTTGTCAAAAGTGAAAGCGGCAAAGAAATACAGACCCAGGCCCTTATTCTGGCCACGGGCGCGGCTCGCAAGAAGTTGGGACTCAAGGGGGAGAAAGAATTGTTAGGGCGGGGGATAAGCTACTGCGTCGATTGTGATGCCAACTTCTTCCGCAACCAAGTGGTGGCCGTTATCGGAAACGGTTCGGCTGCCGCCACTGGCGCCCTTACCCTCCTTAAGTATGCGTCAACGGTCTATCTGATTTGTAAACAACTCTCTGTCGTCCCATCCCTGGAACGCCGGATTAAAGAAAGCGCAGTTAAACTCCTGGAAGGCAATTGGATTAAGGAACTCAAGGGAGAAGATGAGCTTAAAGAAATCGTGTTGACAGACACCCGCACCCTCTCCTTAAACGGCCTTTTTGTCGAATTGGGGGCCAAAGGAATTTTGGAGCTGACGCTTAATCTTGATATAGCACTGGATCCCGAATCCTATCAATTCATAGTAACGGATAAAAGGCAGGCGACAAACGTGCCGGGCATATTTGCGGCCGGGGACATCTGCGGGCTACCCTTCCAGATGGCCAAGGCGGTGGGCGAAGGTTGTGTGGCCGGTATAAGCGCCGCCACCTATGTAAAAGGACAGGGCAAGGAAGGCGCCGAAGGTCAGGAGCCCGGGCATGATTATTAAGCAGATGATAGTCGGTCACATGGCGGTCTGCTGTTATATAGTCGGCTGTCCTCAAACTAAAAAGGCGCTTTTCATCGATCCGGCCGGGAATGAAGATGAAGTTGTACAGGCCGCAAAAGACCTTGGGCTTGAAATCCAATATGTGGTCAATACGCATGGCCACCCTGACCACACCTGCGGGAACAGGCGCATAAAGGAGTTAACCGGGGCGCAGATAGTCATGCACGAGCTGGATGACGATCTCTTTTCCGACCCGAAGATTCAGATGTTTTACCGCCAGATGGGGTTTAATCCGGCCCCCCCTGCGGATATCCGTATTAAAGATGGAGATGCAATAACCGTGGGGAATGCTGCGCTCAAAGCTATCCACACGCCCGGACATACTCCAGGGGCTGTCTGTCTTTATGGCGAAGGGAATCTTTTTACCGGGGATACCCTGTTTGTGGGAGCGGTGGGGCGAACTGACCTGCCTGGCGGCTCATTTGAGACTCTGCTCCAATCCATAAAAGAGCGGATTTTGCCGTTGCCGGACGAAACCATCATCTGGCCGGGACATAATTATGGAGACTCACCTGTCTCGACCCTGGGAGAGGAAAGAGAGACGAACGCTTACGTTACGGACTTCATTAAGTAATTTCCATCCGAAAACCCCAAAACTCCGGATGGAGCAATCAGCGCTCAGCTATCGGCATTCAGCTTAAGATGCTGTTTCTCTTTTTTTGCTGACGGCTGACAGCTGATCGCTGAAAGCTTGAATTCGGAAACGACAGTTTTCGGATAAAAACCAAGTAATTGTCATGCATATCATAGCCTTCGGCGATATCCACGAACGCACGGAAAATATAGAAAAAATTAAAGACCTCTCCCGCGCTGACTGTGTCGTTATCACCGGCGACCTAACAAATGTGGGTGGGATAGATAAGGCCAAAGCGGTCTTGGAAAACATCCGAAGATATAACCCTAAGGTTTATGCCCAGGCGGGTAATTTTGACCAGAAGGCAGTACAGGATTACCTGACAGAACTCCATCTAAACCTTCACGCCAACGGGTTTTTGATAGAGAATGTAGGCATTTTTGGTGTGGGCGGTTCCAATTATACGCCGTTTAACACACCTATCGAATATAGCGAAGAAGAGATCGAGAACTTCATTTACCAGGGGTTTGCAAAGGTTAAAGATGCAGCCCTGAAAATCTTCGTTGCCCACGCTCCTCCCTTTAATACCAGCGTGGATGTGGTTGCTGGTGGCCACCATGTAGGAAGCAAGGCCGTGCGCTCCTTCATTGAGGAGCACCAGCCCCAGGCATGTATCACCGGCCATATTCACGAGGCCGCAGGCCAGGACACCATAGGCCGGACTATGATTATAAATCCAGGGATGCTGAAAAATGGCGGATATGTAGAGATACTGATTGACAGTAAGGATATCAGGGCGGAACTTAAGAGGATTTAAGCGGCAAAAGGGGCGGAGATAACAAAACTGATAACAATTAGCCCTTGCGTTGTAAGATACCCCGTGTTAATAATTCATCCGAACGTTTTTAGGGTTCGGGGCGTGGCGCAGCCCGGTAGCGCACCTGCTTTGGGAGCAGGGGGTCGGAGGTTCAAATCCTCTCGCCCCGACCATTCATATTCAAAAGATTAACCACAGAGCACACAGAGAAAATATTTATTGATACCTGTAATATTAATGTCCTATCTTCATGTATTATTGTCATTCCGGGCTTGACCCGGAATCCAGTCTTTTTTCTCTGGATTCCCGCTTTCGCGGGAATGACAGACTACTTATTACCCATACAATTGCCTGAAGACTTAGAATGTTACGAACGCAGAATCGCCAGAAATTCCTCGATCTGGTAGAGGTTTTCACCTGTTTTTTGCATTAGGACCTTTACATCTTCCAGGGACATGGAAAGTTCCCGCCAGGCGGCCGGGCTGACATCAGGGACAAAGTCATCACCACCGCACCCGAGATCCATCCCCCGGCAGATTATATCCGCCAGATGAATGATCGAGGCAAGAAGAAACTCCTCATCCTTGCCGTTTGGGGCATGATGAAGGCATATAGCGGAACAGAGTGCAGGCGGGAAATGCCAGTTCTTGGCCATCACATAACCTATCCAGGCATGATCCGTATCTAATACCTTTTCCTCGGCCTCCCGCATAGGTATATCTTCTTTAATCATAAGATCTAAGATTTTTTCCGCCTCCGGCCGCAGAAACTGGACTATAAAAACCCGGCCTATGTCATGCAACAGGCCGCCAATAAAGGCATCTTCAGGCTCTTTAAACTTGACATGTTCGGCCAGATTTTTGGCGACAAAGGCCGTACCTACCGAATGTCCCCAGAACTTGCCTGCATCAAAGACCTTACACCCCTTATCACCGGAAAACGCCTTGAGCACGGAAACCGAAAGGATAACATTCCGCACTGTATTTAAACCCAAAAGGACCACAGCCTGTGAAAGAGAACTGATCCGTCCCTGAAAGCCGTAAAACGATGAGTTGACAAGGCGGAGTATCTTTGCAGTTAATGACTGATCGAGGCTGACGATCTCCGTGACCTTATTAACGGCTACATCTGGATTTCTAAGGAGCTGTGCGGTCTGGAAGGCCACTGCGGAGATAGTGGCCACCTCAGAGGTCTCTTTTATCTTCGCCCTGATCTCTTCACGATCCATTGCTGATATTTCCCTTCATAAACTCCCTGAATATCTCTTTTAGGCCCATCATGGTGCGGTTATCAGGAGAGGCCCGGCAGAATTTCCTCTCAATTAAGGTGTCCACCCTTTGCATTTTTTCTTCCAGGGCCTTTGGGTCAACACGGGCCACCTCCTCTTCCACTTCGATGGGAATACTGCTAATACCTAACCTCTTGAGTCTATCTATGATGTCCGGGGTCAGTTTGGCGTCCTTTGCCAGGATCATCTGCCCCTGGGGATTTAGCATGTCTTTACCTACCACCGATCCTGGCCGGACCTCGTCTATTTTTACACCCTTGATAATTTTTCGTTTAGACATAATCAATCCCTAAATCCGAACAAGCCGGAACCAAATTTGCCACAAAGGCACGAAGGAATTCGTGAATGGCTTTGTGGTTTGCCATTGCCATCAGCCATGAGCCATGAGCTATGAGCTTTCTATCTGTACACATAAATCCACCCCACTATGGGGTCTATCTCATGAAATTTCTTGACCTTTTCCAGATACGCTTCTTTAAGAACGGCATCCTTCGGCATAAGCAACCGGCCGGAATGCGTCTTTAACTCCCGGGCCAGAACCATATCCGGTCGCAGATCCGCAAGGGTAACCGCCACCTCTCCCCTGTCTGCCTTCTTGATCGCTGAAAATGCCTCTATGGCCGCAGAAACCACAGAGGGATCCAGTTCACCACCGGCTAAGTTACGTAAGCGATGCAGCACATCCTCTCTCGATATATCCTTGCGGGCCGAAAGATGATCATAGACATTGGCCACGGCTATGACGCGGGCCCCCAAGGGTATCTCTTCCTTCTTCAGCCTGTCCGGATACCCGGCGCCGTCAAACCGCTCATGATGTGATTTGACCAATATACTGACCTGATCCAATTTGGGTACGGAATTGAGTATCGCATAACCTAAGGCCGGGTGTTGCTCATAAAGGGCCTTTTCTGCTGCGGTCCGCTCCGAACCCTTCTTTCTGATTATCTCTCGCGGGATACCGATCAGGCCTATGTCATGGAGGGATCCCGCAGCCTCTACTACGTCCAGTTCCTCTCCCCGTAAGTCGCACTTTTCGGCCAAAAGCCGGGAGAGGACGGCTACCCTCTTGGCATGGCCCCCCAAGGCAGGGTCGTACATCTGCATAAGATCCATGAAGATGCGAATGGTCTTGAAATAACTCGACTGAAGTTCTTTATAGAGGCGGCTTATTTCCTGAGTCCGCTCCTCCACCTTTCTTTCCAGGTTTTCGTTTAGCTCTTTAAGATCGGCGTTTTGCTGGACCGTCAGCTCAAAGAGCCTCTGGTTTTCCCGGCGCAGGTGGTAGAAATCGATAGCCTGCTTTATGTTTGCCTTAAGATCAAGGTCGTTCCACGGCTTGGTTATAAAGCGATAGACCTGTCCCTGGTTTATGGCGGCCATGGCTGCGTTTATGTCCGCATATCCGGTCAATATAATGCGTATGGCCTCTGGCTGGATCTCTCTGGCCTTTTCCAGAAATTCAGTGCCGTCCATCTCCGGCATTCTCTGGTCAGATATGATGAGAGAGACAGGTTCGTGCTTTAGGATCTCAAGAGCCTTCTCAGGACTGGCGTTCGTTATGACATTATAATTTTCCCGCCGTAAAAGGCGCTGCAAGGCAGAAAGGATATTTTCTTCATCATCTACCAGCAGGATGGTTCTGGTTGTGTCTTCCATCGTGAAACCTTATCTTTTAAATTTTCGAGTAGTTGTTTAGCCACTACGGCCCTAAGATGTCAGATTAGTTTCGAATTTCGAAATTTTTAACTTTGTGTCTTAGTGACTTCGTGGCCGATTTAAAAACGAAATCACCGTTCCAGAACGGGGCACTTCAAAATTACCTCTGGAAAGCGGGATACAGTACACGTCAAAACTGCTACCATCTGTATGTTTATATTGCCCCTCTTTCTGCTCTTCAGAATTTATGGCATCAGCAATAATCCCTATCAGTTCCTTGCCAAAATGATGCCTTAAGTTAGAACCAAGGAGTGCCTGGCCTTCCGGCTCAAAGTAACCCCGGGCCAGACTATTTACCAGGACTATAGACCCTTCGTTATCCGTACCGAGCACTGCTATAGGGAGACTTTCCAGGATGTCCCGTGCCAGTTTCAGGGCCTCATTCTGCAATTTAATTTCGGCTATCCTGTTTTCCACTTCTTTCCCCAGATTCTTATTAAGATACTTAAGTTCCTCGTTCTGTTTCTTAATGGTTTCGGACAGCGCCTTGTTTTCCCTTTGCAGACGCGCAATATCCAGGGATTCCCTAATAGTGGTTCTCAGGACCTCATCTTCCCACGGCTTTAAAATGAACTTATAAACATTGCCGACATTGATGGCCTCGGTAATGGAATTGACGTCTGTGTATCCACTCAGGATGATACGAATCGTCTCTGGATACAGTTCCTTGGCCCTGGCCAGAAACTGTGTCCCGGATATCTCCGGCATCTTCTGGTCGGATATGATGAGGTCAACATGCTCTTTTTCCAGTATCTCGATCCCTTCTGCGCCGCTGGAGGCCGTAAGCACCCGGTAAGGCTCCCGGCGGAAGACTCGCCTCAAAGCCTGCAAGATGTTGGCCTCGTCATCTACGATGAGTATGGTGTTATCCTCCATGTCATCTATCCTCTTTTATATCCAAATAGCTTACGCCGGTAACATTATCGTAATCGCCGTCCCTCTGCCTACTTCGCTTGAGGTCTCAATAGTTCCCCCGTGGGCCTTGATTACCTCGTAACATACACTTAAGCCGGTTCCTGTGCCCTGACCGACCGGCTTGGTGGTAAAAAACGGGTCGAAGATGCGGGTAAGATGATCCGGCGGAATGCCGCAACCGGTATCGCTTATCTCTATTTTTACCGTCCCATTTACAAAGATGGTACCAATGGTTATCTCTCCCTTGTCCTTAATAGCCTGTATGGCATTGAGGATAACATTCATAAAGACCTGGGAAATCTGATGAGGATGGCATTTAACAAGCGGAATATTATCCCCATAGCGGCGGACGATCTTAATACCTGCCCGCAGCTTATGCGCCAGGACACTGAGCGTTGCGTCCAGAGATTTATGGATATCAAGTAAACTTACCGTTGCGTCATCTACATGCGAAAATTCTTTTAGATCCGCGATGATCTTCTGTACCCTGGCTATTCCGTCCAGAGTTTCGGAGACCAGGCCCTGAAAATCTCCCAGCAGCATATTCAGGTTGTCTCCAGCCTGTCCCGCAAAAATTTCTTTCAAAGGGTTGAGGCGGAGGTCGGCGTCGCCGTCCAGGTCTGCGCTTATGGCCTTACAGGTTTCAATTTTTTCTATGAGCTCACCGGTCATTTGAAATGAAGTATTTATGTTGCTTTTAATGAAGGCCAGGGGGTTATTGATTTCGTGGGCCACGCCCGCGGCCAGTTGCCCGATGGAGGCCATCTTGTCTGCCTGGAGCAATTTCACATAGGCCTCTTTCAGTTCCGCCTTTTTTTCCTCTACCTTTACCTCCAGGCTTTCCGACAGATCCCGGTAACGCCTTTCGCTCTCTTCTAATTCCTTGTTTTTCTGCACTGCCTCTTCATATGAGAAGGCCATAATCTGACTCTGAGCGTCAATCATGAGGGCCTGTTTCAGATTAGTCCGCAATATCAGTTCGGTCACGCCGGCCAGCGGTTTCCCTGTAGCCTGCGCGTTCGTTAGGTTTTCCTCTTCTGCTATCGGGCCGAGGACTAGAGCCCCCACAAGTTCGCGCTCATACCGCAATGGGAATGCCATACAGAGGCCGTCTTCGGTTACAAACTGATCGAGGCGCTCATCGCTATCCACAAACTGAAACCATTCTATAATCCTCGGATAAAGGACGGTTTCGAGATAAGAGGTACTAAGCTTTTTTGTGGCCAGGATGAGCCGGTCCGTTTCCCAGAGCGACCAGGAGAAATCCCAGTATTGTTCCACCACGTTCTGAAAGAGATCCCTTGTGTCTTCATTCATTAGCTTGAAGAGCTTTCGTTCGTTATCCAGCATGATCCGGATCGCCCTCTGGCGTTTCACTGCCTTTTGGCCCATTGACGGGCAATGTAACGATGAAAGTGGTCCCTTTACCTACCTCGCTTTCCACTTTGATCTCGCCGTCGTGTTTCTTGACGATGCTGTAAACCATACTGAGACCAAGCCCCGTCCCTTTCCCCACCGGTTTGGTAGTAAAAAAGGGATCGAATATCCTAGGCAGGTTCTCCGGGGGAATACCCTTCCCGGTATCACTTATGCGGACCTCCACCATCGGCTCAGCGCCATCCAGATACGCCGTGCTTATCTTTATCTCACCCTTATCCTCAATGGCATGGGCGGCATTGACCAGGATGTTCATAAAGACCTGATTGATCTGCTGGGGGTAGCAGTAAACCTCCGGTATGCCCCCATAGTCCTTCTTCACCGTGGCCTTGTACTTGAGCTCGTTCCGGACGATGTTCAAGGTACTCTCCATGCCCTTATTTAAATCCGCCCAGTTCAGTTCGGCCTGGTCCACGTGCGAAAAGTCCTTTAAATCCTGCACGATTTTCTTGATCCGATCCATTCCCTCCTTGGACTCGGCGATGACCTTATCAAAGTCGCCGAGGACAAAGTCCATGTCCATTTTCTCTTTCGAGTTCCGGATGGCCTCTAAGGTGCCGGCTAAGTCCTGGTCATGGGATAGAGCCGGATTCCCGACCGCCAACTGTTCAAGTTTCAGGAAGTTGTTGATGAGTGTGTTCAGGTCCTGCCGGTACTCATCCAGTGTGGTCAGGTTGCTGTTGATGAATCCCACCGGGTTATTGATCTCATGGGCCACGCCGGCGGCCAGTTGGCCGATGGAGGCCATCTTCTCCGACTGCACCAGTTGGGCCTGATTCTGTTTAAGCTGCTGGTTTGCTTCCTCCAGGCTTATTTTAATCCGTAATAATTCTTCTTCCATCTGTCTGCGTTCGGTAATTTCCTGTTGAAGCTCTTCGTTAGCCGCTGTTAGTTCGGCGGTGCGCTCTTCCACCATGCTTTCGAGCTGACTTTGGTACCTCTTCAACTCCTCCTCGGCCTTTTTGCGTTCAGTAATATCGCGTAGAAACTCAACTACCATCCGGGGACGGCCGTCTTCATGCCGTGCGGCAACACTGGCCGTGCCCCAGAAGATATGTCGTTTACCATCGGCCCCCATAATTTGCGTTTCAAATTCGTGGACCCGGCCATCCTCAAAAACCTTCTTGACTATACATGATTCGCATAAGGCATCGCGCCCATGGTAAACAACATGGCATTTTTTGCCGGCCATGTCTGATCCGGATAAATTCTTCGCTATATTATTGGTCCACACGATATTAAATCGGTCGTCTATCATAATCATCTGATCCGTCACCGAATCTACAATACCGGCGAGCTTTTCTTCGCTTTCGCGCAGTATCTCATTGGTCCGTTTGCGGCTACTGATAGTGGATTGGGCATAGCCGCCAAACGTAATGAACATAAGCGTGACTAAGCTGCGCATCCAAAGTTCATGTGTTGCCGGCCTAAAGATTTGTTGGATAAGAGTGCCCTCGTGTAATACAAGAGAATGGATAGCGGCTTCAACGAACCAAAAGAGTAACCCTAGCCCCACACCGATCCACGCTGTTTTATCCGACAGATATAGAAAATTTTTATCTTCTTTCTTCATCGTATATTCCCTTGAAAGATTGTATCGGCGCTATATCGCCCGGTTACAACTTCACCTGCTTCTTAAATTCATATCGGCCTAAAAAAATAATCCATTAAAAGAGATAAACGAGCAAACCATCCCATTTCGTTCATTATATTTTTTATTGCGGACAGCCGTCTTATTAAAGTTTTTATGTCCTTACTCCGAAAATGGAAGATAGAAGACAGGAGTCAGAATACAGGGGATCAGGAGTCGGAAAACAGAAGAAAGATGAAAGAATCGAGACATCCTGACTCCTGTATACTTTCTTTGCGTCTCTGCGGTGAAATTTTTGACAATACGGAAGTGCCCGATGGGAAATTATACGCATACCGTTTTGCTTGTAGATGATGAGGCCAATGTGCTGAGGAGTCTGGAAAGGAC
The DNA here is from genome assembly GCA_031082315.1 of Thermodesulfobacteriota bacterium. Classification (NCBI taxonomy): domain Bacteria; kingdom Pseudomonadati; phylum Thermodesulfobacteriota; species Thermodesulfobacteriota bacterium. The sequence goes on from JAVHLC010000002.1 coordinate 82,917, forward strand.
CCTGCGCAATGAGGAATATGCGATACTCAGCGCAGGCAGCGCCGCAGAGGCCCTGGACATTTTGGAGACCATGCCGGTTGACCTTATCATTTCCGACATCGGGATGCCTGAAATGAACGGTTTTGAGCTGTTGAAGGTGGTCAAGGAAAAATACCCGGCCATCGCCCGTATTATTCTTACCGGGCAGAGCGATACCCCGACGGTCCTCAGGGCCATCAACGAGGGCGAGGTTTACCGATTTTTTACCAAACCCTGGGATAATGAGGAGGTAAAGGTCTCCATCCGTCAGACCCTCAAACATTTTGATTTCTTACGTGCGGCGCACAAAATGATGTGCCGGTTGAGAGAGCAGGACCGCCTGATCCAGGACCTGGAAAGACGCCATCCGGGTATAACTCAGGACGCGGCAGAAGATGTTTTTGTATTGCCGGAGGAATATTTTTCCGAATCGATCGAAGCTGATATGAATAAATATTTTGCAGATACCCTGGGTATGCAACCGGATCGAAAGGAATAGAGAACACCTAGACCCGCCCGCCATCTGTTATCTAGATTTGACCTCCGCAAGCTATTTGGATGGTCCAGGAATGTCGATAGTCGTGCAACTGCCTCCCGCGCAAGAACGGTTATTCACGCTCGTACCACTGGAACCTGCTCCAGACCGGCCGCCGCCCATAGTATAATTAGAGCGGCTCATAACTCTCTCGAAGGAATTACATCCGCATTTGGGACACTTGGCTTCAATCCGGTCCTCTTTATTTAACGCCAGGAGCTCAAAGATATGCTGGCAATCCAGACAGCGAAATTCATAGATTGGCATCCGTCGTCCTCCTAAATAGTTCCCATCCGGAAACCCAAAAATTCCGGATGGAGCACTCAGCAGTCAGCTATCAGCGTTCAGCTTAAGATGTTGTTTATCTCAGATTTTTTCTGACGGCTGATGGCTGATCGCTAAAAGCCTGAATCCGGAAACGGTAGTTTCCGGATGAACACTATTTTACCAAATCTTCACGCACAAAAACAGCCTCAAGGTCATAGCCTTTCTCTTTAAGTAATTCCCTTCCACCTTCGTTACGATCAACCAGGGCCAATACCTGGACGACCTTGAATCCCTCGGCCTCGGCCCTCTCTATGGCCTTAAGGAGTGTGCCGCCGGTCGTTACCACGTCTTCTACTATAGTCACTGCGGCCCCTACTGGTAAGTTATTTTTACCCTCAATCCAGGAAGCTGTTCCATGCTTCTTGGGTTCCTTACGGATGATAAGGGCATGGATGGGATTCCCGGCCATATAACTGGCCACGGCTATGGCCGCAACCATCGGATCAGCGCCTAAGGTCATTCCCGCAACGCCCTGAACCTTCACCGGGGCCTTACGGATACGTTCAAACATCACCTTTCCCACTAAATAAGCCCCTTCCGCCGAAAGCGTAGTCTGTTTGCAATCTATATAAAAATCACTCTCCCGGCCGGAAGTAAGGACAACTTTCCGTTTTTGGTAAGATTTTTCAATAAGGATGGCCTTAAGACGCTCTTTTTCATTATCCATGTGTTTCTCCAATTTTGAGCTATCAGCTATCGGCTTTCAGCTGTCAGCAGAAGCCTAAAGCTGAAGGCTGATGGCTACCCAAACACCCGCTTGAATATAGTATCCACATGTTTCAGATGATGCCTGAGATCAAAAGTCTGCTCAAGTTCTGCTCTGCTTATATAACGCGCCAGATCTTTATCCTTCAGAAGGAGTTTCTTAAAATCCCCTCTCCTCTCCCAGGCCTGCATAGCATTTCTTTGCACTATGCGGTATGCCTCTTCCCGGCTTACACCCTTTTGCGTCAAAAGGAGAAGGACCTGCTGCGAAAATATCAGTCCGCCTGTCTTCCGCAGGTTCTCAGCCATCCGTTCGGGATAAATAATCAGACGATCAAGGAGGTTTGTAGCGCGATGCAGCATAAAATCAACCAGTATAGTGGCATCCGGGGCAATAACCCGTTCCACTGAAGAATGGCTTATATCTCTCTCATGCCAGAGAGGGATATTCTCCATAGCGGCTACGGCATAGGAACGTACCAATCGCGCCAACCCGCAGATGTTTTCAGAATTGATAGGGTTGCGTTTATGGGGCATGGCCGAAGAGCCTTTCTGTCCGGCGCTGAAATATTCCTCGGCTTCCAGGACCTCTGTCCTCTGAAGATGCCTGATCTCAACCGCAATCTTTTCTAAGGAACCGGCCAGGACGGCCAGGGTGTTAAAGAAGTGGGCGTAGCGATCACGCTGGATAATCTGTGACGAAGCCGGGGCCGGGTTGAGACCGGACTTCCGGCAGACATAGGCCTCTACCTCCGGGTCGATATTGGCAAAAGTACCCACTGCGCCGGAAAGCTTCCCGTAGGCAATGGTCTCTCTGGCCTCCTTTAAGCGGGCCAGGTTACGCCGCATCTCATCATGCCAGATGGCCAGTTTCAGGCCGAAAGTAATGGGCTCGGCATGAATGCCGTGCGACCGGCCGATCATAACTGTATCCTTGTGTTCCAAGGCCCGCCTTTTGATAACCGAGAGCAGCTTATGCACATCCTCAATAATAAGGTCCGCCGCCTCTTTAAGAAGAAGGGCCATACTCGTGTCCAGGATATCCGATGAGGTCAGCCCCCAGTGGATAAACCGGGCCTCCGGCCCGACATTCTCGGCCACGTTGGTTAAAAAGGCTATAACGTCGTGCCTCGTCTCTTTTTCTATCTCGTCTATGCGAGCTACAGAAAAAGATGCCTTCTTCTTTATTACCTGCAAGGCCTCCTTAGGGATAACCCCCAGTTTGGACCAGGCCTCGCAGGCCAATATCTCCACCCTTAACCAGGCGCGGTATTTATTTTCCAGCGACCATATAAGGGCCATTTCCGGTCGTGTGTACCGTTCAATCATCTCATCTTCCCTCCATTTAGAGCCAACCGTGAACCTTGGAACTTTGAACCTGAGCAGTTACAACACACTTAAAAAAGGCTGTCTCCCTTACCGACCATGATAAAAGACTGGACTTTGCGCACCCCCGAGACTCCATAAGCATATTTTATAGCCAGACCGGCGCGTTCTTTGCTGTTTACTATCCCCGCCATAACCACATGCCCGCAAACCGTATAGACATCTATCTGAAAAACCCGGAGATTAGGGTCACCGATAAGCTTCGTATTGATCCGGCTCGTAATCAGGCAATCGTCAATAAAGCCATTAAGGGAATGCCCCGGTTTACGTCCGGGCAAAAAGTAAGTTTTCACCTCCCGCACCCCAGGCGCTCTCCGCGCCAGAAAAGTAGCGCGTTTAACCTGGGAGCCGGATTTAATAATTCCGGCTAAGACCACATGCCCCTTGTGAACCATGACCTTGATGTCAAAGACACTTAGTATAGGGTCATCGATGAAGCTCTTGCGTATCCTGGTTGCAATGACCGTATCATCGACACAACAACAAACCGTTCGTTCGTCTGTTGCCAACCGATAGGCCGTAGTCATACAGCCCGATGTGCTAAAAATTATACATGTTAAAATAATCAGCAAAAAGTGGCGCATGGCTAAATCCAGCCTCGCAGAAACCAAAACGACTTTAATAAAATTATCGTGGTGTGGCAACTACAAAAAATAGCCCAATTTTATCCTGATTGATGTATAATAACCCACCATGAAAGAGTTCAGTCTGACCCCGGAAGAAAAGAGGATTCTCCTCCAGGTAGCGAGGGAAGAGATCACAAAAAACCTGATGGGCGCCGGAGAAAAGACAGCCCTGCCCGCCGGCGGTGAGATCCATGCCCCTCACGGGGCATTTATCACCCTCCATAAACAGGGGCGCCTTCGGGGTTGTATCGGCATATTTTCTTCCGCTCAACCACTTCATCAAACAGTGCGTGAAATGGCCTATTCTGCTGCCTTTAAGGATCCGCGGTTTGCGCCGCTTACGGCCGACGAACTCCCTGGTATCGACATCGAGATATCGGTGCTATCGCCTCTAAGAAAGATCGATAATATCGACCAAATAGAAGTAGGAAAGCATGGACTCTATATTATCAGAGGGTTTAATCGCGGTGTTTTACTCCCCCAGGTGGCTACCGAACAGAACTGGGATAAAATTACCTTTCTCGAACATACCTGTTACAAGGCCGGTCTGGATAGGGATTGCTGGCGCAGCGGGGCCGAGATATACGTATTCACTGCCCTGATCTTTGGTGAAAAGGCCCCCGGGTCAATCTAACCACCACAATCTCCGGTGGAGTCAGGAATCTCAGAGGAGGCCCCCAGGTGCCGACTCCACGGCTGACGTAGAGCCTCCGGCCGTTTAGCACATAAAGTCCGGTCTTGAGCGGAAAGAAAATCCTTGTGACAAAGCCAAATGGATAAAGCTGCCCGCCATGCGTGTGGCCGGATAGTTGGAGGTCTATGGGCAAATTAGTTACGTAATCTTCCGAATTAGGCGGACGGTGAAAGAGAAAAAGTGTGAATAACCCCGGATCGCACCGGGCCACCAATGACACCGCCCCGGTTTCTCCCTTGCCCCCAAAAGGCCTGCCAGCCGGGTCGTCGATCCCAACTATGTTAATTATTCCCCTTACATTGATGCGCTCCCCTCTCAATAACCTAAACCCGGCCTTCTTTATAAATTCAGAAGACTTTTCCACGCCGGCATAAAACTCATGATTACCCATTACCGCATATTTCCCCAGGGGCGGGGTCAAGGACCTAAGCTCGCCCGCCAGATGGTCTATATTATCTACCTCCTGATCCACCAAGTCGCCGGTTGAAACAATCATGTCCGGATTAATCTTGCGAAGCAACCCGGTTATCTTTTTAAGCCTCACCTCACCGATAATGACTCCCAGATGGGCATCTGAAATCTGGGCGATGACCAGCTCTTTAATTCCTTCCGGCAGCTTCGGAGTAGGGATGGAGACATTTGTCACCCGGATATTAAGGGCCTCGTAATAGGCATAGGTGCATATAGCTAAGGGAATGATGATAGTCATAATGAACAAACCGCAGTTCCTGGGCAAGGGGTCCTGCCTCTGCCTGGATAACCCCCGGGTTAAAAGACCATAAGCCAACCCTCCAAAATCAAAGATTAGACTTACCAGGAAGAAATAAAAAATAAAGCCTATCCAGAGAGAAGAAATATGGGTCAGCACATAACCAAAGACAAAAAACCTTTTCCAGGCAAACATCCGGCACACTACCGGAGAGATCACCATGATGCCGAAAAAAACGGCTAATACCTTATAAAAAGCATGCGGGAAATTTGTATGGGACCGGATGCGTCTGTAGAGATAAAAATGAACGCCGCCGTAACTAAGCGAGAATACCGAGAAGAAGATCAAAAAAGACAGCCAGCGGTTCATAATAATAACCTGCCTTAAAGAGGCTAAAAAGGCAAGCGGCTTTTATCTAATGAATTCACTATTCCCTTGAAAATCATCCATAAAAAATAGTAATAAAGAGCAGCAACTCACGCGAAAGGGGATACTCCCATGAAAGTAACCTGCCTGGGTGCGGCACGCACCGTTACCGGTTCATCATTCCTCCTGGAGAGCAATGATATCCACATCCTCATAGATTGCGGCATGTTCCAGGGCAGCCAGGAGATACAGAAGAGGAACCGCACATTTCATTATCCGCCGGGAGATATCGACTATCTCCTCCTTACCCATGCGCACATCGACCATAGCGGTCTGGTACCAAAACTGGTGAAAGAAGGGTTCAAAGGCCAGATTATCACTACCAGGGCCACGAATGAACTTTGCGGTATTATGTTGCGGGACAGCGCCCATATTCAGGAGACAGAAGCAGAGTGGGAACACAAGCGTAATAAAAGAAGGGGGAAGAAGGGCCTACCCCCTGCCCCACTCTATACTGTGAGAGATGCCGAAGCCAGTATGCGCCTATTCAAACCGATAGATTACGGTGAACTCATCCAGCTTACCCCGCAACTTAGCGCCCGATTTCTGGACGCCGGACATATTCTGGGATCAGCCTTCATCGAAATCTGGGATCATAGCGTGTCGCCACCCATGAAGGTGGTCTTCTCCGGTGACATAGGCCAGAAAGAGCAAATGCTTGTCTCCGACCCGACCGCCATCCAGGAAGCAGATTTTCTTTTCATGGAATCCACCTACGGCGACCGTCTGCACAAGAGCAAGGAAAAGACACATCGTGAACTTTTGCATGCCATCCAGGAAGCCGTAAAGAATCATGAGAAGGTCATTATTCCGGCCTTTGCCGTGGAACGCACCCAGGAACTGATTTACATCCTGAGCCGCTTTTACCACGAAGGGCTGCTGCCCGAAATACCCATTTATATAGACAGCCCCCTGGCCATCTCCGCTACCGAGGTCTTCCGCAATAATACGGAGTTCCTGAATGACCAAACCCATGTCCTTCTGGGAAGAGGAGATCATCCGCTGGCCTTGCCCACCCTCTCTTTTACGCGCACGACCGAAGAGTCCCGGGGCATAAATCAGAGTGAGGGACCAGCCATTATTATCGCCGCCAGCGGCATGTGTGACGCCGGCCGAATCAAACACCACTTACGAAACAACCTGTGGCATCCTGGCGCTCACATCGTTTTCGTCGGCTATCAGGCCCAGGGGACACCAGGGCGGCAGATCATCGACGGGGCGCAAAAGATCAAACTTTTCGGAGAAGAGATCGCCATAAAGGCCAACATCCACACTTTGGGCGGTTTTTCAGCCCATGCGGATCAAAGGGAGCTTCTGGAATGGCTTGGGAACTTCAGCAATCCCCGCCTGAAGGTCTTTGTTGTCCACGGCGAAGAGGACGTCAGCCTGGAATTTGTGAAGGCTATCGAGCGCACCTTCTGGCTGGAGGCCAGGGCTCCAAAATGGCTGGAAACCGTAGAGCTTTCACCTGTAGCCGCACAGGCTGAAACCGTCAAGACTGAGGCGTTACAGGTAATGCCCGATCTGAATCGTATCGAGATGGAGATACGCAAACTAAAAAACAAACTCTACAGTAAAAGTGAAGGCCGCCTGGAAGAGAAGGAGACAATCAGCGCCAGGCTAAAGATATTAACTGAAGAGCTCCAAGAACTTATCAAGATGACCACAAATTAATTAGTTTCCATCCGGGAACCTAAAAATTCCGGATAGAGCAGTCAGCACTCAGCTATCAGCGTGAAGCCGGTCCACCGTTCACTGTTGACCGTTTACCGAAAGAAAATGTCGGACAACGGTTAACGGTTAACAAACATGCTGACGGCTGAAGGCTGATCGCTGTAAGCGCGAATCCGGAAACGGCAGTTTTCGGATGAGCACTAATTAGCCAAGGCGTCCTGTATTACCCGCATTATCTTCTCATAATCAAAGGGCTTGGTTACGAGAAAGTCCACGCCATCGCCCTTTAGGGTCTCAGTGTCAAACTGCGCTCCCCAGCCGGTGATCATTATAGTTGGTATATCAGGCCGTAGGTCCTTTATCTTTCTGGTTAAAACCCGCCCGGACATGCCGGGCATACCCAGGTCGGTCATAAGCAGATCAAACCGGCCTTTCTGAAAAAGCTCTATACCTGATTCGCCATTTGTGGCCGTAACTACCCGGTGGCCAACGCGGCCCAGGAGTTTATCCAACACTATCAAAATCTCCTCATCGTCATCCACAATCAGGATATCTGCCTGCTTCATAGAAAAATCAGCGGAGACATCGGCCCTTGCTTGTCCTTTTAATTTGGCGATGGGGAAATGGAGAACAAATTCTGTCCCCCGGCCTTCTTCGCTTTCTACTTCTATCTCCCCGCCATGCCTGGTTATGGTGCCATAAGAAACGCTCAGACCCAGGCCCATGCCTTTCTTCCCCTTGGTGGTAAAAAAGGGGTCGAATATCTTCTCCTTAACCTCCGCGGACAAGCCGCAGCCGGTATCTGCAAAGCGAATTTCTATTCGCTCATTATGTATGCCGGTTCGGATCGTTATCTTCCCGCCAGTGGTCATCGCATCCACTGCATTGAAAATGAGATTGGTAAAGACGTCCTTAAGCGCCGAGGGATTGCCCATTACAGGCCCTATCTCACCTAACTCCGTCTCCAGATCGATATTTATACCTTCCATCAGCGGCTTTTCTTTCCAGTTGGGACGGGTAAGCTGGACCACATCCTGGATAAGTTCATTAATATTGATAGGGCCAAAGTCTTCGTCCTTGCGAATACGTGTAAATTCCTGCAACCGCTTAATCGTATCCGAGGACGCCCTGGCCCCCTTTTCTATGGCCTTGAGCCTTTCCCGTAGATCGGGTTCGTCGATTTGTAATAACAATATCTGGGCGTTGCCTAAAATAGACATGATAACGTTATTAAAATCATGGGCTATGCCCGAAGCCATCTGTCCCAGGGCCTTAAATTTCTCTGATACCACCAGCTGATCCTGTGTGGACTTAAGCTCTTCAAAGGCCCGGTGCAGCTCCTCGTACAACCTGGTATTCTCAAGAGATATGGCCAGGGGTGAGGCCAGACCATCCAAAAATGCCTTGTCATCCCCTGTAAAATCCTCTTCTCCTTCTTTATTGAAGATACAGAGCATCCCCATAACCTTACTCTTACAGACAAGCGGCACCGCAATAAGGGAATGAATCTTCTTGCCGGTAACATACATGTCCAACTCAGACAGCCCCTTGGGATAAATAACTGTTTTCCCGTCTTTAAGGGCTGCTTGAAAGGCTGAGGCAGACATAAACCTCTCTTTTAACTCCTCGACTTTTTCATCCAGTGTTGAAGTCCTGGCCACGATATTTGTCTGGCCTTCAGGGTCAACTGAAACAATGAAACCGGCCTGTGCCTTTATGAAACGGCAAATGCGGTCTAAGATAACACCCAGGACATCCTGGAAATCAAGTATGGATCCCAAATTAAGAGAAAAATCATAAAGGGTTCGGTAGCGCTCCTCTGACTTTTCCAGCTCGCGCGTCCTCTCTTCTACACGGTTTTCAAGGGTCTGATGATGTTCCTCCGCCTGCCTTTTAAACTCGCCGAGGCTGCGGGCCATCTGATTAAAATTTTCCGCCAACTCACCGATCTCGTCTCGCGACGGGACACTGACCCGCTCTCCAAATTGCCCTTCCGCAATCGCTTTAGAGGCATTAGTTATGGTCAGAATGGGCCTGGCAATGCTCCGGCCCACCCTAATTGTAGTAAACACAATGACCCCGCCAACCAGGAGCATAATGCCCGCAAACCAATATCTAAGTGTACGGATCCGGCCAAAGAACTCTTTCTCATTAGCTTCGATGAATAATTTCCACCCGAGTCCCTTAAAATCCTCAAACCCTGCCGAGCCGGCATAAGCTGCGGTTTTAACCAGGCCACCCCTGGAATAGCGTAAAAGCCCGTAGGTATCAGTCAAACTCTTGCCCGAATCAATGCTGATGCCATCGCGTTTCAGGCTTTTGCCTACCAGTTTTATTTCGGCATCGCCGATTACTCTGTCGCCGTCAGCCGTTGTCAGGAAAACGCAATTGGAACCCATTCCTGATTGTAAAAAATTCCTATGCACATTCTCCATCACCCGTTGAAACGGCTGCCACGAAAGGCGGGCCAGCAAGAAACCGATGATCCTGGGTTGTCCGGCCCCTGGTATGGGTCTGGAAAGGAGCTTGCGGGTCAGCCCGGCCAGGCTATAGGACTGAGATGTAGAAATAACAGGGCCAGCTATATTTAAACCATATCCGCCATCGCCATAAATGGCATCCCCGATAGGCGAGATGTCCCAATCTCCGACCACCAGGCCCTGCACGGGCGCCCTTTTAAACCAGGCTTCTTCTCTAAAATTATGCCCTTGTATCGTAGAAAGCGTCCGGGAGGGGATAGGGCGGCCAAGCCTGTCTATGGTATTTGTGGCCAGAAGGCGGCCTTGTTTATCGAAAACAAGAAAGAAATCATAAAGCCGGTGATCCAGCGTCTGCTGGTTCAGAAAGCGGGTTAATTCTTCTTTTTTATTATTCTCAAGTGCAAACGTGATGGTAGGCGACGGCGCCAGTGTCCTGACGTCCACCATGCGCTCAAAGATTATGTGATCGATGCTCTGGATGGTATTGCGCGCCGTAGCCTGCAACTGTTCGCCGATCTCTTTTTGCAGGGCGCTCCGGGCGCTAAAATAGGCCATCGCCCCGACAATAATTAGGGGAATAATGGAGAGGAGAAGAAACCAGAAAAGTAGTTTCCGGCGAAGGGGAGAATACGGTAACGTCTTGATGCCCATCAATCCAGCCCGTTTTTTGTCTTATTATGACAGATGATTACCCCGGCCACAAGCAGATTAAAAACCTCTTACAAAATATGCTTGCCATGTGCCCATATCTGGCATAAGTTAACAGTAACTACCCAAGTTCAAAGTTCCAGGGTTCACGGTTGAAGGTTAGAGAGCGACGGAGGTTGATATGAAAGGCGCAAAGTAGCTAACCCTGAACCGTGAACCTGACAACCTAATTTAAAATATTAATCTGCGAAAGGCAAGAGTACACAATGCCGCTTACAGCTACCGGCGGGGACCGGGACCCAATCCTCATCTGCAAGGTTATCTTCGACGTCCTGGATTCGGAAAATTTCATCGAGGCATTAAAGGCCCGACCTGATTTCAAGGTATTAGAAAAAAAGGGGGATGGGGCAACCAATATCCTTTGGATACACAACCCGGTTCGCCCAGGTCGAAGAAGTCCGCCTCTGGCGGATGTCGAACCTGCCTATGCCATGACCTGTGGCATAACCCGCCGGCAGTCAGGACCGGACAGGACACATCTGATAAGCGATGACGGTCAAACCCTATTAGGGATTATAACCCTGAGCCGCAAAAGACTTATTCTGGAATGTGTAACCAAAACACACGCCGCTATGGGACAAAAAATTCTATTAAAAGTTGCCGGGTCAAATCTACGCTACCGGATAACCACCTATGAAACACCCATCCGCCTGCGGCAGACAAAGAACAATGAAATTAATCCCCCCTCACCCCTCTTCCCTGACCACCTATCTCCCCATCTGCCGCCTGAATTCTTTAAAAGCTACTTTGAGGTGCACTGGGTTCATGAAAGAATCCCGGCACTGGACGGGCTGACGCCCCTCCAGTGCGCCCGCAGCAAACGCAAAAAAGAACGGGATAGATTGGCTGCTCTCCTGGCCATCTTCAAAAAGTCGTCGATAGGTCTCTATGATTTCAATCGTCTTATAGATATCCTGGGATTCAACGGGCACCCTCTGCTCCAGGAAGATCATATTACAAGGCAAAAGCTAAAAGAAAAAATAATGACCGTGATCGACAACAACCTGCGGTTTATCATGGCTATTAAGAAGGCGGGGGAGGATACCTCAACCACCCTGGCTCAAAGGCTGGCTGAAGTAAATGTCATGCTGCAAGGGCTTGTTTACTTCCTGGAGCAGGGTAAGAGGACAAAAACAGAGCTAACCGCTTTAACCAGGACACTGGAACAGATAGAAGAAATGACGCAAATTCTACAGACAGAGACCTTATCCGGCAACCCGCGCAGGAAAACAGTTGAAGGGCTAATCGGTGACCCTAACTGGGATCACCGCCAGGTCATTACCGCAGAGGTGGTTGATACCGTCACCTGGGAACTTGAGAAAGTTTGGTGTGAAAATATTGAGCAAAAACCTGTTAGCCCGCATACTTCGCTTACCACCGCGCTGAATAATATACCGGCCCTGTGGGTGACCGCCATTCAGAAACATCTTGATCTCCCGCAGGAAAACACAAAAAGAAAGAACATTAAAATTATTGCGGAGAATCTCTCCAGCCTCAAAATTTTAAACAGAATTATGGAGAGGTTAGCCGCACTATCTATGCCCGCGGTAAAGGCCTTAAACATAGTTTACACCCATGGCGGGATTTACCCTTATGACAAACTGACTGACCTCTTTGGTAGTGAAGAAACCGACGGATACTTCTGGGATAAAAGAAAACCGGCCTCCCCCCTGGGTCTCCTGCGGTCGCATGGCCTCCTCTTCGTTGGCCGGTCTAAAAAAGAGGGCGCTTATTATAAAATTGCCGTCATCCCTGCGGAGATCAGGCAAAACCTCTCTTTTTTGGAGGACATGCCTCTATAGCCGATATAAATGCAGCGCATCAGATGGCGCAGGCACGGCCTTTATCGTTTCGCAACCATCCCCGCAGATTGAAACCTGCACCTCTGGTTCTCCCCTTAACCGGCTATAACCAGCCACAATACCGGCGGCCTGAGACCTGTCGGAACAGGGAGCGGCCCCGCGTACCAGACCGGTCGGCCCTGCTCCACCGGTTATATTCATTAACAGATCACCCGGTTGAAAAAGGCCTTTAATTTCTTTATTCTCGGCCTCGTTTCTACCCACAACCAGCCAACTCTTCCCGGGGAGAAGAAAATGTCGTCCGACTTGCATGAGAAGGCAGGCGTTTTCCGTAATCACCGGCATGGCCCCAAAAAGATTCTTAATCCGCCGGGATAAAGCCGGGTCAGTGAGTACACACCCGCCGGCCGGTGCAGGGTAGTCATGGATGCCCAGCTCACGGGCCAGGGCCATCTGTTCTTTGCGCCCCCGGCCGCTTATGCCCAGAAGCCTGGTGCGATCCACCAATCCCTCTTCTTCCACACTGGTAGGCAGAAGCTTTAATGCGCTAAGCGGACGCAAGAGCAGGCCCGTAACCGAGGCATCCCTTTCTACTATGCGGAGTGTATCCCGGCGTTGGGACATGGGCCGCTGCCCCAGGACCTCACCGCTCACCAGAAACGAGGCCCCTCGCGAAGCCAGTTCCCTCCTGGCCCTTGTCAGCAGCAGGATCTTACAGTCCACACAAGGGTTAAAACAGCGTCCATAGCCGTGAGGTGGATTTCTTAAGACCTCTATAAAACTTCCCCCGACATCTATTACAGAAAGCCTTATTCCATACCGTCTCCAGACCTCTTCAGGATATGACTCCCGATCCTTCCTGCGGCCAAAGAAAGGAGAGACAAAATGTAAGGCCTCGACCTCTATCCTCTGCTGTTCCATTAACTTACAGACCAATATGCTATCCAGGCCACCGGAAAAGAGGGCCAGGGCCTTTACCTTGGTCAAAAACCCTATCTCCTTCGCCGCTCTATCATTTCCCGGGCATGCGCCCTGGTCTTTTCGGAAATCTCTACACCACCCAACATCCGCGCTATCTCTTGCACGCGCTCCTCCCCTGAGAGTTCTTTGACTATGGTTTCAGTGCGGGATCCCTTTTGCACCTTATCTACCCCGTAATGCCTGTCTGCAAAACAGGCAATCTGTGGCAGATGGGTGATACAGATAACCTGATGGCGGCCGGCCAGGTCCCCCAGCTTGCGTCCCAGTACCTCGGCTACGGCGCCGCCTATACCGGCGTCAACCTCGTCAAAAATGGTAGTTTCCACCCCATCCCTTTCTGTAAGGACGCTCTTCAGGGCCAGCGTGATACGGGAAAGCTCTCCTCCGGAGGCAATCTGCGCCAGTGGTTTCAAATCTTCGCCGATATTCGGGGCAATGAGAAATTGAACTTCATCGATACCATTTTCTGAAAGTATATCCCCTACCTCTTCCTTAAGCGGACTGAAATCAACCATAAATCTGGTACGAGGCATGTGGAGCGATTCCAGCTCCCGGCAGACTGCCTCTGCCAATTGTGAAGCCGCGGCCTTTCGCTTGGCCGACAAATCCAGCGCCCGCCGGATGACTTCTTCTTCGGCCCTGGCTACGGATGCCTCGAGACCGGCAAGTTCCTCTTGCCTTCCTTCTAAACCGGCCAGTTCCTGTTCTATCTCAGCGCTCAGGGCCAAGATTTTCTGGATGTCTCCGTCGTATTTCTTCTTAAGCCGGGACAGCTCCTGCAATCTATCTTCAAGGGTCTCCAGTCTCCCCGGGTCACTGTTAATCTTCTGCAGATAATCTCTCAATCGTAAGGCTATATCCTCTACCTGAAAAAAGGCGGTGTCCAGGGCCTCCACAAGCGGGGCCAGGGAACCATCGATCCCGGCCAATGATTGACCCAGTGTCCTGGACTCGCTGAGCTTCTCTGTCGCCGCACCGGATGAGGCATACAGTAAATCATAGGCGCGCTGGGCCCACTCGCGCAGTTTTTCCGCCGAAGCCAACAAAGACTTCTCCTGAATAAGCTCCTCTTCTTCACCAATCCGTAAATTCGCATTTTTTATCTCTTGCAACTGAAAGGCTAAAAGATCTTTACGCGCAGCCGCGGTGTTTTGCTGTTCAATCAGTTGGCGGCGCTGTTCACGAAGCTCCTGCCACTTTCGGTAATCCTTCTGTACCCCCAGGCGAAGATATGTCAATCCCCCGAAGGCATCCAAAAGAAGCAGATGATTTTGGGGACGCAAGAGGATTTGATACTCATGCTGCCCGGCGATGGAAATCAGTTCAGTGGCAAGCTGTGCTGCCATCTGCAGGGTAGCGGCCGTTCCGTTAATAAAAACCCGGCCTTTGCCGGTACGGGAAACAGTCCGCCGGATAATCAGGACCTCATCTTTGTCTATGCCAATGTCTGTTAGCTTCTGAGCCACCCGGCTGTCTTCCGGATACTCAAAATAAGCCTCTATCCTGGCCTCCTCCTTACCGGTGCGTATCAGGTGCGGGCCTCCCCGTCCACCCAGAACGAGCTGGATGGCCTGGATGATAATAGACTTGCCTGCGCCGGTTTCGCCGGAGAGGATGTTCAGCCCCGGGCCAAACGAAATCTTAAGGTTAGCGATCAGGGCAAAATCCTGGATGGTAAGTTCGAGCAACATAGATGAAAGGTACTTTAGTTTTATCCCATCATACATATTTCATTCAAGATTGCAATCCTCTCTCTGCCTAAATTTAGGAAAAAGGGGTTAATTCCCGATAAGATATCCAGTGCTCATCCGGAAACTACCGTTTCCGGTCGTGCCACAGGCAGATTCGCCGAGGCGAACTTCACGCTTTCAGCGATCAGCGATTAGCTGTCAGCATGTTTGTTATCCGTTATCCGTTAACCGTTGTCCGACATTTTCTTTCGGTAAACGGTCAACAGTGAACGGTGGACCGGCTTCATGCTGATAGCTCGTCCGGAATTTTTTGGTTTCCGGACGAAAACTATCCAATACCAGAAAGAGGGCATAGAGTTAAATGAACAAAAAAGAAAGAAGGCAAGTCTCCAGGAAGGCGGTCAGGCTTGAGATCTATTACTCAACCCCAACGGATATTTTTACCAGCCTCAGCCAAAACCTGAATGAAGGGGGCATCTTTATCGAAACCGACAGGCCTGCCCCTGTAGGGACAGTCGTTGAGATAAAATTTTATCTGCCCGGTGACCATAATAAGCCCATTGAGACGCATGGAGTGGTCGTCTGGTCCACGACCAGTCCCCCGGGAAAAGACACCGGGCATCCCCGGGCAGGAATGGGAATAGAATTTGAAAATTTAAGCGATCATGACAAGGAACGAATAAATAAATTTATCAGAGACATGAAGAACTGATACAAAGAGTTCAAAGTTCCAAGGTTCACGGTTCAAGGTTAGAGAGCGATGAAGATTGATATGAAAAGCGCAACGTAGCCAACCGTGAACCGTGAACCTGACAACCCGAGTAGTTACTCTTAAACTTTATATGGATTTACGGTCATAACCGGACAGGGAGCTGATTTTACAACCTGTTCGGCCACGCTTCCAAAAATGGCCTTGTCCAGCCCCTTCCGTCCGTGGGTGCCCATGACTATCAGATCAATCCTTTCTGTCGTGACTAATTTATTTATCTCCTCACCGACATCCCCAATCAGTACACGGGTTTCTAAATTTTTAAAACCCTCCAGGTGCTCTTTCACAAAGTTCTGCATGTTCTTCTCGGCGCCCCGAGACACCTCTGCTTCAAAGTTAGCTATCGAGGCATGTGGGATGTAAAAGCCGGAAAAATGCCCCAACCCCCTCACCACATAAACAAGATATAGTTTAGCATTAAACTTCTCAGCAAGGCTAACGGCATAAGGAACGATTTTTTTTGAACTCTCTGAAAAATCAACCGGACACAAAATCTTCTTAATTTCTTTCATGACCGCCTCCATGACTCTGGGATGTTGAGACAACTACCTTTATTATTTATGCTATCAGTTGTCATTTCCCCCTGTCAAGGCAAAAGCCCACTCTTAGGATGTGATCGGCAAGTTAACGATGCAGGTGGTGCCTTCTCCTACCTTACTCTTTATTTCGACAGACCCACCGTGGTCCTCGATTATCTTCCGCGAAATAGCCAGCCCCAGCCCTGTCCCTTTGGGTTTTGTGGTAAAAAACGGGTTAAATATATCCTGGAGATTTTCACCGGGAATCCCCTTACCGGTATCTGTAACCGTGATCTTAATTATCTGACCCTCCATATCCGTGGCAATGTCCAGCTTGCCGCCATGGGGCATGGCCTCGACCGCATTCTTGGCCAGATTGATAAGGATCTGCTTAAGCTGCCGGGGATCAAAAGAACTGGACGGAATATCAGGCCGAAGTGATTTGGTAAATTCTATCCCCTGTTTTTGAAGTTCTCCGGACATCAAGTTATAAACATCCAACGCCACCTCATTGATATTCTGTATGCTCTTCTGGGGCTGGGCCATTCTCGCAAAATCTGATACATCGACAAGCAAGCTCTCCAGCCGCCTTATCTCGTCGGTTACGATCTGCAATTTTTTCCTGTTCGGGTCTTCGTGCCCCAGGGACTCAAAGACCTGTTTGGAAAAACCGCCGATGAGCATAAGGGGATTCTTGATCTCATGCGCAATATGGGCGGCGCCCTTGCCGATAGTGGCTAACCTTTCCGCCTGCAGGTTCCTTTCGTACGCGCGGCTTAATGCCTCCCTGGATCTCTTTAATTCCGAGACCATGTGGCAAAAAGAATCACCCAACTGAACTATCTCATCCCCCACGTGCTCCTTATAGACTTGACATTCACGGCACTCATCAAGCTTGTCCGGGAACTTCCCCATAGGCTGGCCCTTACAGAGGGTGCCGTCAATAAACCAGCACATCACATCGGTGCGCCCATAGGCAGGGCATTCTTTCTTATCACAATTTTCCATTTCCCAGCACCTTACCTTCTTGCCTAAATCAAGCTTAACGTCCAGGTTGCCGCGGCTGACCTCGTCGGTCCACGCCGTGAGCACGGATATCGGGCGGGTAATGGATTTTGTGAGCCACTTATTTAAAAAAAAGCCTATGAGGGTAATAGAGATAATAAAATAAAAGAGGTCGCGACGCAGATGGCCAGCGACCATTTCTTCAATACGAGTCCATTTATAACCAACCGTCAAAACCCCCAGGATCCCTGGCTCTTCTCCATGGCATTTAAAACACGTCTTTTCATTAGGTATGGGCAGGGCATAGCGGAGGATTTTCTCCGCCTCCGCCGGATGTTCCACCCGCCGCACCTCCAGCCCCTTGGTCAGCTTACCGGTGCGTAAGGCCTCCAGAGTAATACGGGATTCCGTCACCCTCCCTATGTTGCCTTTTGCCACACCACTATAGCGTATAACACCTTTGGTATCACACAGATGCACAACGTCAATATCCCGTAATACACGCAGACGCTCTAATATGCTCTGAACCTGCTCCATCTCGCCGTCGAGCATCGGATATTCAACACTCTTCATGACGGTATCACTTGTTTCTGCGGCCTTCCTCTCCTCTTCGTCCAGGAAATCCTTACGGTGCGATATGACATCTATGTATGTAAAGGTGCCCATGCCTACAAGCAAGATCAGCCCTATACCCAACATAACCTTGAGCCGAAGACTGCTCAAGAGGAGGAAAGCCCTTAGTTTTTCTTTGAGATGCACCATTCAGACCTTCTTTCTGTAGTGAACGTCATTTGTCAACGGTCATTTCCCACCGTTAAAAGCGGCCAATCCTTTACAGTTGACCAATGACTAATGGCTGATGCCCGGCGACATTGCCTATAAATCAGTACCACCCTGGATGTCTATGTCCGCTATGACAGGTAGTGCAGAGATTTTTAGGAATGGTCAAAGTCCTCTGATGTTCCTCTTTCGTTGGGGCCTTAAGATGCAGGCTGGCCGGGCCATGGCAGGATTCACACTGTTTATTTGCCATATCCGGTGTTTTTTCCACACTGCAAAAACCGCCCGGCTGTCCAAAACCTGTAGTATGGCAGCGAAGGCAATTCGGATCACGGTCTTTCTTTCTCATCTGGATAATTCGAAAATTCTTGGAGTACTTCCACGTTAAGTATGTCTCTACCTCTTTAGGGTGACACTCTTTACACCTTGCCATCCCCACATAGGTAGCCTTGCCCTTTGCCGCCTGCGCTGTTTGTAAGGTAAACAACAAGCCCATACCGTAAGTAAAAAATAAGAAAGAGGCGATTATCATAATAAATATTTTCATTATCCCCCAACCCCCCGTTATTTGTTTTTATAACCGGTTGCAATAGTTATAAATTATACATTAAATGTATTTCCCTCCCCAGTCAAGCCCACAATAAACCATCCACAAATCAGGGCTGTAATACCGGGCATTTTGCTCTATTAATAATTATCCATTACGCCACAGAAAACCCTTGACTAATGAATGGTTATGGTCTATGAAAACACTGGTGAAGATTTTTAACCGGAGTCCGGAAAGGAGAGGTTAGAATGGATAAAACTGGCATTAAAAATGGACCACAGGCCTTAACCAGCCGTAGGGATTGTCTTAAGATTATAGGCATGCTCGGCCTAGGTATGGCCGTTCCCAATGTTTTTCCAACATCATCCGAGGCCAAACTTTCTAACGGTCTTAATCAGGTCAGCAGGACTATTCCCCTTATGGGCACTTTTGTCAATATAACCGTGCTGCATCCATCTCAGGACAAGGCCCTTGAGGCCGTGGAAAAGGGCTTTGCACGGATGGAGAAACTGGTCAAGGTATTTGACCGCTACTCTAACAGCACCCCGGTATCCTGGTTAAACCATAAGGGGCAGCTTAAGGATATCTGTCCGGAATTAGCACAGGTTATGAGCAAGGCTTCCTACTTTCATTTCCTGAGTCAGGGTTCTTTTGACATAACAGTCCAACCCCTTGTTGACCTCTATAAAGAAGCGTTTGCCAGAACCGGACATGCGCCGTCATCAGAAAAAGTCCAAGAAAAATTGTCCCTGGTTGATGCCGATAAGATACAGTTTAATAAACAAGGTATCCACTTTCTGAAAGAAGGCATGGGCATCACCCTTGATGGCATTGCCAAAGGTTACATCGTTGACGAAGCTGCCAATACCCTGAAAAAAATGGGCGTACAGTATGCACTGATCAATGCCGGTGGAGATATCCGGGCTATAGGCGGGAACGGTCCGAATAAGTCCTGGAAGATCGGCATCACCGATCCCAGGAAGCAAAAACCATATCTTCAAACAATAGCATTAAACAATGGCGCGGTGGCCACGTCCGGTAACTATGAGGTTTACTTTGATCGGGAAAAGCTCTACCACCACATTATTGATACGCATACCGGCCGGTCTCCCAGGGGTCTGGCCAGTGTAAGCATCACCGCTCCCACGGTTATGGAGGCCGATGCGCTTTCTACCACCGTCTTTGTTGAAGGCATAGAAAAAGGCATGCGGCTTGTAGAGGCATTGCCGAATGTGGAGGCTATGGTAATAATAACCAGCGGGAATAAGAAATTCGCTTCTAAGGGTTGGAAGACGGCCTAAGAAGCAACTTATCGATATATCAAAAACAAAAACGCCAGTTCATGTAGAATGAGCTGGCGTTTTTTATTGCTATTTCACCCTCCTCTACATCCCCTCCCATCTGTCCTCGGCCCGCCGTAGGCGGGCAAGGGGGGAATAATCGATAATCCCCTCTCCCCCCCTTTTGCGGGAGAGAGCATCTCGCCGTAGGGGCAGGGCTTGCCCTGCCCAACAAGGGCGCAGCAAGCGGCGCCCCTACGTTATGGAAACCGAACGGTTAGGGTGAGGGGGTATCGGACTTACGGCACCAACAGCGTCGGAAGCTCAGATGCCTCAGCTATGCGGTGTGAGACGCTACCGACAAAAAACTCCTTAACGCGATCCTTCCCTGTCGTTCCCTGTACAATCATGGTGGAGTTCAACTCCCGGGAAAGCCGTATAATCTCGCCGGCAGTACGCCCGGCAGTCAAATGGGGTTCGGCCTTGATCCCCGCCTTCTTCAGTGTCGCGCAGTATTTGTCCAGCCTCTCTTTACTCTCCTTTTCGATACGATTCAGCTCACTTTTATCGAGATTCTTGGATATCTTAACCCCAATGATATGGGCCACATCCACCTTATCCACGGCACCCTTCAGGGTTGTGATAAATTCAAGGGCATTCTTTGAAGGCTTCGACCAGTCGGTAGCAAACAAGGGCCGCTGGAAGGGATGTTCATTAACACGCCTTACACATTGTCCCTCCATATCACAATGAACCATATACTTGCTTATGAGGACCGGGATAGCCGTACTCCGGCGT
This sequence comes from Thermodesulfobacteriota bacterium, assembly GCA_031082315.1. Classification (NCBI taxonomy): domain Bacteria; kingdom Pseudomonadati; phylum Thermodesulfobacteriota; species Thermodesulfobacteriota bacterium. The sequence goes on from JAVHLC010000002.1 coordinate 103,376, forward strand.
AACAGGTCCAGGGTATGCGAGCCTACATAAACCCTTTCCAGGGCCGTCCGTTTTTTCCGTCCGGCTACAATCAGGTTGACCTTCTCCTTTTCAGCAATTCTGACCAGCTTTGGAACCGGCTCACCGACCTCGATGCGGATTTTACTATCTACACCCGCCTTGGAAAGGGCCTCCTGCCAGTCTTCAAACCGGATCCGGGCCTGCTCCCTGAGGCGCTCCTCTTCATCCTTCATGTAGCCCCCGTAAGGCACAAAGGCCACTTCCTCACGTGGAATTATGTAGGTAAGGATTACCTCCTTAAGCCCGGCCGCCTTCAAATCCAGAAGGGACTCCAGGGCGTCAAAGGCCAATTCCCTGAATTTAGTCGCAAACAGAACCTTTTTCATAGAGCCCTCCTTAAATGAAGAAGATATAGGTTATAACCACAAATGTTGTACACAATACCGGGATGGAATACTTAATCATATATCCAAAGAAGCTGGGCATTGGCGTACCGGCCTCCTCAGCAATAGATCTTACCATAAAGTTCGGGGCGTTGCCAATATAGGTGTTGGCCCCCATAAAGACCGAACCGCAGGAAATGGCCTTAAGATAAATAGCATTCTCTGCGATAAGCTTCGGCACCGCCTGTGCCTCCGGCATGCCCGGATAGTAACTGCCGAGCGCCGTGCTGAAGAATGTCAAATAGGTCGGGGCATTGTCCAGAAAGCTGGAGAGGATGCCCGAGGCCCAGAAATAGTGGGCCGGTTCCTTCACCGCCTCGATAAGGAAGGCCAGTTGTCCCTTGGTTCCTGCCTTCAGGATCAGAAGGCAAGGCACCATGCTGACAAATATACCGGCAAAGAGATACGCTACTTCCAGGATCGGGGCCCATGAGAAGTCGTTGTCTTCCCTGACCTTTTTAGAGGTAGTTACCAGCGAAAGCGCCCCCATAACGATCAGGATACCATCCCGGGCCAGGTCAGCCACAGACCGGTGTATGCCGAACATATTAATGGAACCCCAGTCCACCAGGCCGCTCATCAGCACTGCCCCAATGATACCGGCCAGAAAGAGGAAATTCAAGGCCCCGTCCAACCCCAGGGGCTCCTTGACGCCCTCATCCACAGGCGCGGTTATCCCTTCCTTTTTGTACATATAGGTGTCAACCACGAAATATATCCCCAGGACTATAGCGGCTACGGTCAGCATCTGCGGCAATATATTGAAGGTCCAGGTGAAAGGGACACCGTGCAGAAATCCGAGGAAGAGCGGCGGGTCGCCAAGCGGGGTTAAGGCCCCGCCGACATTGGCCACCAGGAAGATAAAGAATACGACCATAAAGCTCCGGTTCTTGCGGTAGTTATTGGCGCGGAGGAACGGCCGTATCATAAGCATGGCCGCTCCCGTAGTGCCCATCCACGAGGCCAGCGCCGTGCCTATGATGAGCATGACCGTATTTACTACCGGCGTGCCCCTTAGCGAACCTTTGAGGAGGATACCACCTGAGACGGTAAACAGCGCCCAGAGCAGGATGATAAAGGGCACATAATCCGCCACTATCACATGCATAAATTCATACACGGCCGTACCCGTATAGGCGATAACCATTGGAATAGCCACCAGCACCGCCCAGAAAGCGGAGACCTTGCCGAAGTGATGATGCCAGAACTTGGGCAGGAAAAGCGGCATAAGGGCGATGGAAAGGAGCATGCCCGCAAATGGTATGGCGCTATAAAGAGGCAGCACCTCTCCTAAATTAATCCCACCGTGCCCGGCCTCAGAGGCCAGCGCAACCGATGGAAACACGATTAGACATATCAGCAAAAAAAGCGACGACAACTTTCCTCGAGTCATAAGTATTCCCCTCCAGTATCCTCTACAGAATCTTATGGCTTTCCAGCTACTAAGCCACTACCTTTGTAATTATTGGATTGTAGGACTGATCTCCGCTATATTTGATGTGGGCATAATATTTTATGCCGATGAAGGTAAGCGCCACAAATAAAAGACTAAAAACGGCCCCTGAAATATCCTTATCGCCCAAAAACTGCGTGTAATAACCTATCAGCGCCCCGGCTACCAGACCAACCAGAGGAACAAGATATAAGATAAAAGACGCCTTTACTTCCCCCTCCACCTTGAGTGAGACGCGCACCCTCTCACCCTTGGAGGCCCCTACGCTATTTAATGCCGTAAGCACCATCTCGCCTTCACCAAGCAGCCCGCACGTCTTGTGGCTTGAGCAACTGTCACAGGCCGGACTGCACTTGATCCTGACCTTGGCCTGCTTGCCTTCAACGGCGATTACTTCGCCTTCTTCTTCGCGAATACGAGACATTTTTAATCCACAACCCAGACCGTGCAGTTTCGTGCGAAGCTTACCACCTTGTTCGAAATGCTGCCGAACATAAACTCCTTTATGGCAGAAACACCTCTTCGCCCGACGACAATGGCACTATACTTTCCTTCCTGGGCCTCAAACATGATGTCCCGGGCTATACCGACCTTCTTTACCTGGATCTTGACGCCTATCTTGTTATCCGGTATCCCTGCTCCCTCCAGAATCTTCCTGGCTGAAGCCGTAGCGGATTCCATTATCTTGCGCTTCTCTTCCGTAAGACCTTTTAACTCGGTTACCCGGCTCTGAAAAAGGGGAATCAGCGACGGCTCTTTTTCCAGGCCGGTGCCCGGCGCCTCCGGCAACACGCTAAAAAGGGTTATCTCCACGGCCTTTGGATTCACGGTATCAGCCACATACCGCACCGCCTTCGTGGAATATTCCGACTCATCCATCGCTATCAATATCTTCTGAGACATTCAACGCCTCCTCATACTACGGTGAAAACTAAGCTTTGAATAATACCGGTCGGGCACTTCTCAAAGCATGCCCCGCATCCGGTGCACTTTTTGGCATCCACTACGGAAAGGAATTTCACGATCTCAATCGCCTTTTCCGGACACGCCTTCTTGCACAGGCCGCAGCCCAGACAGCCGGCATCGCAGATCTCCTTGACCAGCTTGCCGACATCATGCGAAGAGCACAGACTAGCCGCTTTCTGCGATACCGGAACCACCTTAGGGATATGCCGCGGACACACCTTGACACACGTCCCGCAGGCCGTACATTTTTCATCATCTACTTTGGGCAGGCCGTCTTCCCCCATGCTGAGCGCCCCAAACGGGCAATTGGCCACGCATGTGCCCAGCCCCAGGCACCCGTAACTACAAGATTTATCACCGCCGGAGATCAGCATGGCCGCCCGGCAGTCATTAATCCCCATGTATTTAAACTTTCGTTCGGCCTTGGCACTGTCACCTTTACAGAAGATCCTGGCGACCTCGCGCTCTCCGACCGCCGCTGAAACACCTAACACCTGAGCCACGGCCGCGGCCGTACCGGCGCCGCCGGCCTTACAGGCATTGACCGGGGCTCTGCCTTCCACAATAGCCGCTGCGCAGTCGCTACATCCCGCATAACCACAGCCGCCGCAATTAGCGCCGGGCAGGACATCCGTAACCGCCCCTATCCGGGGGTCAACGTAGATGTAAAAGACCTTGGCGGCCACCCCCAGCACTACACTCAGCCCCAATCCCAGTGCCCCCATAGCTACGATTGCCGTAATTGTCGGTCCCATAACATACCACCCTCTTATTTCATTTTGTTCCTGGTAAACGTAAATCCATCAACCTACGCCGGCCAGTCCGAAAAAGGAAAGGCCTATCATCCCGGCCGTAATCAGGCCAAGCGGCACCCCGTCCAACAGCTTCGGTATATGTGCGATCCGCATCCGTTCCCTGATGCCGGCCATGATCACCATGGCCACGCTGAAACCCACCGCCGTAGCAATGGAATACACCACTGTATGCATAAAATCATAGTCTTCCTGGATATTCAGCACGGCCACACCAAAAATCATGCAGTTGGTAGTAATGAGCGGCAGGTAGATACCCAGGGCACGATATAGCCCAGGCGACATCTTCTGAAGGACCATCTCTACAAACTGGACCAACCCGGCGATGATCAGGATAAAGGCCAGGGTCTGGAGATATTCCAGGCCCAGGGTATCCAGTACCGCCTTCTGAAATATCCAGCAGAGAACCCCGGACAGGACGTTGACGAATATACAGGCGGCCGACATGCCGATGGCGCTGTCCATGGCCGTGGTAACCCCCAGGAACGGACAGTTACCCAGGAACCTTATCAAGAGGATGTTATTTATAATGATAGCTGAAAGTATAAACATGAACCAGCTTTGTTCCATAATACGACCTCTCCTTTCAGATTACTTCTTGGCTTCCATCTTCAGGGATATAAAGTTCATGATCCCGAGCAGGATTCCCAGGAGGGCAAAGGCGCCCGGCGGCTTGAGAAGGTACGGCATGCCCGGATAACCCTCGGGCATCAGCGGGATACCGAACCATGATCCCTTGCCCAGTATCTCACGGATAGTCGACACTACAGTCAGTGACATGGTAAACCCCAACCCCATTCCCAGTCCATCAACTAAAGAGAGTCCGACCGACTCTTTGCGGGCGAAGGCCTCCGCCCGTCCAAGGGGTATTCAGTTAACCACTATAAGAGGTATCCAGATACCGAGCACCAGGAAAAGCGGATAGAAATAGGCCTGCATCACCAGTTCCACTATGATGACCGCGCTGGCAATGATGGCGATAAAGACCGCTATCCTTACCTTATCCGGGATAATCTTCCTCAGCATGGAGATAAAGACATTCCCCATGGTGGTCACGAAAATGACCCCGGCCCCCAGCCCGATGCCATTGGCCACATCCGTGGTCACGGCCATTGTGGAGCAGAGACCCAGAACAAAACGAAATGGCGGTATCTCTTTCCAGAGGCCTTTGGTAAATTCCGATACGTAACGCGACGCCATCTATGAACCCTCCTTATAGATTATACACCCAACTGGGACTTGTATTTTTTATACACTTCTATACCGGCCTTCATCGCATTACTAACACCGGTCGATGACACCGTGGCCCCGCTCAGGCCCTGTACCACACCGCCGGCCGAAGTAAGTCCGAAATTTTCCGATACAGACTTGTCTTTGAACTGAGCACAGAAGGACGGGTCATCCGCCACCCTGGTACCGACACCCGGCGTCTCGGTCTGAGTGGTAATGGCACAGCCGTCCAGTTTGTCGGTAGCAGGGTTTACCGCCACCATAACACCGACATCTCCGTGAAATCCACCGGCAGAAGTCTCGAACGCCACAGAGATAACTTTTCCTCCGCTCTTGGCAAAGAAAAACGTGGTTATAATGTCTTTCCCTTTTTTGTCTTTGCCGGTCACGATGTCCTTCCGGTCTGTGACCGGATCATTATCATAACCGGTCAGCACCTTCTTCAGCGCCGGTTCCTTGATGTTCTTAATCTTTTGGTAGGTAATTTGCTCGGCCGTGGCCATCTTTACCAAAGACAACCCGCCGCCGCAGACAGCGGCCATAAGCGTCAAAACTACGATCATCTTGATAATTTCACGAAGTTGCACTGGCTTTTACCCTCCCGTAAACCCTTGGTCTGATCTTATCTAAGAGCGGAGTCAACGTACCGGCCATGAAAACAGCGAAATAGGCCCCATCCTCCCACTGGGCCCAGGCCCTGATGACCACCGCAAGCATACCGCCTAGCAGTCCGAACAGAAGTTTACCGCCCGGCGTAACCGGCGAGGTAGTGGAATCGGTAGCCAGAAAAAAGGCCGCTAAAAGGCTGCCACCGGTCAGTAGATGGAAAAGCGGGCTGGCGTACTTTTCGGCATTGGCCATCCACAAAATACCCGATAAGATGACGATACCCGTCAGGAAACCGGCCGGGATATGCCAGGAAAAATTCCGCCTTAAAAGAAGGAACAGGCCGCCTATCAGTAACGCAATCTTGCACCCTTCACCTACAGTACCGGCTACCTTGCCAATGAGGAGGTCTTTCAAAGTAAAGTATTCCCAGATAACCCCGACCCCTTCATCCCTTAAGACCTGGAGGGGGGGCAGCTCGGTCATGATATCACCGGCCGGCGGCGTCCAGGTAATCATGGCCTCCGGGTAAGAGATTTTTAAAGCCACATAGGCTACCAATACCCCGTTGAATGGGTTGTTTCCCAACCCCCCGTAAATCTCCTTGCCAAGGAGTATCATGATGAGCGTGGCAATGGTTATCATCCACCAGGGGAGTGTGGGCGGGAGGATTGCAGCGAAAACCAGACCGCTTGCCATTGCAGTAAGATTACTAAGGGCAAGTTGCCGCCCTAATATCTTCTGCAGGATAGCCTCCCAGGCCGCTGCCGAAACTACGGAAACGGCCGCTACCACTAAGGCACCCATGCCATAGAAATAAATACCGATAGCTACAGCCGGGAGCAGGGCGATAATTATATTAAGCATCATCTTTTGAACGGAATTGCCGCTATGGATATGCGGCGTTGCGGATACAACAAGTTCCGGGGCTTTCATTCGCTACTCCTTTGCGCTAGAATTTGTGCCTTGCCGAATTTTATCCATTGCACCATGGGTATCCTTACCGGACACACATAGGCGCAGCAACCACACTCTATACAGGTAAAAATCTCATATCCCTGAGCCATAGTGTAGTTGGCCGATTCAGACAAGCCCGAGATAAGGAAGGGCATGAGCTGCATTGGACAAACGTCCACACAAAAACCACATTTTATACAGACGGCCGCTTCAGATTTTGTGATGTCTTTTTCATTTTGTACGAAAATACCGAGCAACTCTTTGGTCACCGGCATGTCGGTATTGGCGATAGCCGTGCCCATCATGGGGCCGCCGGCTATAACCTTGCCCATCCCTTCCACGGAAATTCCACAGTGCCCCAGAACTTCCTTAATCGGCGTGCCTATCCTTACCTGGACATTTTTGGCGCCGGTCCCGTTGGCGCCGGTAATGGTTATGAACCTGTCCACCACCGGCTTTTTATCCGCCATAGCCCGGCCCACCGCCGCCACCGTCTCGACGCTCAGGACCAGGGCCCCTATATCGGCCACACAATAGGCCTCTGTACAGGGCACCTCTTTACCCAGTATCGACTTTACCAGTAAGAGGTCAACAGCCTGGGGATACTTAGGGTTCAACCCCACTACGGTAGCCGCACCACCGCAGGCGGAACCGACAGCGGACATGGCCTGAGACGCGCCTTTATCGACGGCGACATACACCGATGCTGCGCCGATTATGTTTTTTATAGTGTCTATCCCGCAGGCCACCTCCTGAACCCTTTCAGACAACAGACGTGACCGGCTCGAGAGTACCGGCTCTATGTCCATGGCATTCACAATAAGGGCGTTAGCCCGGCGAGACTTTGCCTCATTGAGCTTGGCCGCAAGCGGTACCGGCTTTATATCAAAATCAACAATTCCCGCCTGTTGTATGGCGGCCATTGGGTCCGCGCTGCCCTCCAGTCCCACCCACTCATCCTTGCCATCGGATTCTATGAGCACAGCCGGGACGAATCCCCCTGAAAAATGGGGATAGGCCTTTATTACATCGGCTACTTTACCGGAAACCGTGGCATGGATAGAGGCGCCTTCCGGACCTGCGCTTTCACCGATTACCTGTCCGACCTTGACCTCATCACCCTTTTTGACCTTGGCATTGCAAATTCCGCCGAGATCCTGCCTGAGAGGGATAGTTACAACACCGGAGGGGATGATACGTTCGAAGGGTTTGTTTGCGCCTGCGTCTGAAGCAGACAAGCAAATACCGCCAGAAAAGCTACCTGGGCTCATATTGGTTCACTCTCTCCTTCCAGCAAATTACGGGATTGGATATACCTAAACACACTCTTTGTCAAGATAAAAAACAACATCCAAAATATCACGCAAAGCCGCCAAGGACGCAAAAAAAATAAAATTTGGAACTCATAAACTCATGAAAAAATCTTTTATTACTGATTTATTGATTTCCAGATTTTCATTTTTCCTTCGCGGTCTTTGCGCCCTTGCGTGAGAAATTGACTTGTTACCGAGCCGTCATTAATAATACGCTCCGCAAAAGAAAAAACGGGAAGTTTATAAACTTCCCGTTTTTAAAAAACTACATCTACATATTTATTTTTTGTGACATTCGCCACACATCACAGGGAGTGACTTGCCTGCTGCCGGTTTGGTCTCCCGGTGGCAACCTACGCAGTTCTCGTGAAACGCCTTCATAAGGCCCATTTTCTTACCTTCGGCCTCCAAGCCATGGCAGGCCGCACAATTCGTCTCCCGCGACTCATCCCAGACGTTCTGTCCATTTACATAAAAATGATGGCACGCCGTACACTCAATGGTAGCAAAGTGTTGGGCATGCAGGAATGTTACGCCCGGCCTCTGTCGTTTTTCAAAGGCCTTATGCTCCAGTTTCAGCACTTCCTCCTGGGCGTAAGCACAAGTAGCTATTATAAAAACAGCCATGACTATCATCAGCAGAATGCCCCTGTTTTTCATCTCTTTCCTCCTGACTAACAATAACTTATTGCCAAAAGATTAACTAATCTCCATCCGAAAACCCTGGTTTTCTGGATGGAGCGGTCGGCAGTCAGCTATCAGCTTAATATGTTGTTTGTCTTATTTTTTGCTGACGGCTGAGAGTTTTCATTCGGAAACGGCGGTCTCCGGATGAAAACTATTTAGCTTTCTCTGTGCACTCTGTGGTTATCTTTCACAGTCACCCACTGAATCACAGTTCAGCTTGTGTGTAACAAAATAGAGATTGCATGTCAAGGAAAATGTCTATCCCCGAAATAGGCGGCTCATTTTGATAAAAACATATCGAATAACTCCACCAGATGCATGGCCTGCGCATTAAGCCCATGCCTAACCAGACCCTCCTTCCACTGTAACAGGCAACCCATACAACTGGTGACTAAGGTATCTGCTCCCGTCTCTCTAAACCCGGCCATCCTTTTATCAAAAATCTCCTGGGACAGGTCATAATGAGTTATATTAAACAACCCGCCGTGCCCACAACATGCGGCTCCGCCTGCCGGTTCGCGAAAATCAACTCCGGGCAGCGACTTGATGAGCAGACGCGGCTCCTCGAATATCTTTTCTCTAAACCGAAAATGGCAGGGATCATGATACGTCACCTTCAGGCTGCTGGTTTTCGGCGTGAGGTCCGATAGCTGCCGGGAAAAACCCTTGTTATGGAACAAAAAGACCGATATATCCGTCACTTTTGCCGAAAATTCCGCCGCTTTTTCTGCGAAAACCGGGTCATCAGCCAGGAGCCTGGGGTAATTAAATCTTAGATGGGAGCTGCAGGAGGCACAGGTCGTAACGATGTAATCGAACCGTCCATCCATAAATGCAGATATATTGGCTCTGGCCAGGGAACGCGCCGTCTCTTCATCCCCGGCACAAAAGGCCGGGAACCCACAGCATTTCTGCTTCTTGGGCGCCCATACAGGCTCTCCGAGAAAGTCAAAAATATTCAGGGTAGCCTTCCCTACGTTAGGAAAGAGATAATTTGTGATGCACCCTGTAAAGTAAGCCGCCTTAGCCGGGGCGCTTGTTTCCTGGGGCAGGTCATTATCCAGAAAAAAGGTCGGCGCCAATGGCGGCAGCCATGACCTTCCGGTCAACAGAGGAATCGGAAATCGACAATGAAGGCCGCTGTCTTCCGGGATTCTTTTGCAAAGGAGGCCCTGGATCAGGGAACTGCCTTTTAATATAAAAGGCAAAAGATGCTCAGAATCCAGAAGGTAATGGAAAAAATACCGTTTCCCCGCCGGGAGCCCCTTCTCTTCGACCAACCTTGCCCGCGCTTTCTGTATGGAGGCATCCGCATTTACCCCGGCGGGACAGACAGTTGTACAGGCCCCGCAAAGGAGACAGTAGGAGAGCAATTCTTCAAAGCGGTCAGAAAACGGTAACCTGCCTTCCCGGTTCGCCTCGATAAGACTCAATTTACCCCGTGGCGCATAACCCTCCATGCCTGTCACCTGGTAAATAGGGCAGACGCTCATGCATGTCCCGCACTTATTACATGAGGGTGTGCTAATGGATCCTACCTCCTGATCTCCACTTTCTTTATCTCCCCCGGTACTTATCAAACCACCAGGAGCAGAAATCGGTCTCCAATATCTCCCCGGCAAGCTCCTGGCCGGCCGGTGTGGTGATCCGTTTGACTACGTGTGCAAGCCACTCCCGGGCAAACTTATTCCCAAGGTCATGCTGCTCTTTAAGCTCAAGAATGAGGTCTAACTGATCGGCATCCCTGGCTAATTTCGCCTCTTCGGTATGGCCGGATTTGAACTCTGTTATTAATCCGGCGATGTCCTCCCCAAAATCGAGGTCCTTGGTCAGAGCAGCGACCGCCTTGGCCGAGTCCACCGTAGCATAGTCCTTGTAAACATAATTCAGGTCCCCGGTGCGGGCCTCAACCAGATCGTGGAAGAGACATAACTCCATTACCTTAGATCGATCGACACCCGGTGAAATCCCGGCCAGCACATATCCGATGAGAATGACCCGGTAGGAATGATCTGCCACCGATTCCTGCCCGGAACCCAGAAAACGGAAGCCGGTACGCGGCGTCTTTTTCAGCATCCCGGCCTCAAAGAGCAATTTGGCAATCCTCTTCATGCTATCTCCTCTCCGAGCAGATGGGACATTGCCACCTCAACGGTTCTCGGATTCAACCCTGACGGCTTCGTAAAAAGTAACATTTTACCGCAGAGATCGCTGAGAACGCCGAGATAACATATTGAATAGTTTGCAGTTTTTCTCTGCGGACTCTGCGTGCTCAACGGTGAAAAGGCTTTTTTACAAATTCATCAACCCTGGCTTAATAATACTTTTAAACTTTAAACTCAGCCTTGATTTTGAATAAACGAACGGCGGGGAAGTCGTAAACCTTAACGCCGGTCTTCTCGGTTATCTCTCCAATCTGCCTCTCAATAGCCTCTGAAGACTCAGCGATAAAGGTAAACCAGACATTGAAGGCGTGCCTGCGTAAGTAGTTGTGGGTTACCCCAGGATAAGAATTTACCACCCTTATGAACTCATCCAGTCTTTCCGGTGGGACCTTGGCCCCGCAGAGAGTAGTCATGTAACCCAGGCGGCGGGAATCAAAATTTGCCCCCAGACGGCGTATTATGCCCCTATCCTGCAAACGTCTAATCCGGTCTAAAACTTCTGTCTCTGTGAGTTGGAGCCGCTCTCCTATAGTCGCATAGGGGCGGGATTCAATCGGGAAATGGGATTGTATCTCGTTTAAAATGGCCCGGTCTGTAGCATCCATTTTGTTAAATCCCAACGGTCAAAGCCCAAAGTTCAAAACGGACTTGAGCGTTTGACACCCGACGGTTAGTGACTGATAGCTGAAAGCTAATGACTTTCCTTCGCCGGCGCCCGCATTTTTAAGGGTTGATATGTACAGAGAGGTTCCTCGGCCAGGTAATCACCGGACATCTCATGGGCCCGTGCCCGGCATCCGCCGCAGAAACGATGATATTCACAGATACCGCACTTGCCCTTGTACATCTTCGGATTACGCAGGTTAAGAAATACCGGTGATTCCCGCCAGATGCGGGAAAGGGGCATCTCGCGCACCGATCCGCAGTTTATCTCTAAATAACCGCAGGGCTGGACATCTCCCCGGTGTGAGACAAAGCAGAAGCCGACGCCTCCCAGACATCCGCGGGTCACGGCATCCAGCCCGTGGGACTGGAAGGTAACCTCTTTTCCTTCCGCTTTGGCCCGCTGCCTAAGGATGCGATAATAGTGCGGGGCACAAGTGGCCTTGAGATGCAGAGGAACCTTATCCTTTTGCTCATAAAACCACTTCAGGGTCTCTTCGTATTCAGCGGCGGAAAGGGCTTGGTCAGCCAGATCCTTACCACGGCCGGTAGGTACCAGGAGAAAGATATGGTGGGCTACTGCCCCAAGTGATACGGTGAGTTCCTGTATAGCCGGCAGTTCCTTGAGGTTGATCCCGGTAATAGTGGTGTTGACCTGGAATTCCAGACCTGCTTTTTTGGCCTCTTCAATCCCCTGAAGCGCCCCCTTAAGGGCCCCTTCGACCTGACGAAATTTATCATGACTTTCAGCCGTCGCCCCGTCAATGCTTATACTAATCCTCTTTATCCCCGCATCTACCATTTTTCCGGCCACTTCCGGGGTGATGAGGGTGCCGTTAGTGGCCATCACCATACGCAGGCCTTTGTCTGTACCATAGCTTGCCAGTTCAAAGATATCCTCGCGCAGGAGAGGCTCACCACCGGTCATAATCATAACCGGCTGGGCATGGGCGGCGATATCATCGATAATCCCCTTGCATTCTTCGGTTGTCAATTCATTGTCATACGGCCCGCGGGTGGCTGCGGCCCGGCAGTGGACACAGGAGAGGTTGCAATTTCTGGTCAATTCCCAGGCTACAAGACGAAGGGGCGGCACATCCTGCCCGGATGTATGGCCCTGAGAGTGGTGGGGATGGGGATGGGGATGGTTCGGTTTCATCTGGTCAGCAACCTCGCTGCTTCCTTGGCGTAATAAGTAATAATAATATCTGCTCCGGCCCTCCGGATACTCAGAAGACATTCCATCATGACCCGCTCTTCATCCAGCCAGCCCATCTTGGCCGCCGCCTTTACCATGGCATACTCGCCGCTGACGTGATAAGCGGCGATGGGATGGTCGAATTCCTCCCGCAAACGAGAGATGATATCCAGGTAAGGCAGGGCCGGCTTAACCATGAGGATGTCAGCCCCTTCCTCCATATCCAGGGTGGCCTCGCGCACGGCCTCGCGGCTGTTGGCCGGGTCCATCTGATACGAACGCCGGTCGCCGAACTGTGGAGCGCACTCCGCCGCCTCGCGGAACGGCCCGTAAAAACCGGAGGCGTACTTGACCGCGTATGACATAATGGGTATGTGTTCAAAACCGGCTTCATCCAGGGTCTCACGGATCTCAGCCACCCGGCCGTCCATCATATCCGAAGGGGCAACCATGTCCGCGCCGGCCCGGGCATGGGAAAGGGCTACCCTGCCCAGTATCTCCAGTGTCGCATCGTTTTCAATCTTACCCCCGGAGACAAATCCGCAGTGGCCGTGACTCATGTATTCACAGAGGCAGACGTCCGTAATAACCAGAAGGTCTTTATCAGATGACTTTATCTCGGCTATCGCCCTTTGCACAATACCGTCTTTGGCATAGGCCTGGGAGGCTATCTCGTCCTTCTTTTCCGGGATGCCGAAAAGGAGAACAGACCTGATCCCGGCGTCCTTTATCTCTTTTATTTCAGCCTTCAACTGATCCGGGGAAAGTTGAAAACAACCGGGCATGGAAGGAATCCCTTTCCTGACCTTTTTCCCCGGCACGACGAAAAGGGGATAGACAAGTTGATCCGGCGCAAGATGCGTCTCGCGAATCAGGGCGCGGAAATTTTCATTCTGACGCATGCGGCGCGGGCGATAATCCGGAAACAGCATCTCTAAGCCTCCTCGGCAATCCCGATTTCTTTATCCGTCAGATAACAGGCCGGGTCCGGCGCCCAGATATCCCCGGTGACGGCCTCAGCCCTTACCCGGAAATTACCGGCACAGATATCCAACCACTTACACCGGGCGCAGCGGCCATTGACATGGGCCTTCTTATTCTTAAGGGCCGCCATAAGCGGATTGGATAAGTCCGTCCAGATCTCGCTAAACGGACGTTGGCGGACATTGCCAAATGAGTAATGCCTCCAGAATTGATCCGCATGGACGCTCCCGTCCCAGCTTACACAGCCGATACCCCGGCCGGAGTTATTCCCCTCGTTCATTTCAAGTAATTCCAGGACCTCGGCAGCCCGGGGTGAATTCTCCTTTACCATACGCAGATAGACATAAGGCCCGTCGGCATGATTGTCCACCGTCAGCACCTCTTTGGGCTTACCTCGACGGTGCAAGTCGGCGGTACGATCGATGATAATATCCACTACCCGCCGGGTTTCTTCGTGAGCAAGGTCTTCTTCGACCAGCTTACTGCCCCGGCCCGCATAAACCAAATGATAAAAACAGATCCGCGGGACTTCTTCCTGTTCTAACAGGTCAAAAATGGCCGGTATCTCGGCGGCATTAAGTTTATTTATGGTAAACCTTAACCCTACCTTAATACCAGCTTCCCGACAATTTCTAATACCCCTCATGGCCCCGGCAAAGGCCCCCTTAACCCCACGAAAATGGTCATTGACCTCTTCCATACCATCAAGACTTATACCCACATAAGAGAGGCCGATCTTCTTCAATACCTTGGCCATGTCTTTGCCGATAAGCGTGCCGTTTGTAGAAACTACGGCCCGCATGCCTTTTTCCACGGCGTAAGCCGCAAGCTCAGGCAGATCCGGACGCATAAAAGGCTCGCCGCCGGAGAAAAGAAGGACCGGACTGCCGAACTGGCTTAGATCATCGATCAGTTTCTTCCCTTCGGCCGTGGAGAGTTCATCCGGTGCGCCCACACTGTCCGCCTGGGCATAACAATGCACACACTTTAAGTTACAACGCCGGGTGGCATTCCAGACCACCACCGGCTTTTTGTCTGCCGAAAACTGGAGAAGGTGCGAGGGCAGCTTCCCGGAGTGTCTGCCATAGCGCAAGGCGTCAGACGGCTCCACCGTACCGCAATAAAGTTTAGATATACCGATCATATTTTTCTAAATGCTCCTTCGTTTTAAAAAATTGGCTTTCAGCCTTCAGTTATCAGTATTCTGGCCTCTGTCTCCTGTATTTTTTGACCTATTTTGAGGAATTACCAAAAGAATTATCAAGGGACTCCTTGATCAGATGGCTGATAAATCCTTCCGGGGTGGACACCGCCTCGGTGGGAAGATGAAAAACGTTTTGCCCGGTCCTATCCTGAATTATTCTCAAGGCATACCTGTATGATTCGGTCAGGTTGTTACAAACAACATAAGCCGTGCTGCCTTCCTGCCAGGCCTGTCCGATTATCTGGTCGATAGCCTCATCTTCAAAGATGATCTTTACGCCATATTTATCCAGAAAAGAGGCTTCATAATCTTTTATTTCCTCAGCTATAAATATAAGCTCTTCCACAGAGGCTTGTATATCAATATCCTTGGTCAAACATAACTCGGCCAGATACCGCAGTCTGAACGGGGTGACAGACAGCCCACGGTTGTCAAAGATTTCTTTTTGACGTTTCACTATGGTTGATTTTATAATATTTAATTCTCTCTCCCGGGCCTGACGGTAACGTTCGCTATAGACCGGATCATCCGGGCTGGCAAGCAAACGATCCAACTCCGCAACCGGGTTCTTAACCATCTCCGGGGTGACAACCAGGGAACGAATCGAGGTTGAAGGCAAGGTTTTTTCAAATCCTAAAAGGATCTGTTCTACGACTCTGGACAATCCCCGCGCCCCCGTCTTCTCTGCATAGGCCTTCTCAGCCAGAATATGTAATGCCTCATCTTCAAATGTTATGTCTATACCGTAGGCCTTAAAATCGTGCTTTTTACCTTTTGTCACCGGGCAGCGCGGGTTTTTGAGGATATTGTACAGGTCCTCCACGTGTAATTCCTCGAAAACCGCTACTACAGGCAATCGGCCCACAAACTCTGACTCGAACCCGCATTCAATAAGGTCTTCCGCCTTAACATGGCGCAAATAATCGACCCTGTCACTCTTGGAAGTAATAGGCGCGCCGAAACCGATTCCCTGATCAGTCAGGCGCTTCTTGATAACATCCGCCAGATCGTTAAAGGCGCCACTCACTATGAAAAGGATATTCCTGGTGTTAACCGTCCTTTTTTCCCGTTTGCCGGTCTTCCGATAACGCTCTATAGCCTCAAGCTGGGCGATAGGATCGTGGGGAACCCGGAGATCTACGTCTGTTTCTTCCATCGGCTTCAGAAGGGCGCGCTGAACCCCGGTGCGTGAGACATCCGGGCCTAAATGGTGGGCGCTGGAAGCAATTTTATCTATCTCATCGATATAAATAATACCATACCGGGCCAGCTCCATATCCCCGCCCGCCTCCTGCACAAGGTCACGAACCAAGTCTTCCACATCACCGCCCACGTAACCGGTCTCGCTGAACTTAGTCGCATCGCCCTTAACAAAAGGCACGCCGAGCTTCCCGGCGATCAGCTTTATCATATAGGTCTTCCCTACACCGGTAGGCCCGATCATAATGATGTTATTCTTGATCTGCCCCACCTCCGTATCTCTCTTATGCTCCAGCGCATACTTAATACGGCTGAAGTGGGTGCAGACCTTGGTAGCCAGGATAGCCTTGGCCTCCTCCTGTTTGATTATATATTCATCCAGGTAGGCCTCAAGCTCTTTGGGTTTGATATTAAAATTCAGGATAATATCCCTACCCCTTAAGGTCTTATTGCCCCCGGATTCAGACGAGCCCGGTTTGGGAAGGACGACCGGCGAGAGAATACGCACCTTATCCCCATATTTTTTGGACAGATACTCCGCCAGCTCCTTTTCTAATTCCTTCTGGTCAGGAACATTATTATATTCTTTGTCGTTT
Source organism: Thermodesulfobacteriota bacterium (assembly GCA_031082315.1). NCBI lineage: Bacteria > Pseudomonadati > Thermodesulfobacteriota > Thermodesulfobacteriota bacterium. Next base: position 119,853 of record JAVHLC010000002.1, read on the forward strand.
CCCATCTTAAAATTACCAGGTCTTATACAAAATCTGTATCAGTTTAGCCTTTTGAAAAACTGGCTAAACTTCAGTTCAAAATGCAAGATTCAAAGTGCAAAATTCAAAATGTTGATGGTTTTTGTCCGAAATTTTACATTTTCCATGTTGCAATGAGATTTAGCGCATTTTTTAAAGCGCTAAATTGTTACCAAAATCTCTTATGCTTATCAATATAGTCACTAACTGCCCATATTTCAAATTATTTTTATTGCCCGGACTTTACACTGTCCATGCCTAAGGCCTTCATCTTGCGGTGGAGGTGGCTTCTCTCCAGACCTATCTTTTCAGCCGTCTGGGAGATATTGCCGTCATTTTCAGCCAGTTTATGCAATATAAACTCGCGCTCAAAATGGGCCTTGGCATCCTTAAACGTCCCGAACGCAAACATATCGCCTGTCTTCTTTTCTACCGCTTTAGTCCCCCGTATCGAAGAAGGGACGTCCTTCTCTGTAATAAGTGCGCCCGGGGACATAATCACCAATCTTTCCACAACATTCCTTAACTCCCTGACATTTCCGGGCCAATGATAGGCAGCGAGCAATTGCAGGGCGCCATCGCTTATTTCTTTGTGCTTTAACCCGCCATCCGAAGCGAATTCAGACAAAAACTCCTTAACTAAAAGGGGAATATCGCTCAACCGCTCCCTTAGCGGGGGGACTTCGATCGGCACTACATTTAATCGGTGGTAAAGATCCTCACGAAAATTCCCTTTGTTAATCTCTTCCTCAAGGTTCTTGTTCGATGCGGCGATGACCCGCACATCAACATTTATGGTCTTTGTCCCGCCTACCCGTTCAAATTTTTGCTCCTGCAGGATGCGCAGTATCTTGGCCTGGGTCTTAAGACTCATATCGCCGATCTCATCCAGGAAGAGTGTGCCTTCGTTGGCCAGGTCAAACTTGCCGCGCCTCATGTTGGTAGCGCCTGTAAAGGAGCCCTTTTCATGCCCGAAAAGCTCGCTTTCAATAAGTTCTTCAGGGATGGCCGCGCAGTTTACCTCGATCAGAGGCCGGGACGCTCGCTTGCTCTGCCTGTGTATGGCATGAGATACCAACTCCTTGCCTACCCCGTTTTCCCCCTTTATCAATACCCAGGCCGAAGTAGGCGCCACCAGGACAATCTGCCTCTTTAACTCCAGCATCGCCTCGCTTTGCCCGGTGAGTTCCGGTTTACGCCCTACCCGCTGGCGTAAAAGAAGGTTTTCCTCTTCTAACCGGCTGAAATCAAGCGTATTATTTATAGTTAGAACGACTTTTTCCAGGGAAAGCGGTTTTTCAATAAAATCATGCGCCCCCAGCTTAGTCGCCTTGACTGCCGTCTCCACCGTGCCATGGCCGGACATTATCACTACGGGGAGAAATGGATAATCGAGCTTGATCCTTCTGAGCACTTCCAGCCCATCTATGCCCGGAGGCATCCACACGTCTAAAAGCACTAAATCCGGCGCTGTCTCGCTTAACCGGCCCAGAGCATCCTCGCCATTTTGCGCCCGGACAGGCTCAAATCCCTCGTCCTCCAGTATCCCGCCCAGGGAATCCAGGATGCTAACTTCATCATCAACTATCAATATGCGTTTGGCCATATCCCGAACCCATACGTCCTTTCATACCTGCAAGGGCAGTTCAATAACAAACCTGGCCCCATTGGGTTCATTGTCCTGCACCCTTATATAACCATTGTGATCCGAGATAATAGTGCTTACAATACTCAATCCCAGACCCGTCCCACCTTTCTTAGTTGAAAAATAAGGTTCAAATAGCCTCTCTCTGTCTCCGGGGGCGATCCCCTTACCGGTATCACTGACTTCAATCCTTACCATAGGCGGATTAGAACTGTCATAAAAAAGATCTGTCTCAATTTTACCATGACCCTCCATAGCGGCAAGCGCATTATCAAAGAGATTGATCATGACCCGTTTGATCTGCTCGCGGTCGAAGTAAAATTGGGGAATAGGTTGATGCACCCTGGTGACAAAGTCGATATCTTTATGACTATCCCGATATAGGGTTATGCTTTCCTCAACAACGCCTTCTAAATTATTCAGGGCTGGATTTGTCGCCGGCAGGCGGGCAAAAAGCGAAAATTCATCGACCAGTCGTTTCAATTCCTCTACCTGGTTAATGATGGTCCTGGTACAGTCATCGAGCACCTTGCTGTCATCGGCCAACTTCTCAATATATCTCTTACGCAATCTCTGGGCCGATAATTGTATCGGGGTCAAAGGGTTCTTTACTTCATGCGCTATGCGCCTGGCCACTTCACGCCAGGCCGCCATCCGCTGGACCTTTTCTAATTGAGTCAGGTCATCAAAAACAATGACCATGCCAATATTATTCCCGACGTCATCTTTCAAAACCGTGGCGTTAATGAGGAGGGAAAGTCCCCTGTTGCCGGCCGTAATTCGAACCGACTTTTGTACGGAACCTTTCTTGGCCCGCCGGGCTTCCTCCAACAGGGCATTAATTATAGCTAATTGCCCCGGCGTAGCCAATTCGTGATAGGTCTTGCCGACAACGTCTCCGTGGCGTAACCCGAACAATTCCTCGGCAAATTTATTCATGGTGCTGATGCGGCCGTCATTATCAATGGAAACGACACCGGCCGCCACATTCCTCAGGATTATTTCCGTGTAGCGCCGCCTTTGTTCCAACTCCAGATAACTCTTTTGGAGTTCTTCGCCGGCCCTTTCCAACTCGGAGTGACTTCTCTTGAGGTCAGCGGTCATCTTGTTAAACGACTCCACCAAGGTTCCGACCTCATCTTCTGACCGGACGTCGATAGTAAAATCAAGGTCGCCTCCGGCAATGCGACGCGTCCCTTCGGCTAAATGCTGAATAGGGACGGTAATGCCTCTGGCCAGGTAAAAGCCAAACCAAGTCGCGGAAAAAACGATAATCAGACTGATGATCAAAAGAATAATAATTAAGCTGATCTTGATCGGATTTTTAAGGAGCTTTAACTGCTTATAGTTTTCAATGCCCCCGGCTATATTCTTCATCTTGTCGGTAAGGCCGGCCGGGACAAAAATACCGACGGCCAGGATACCGATAACATCATTCCCATCGGCAGATGAAAAAATAGGGTCAAATCCCCTCACTAAATCACCATCAGCGGAGGTAAAGGTATCGACAATACCCCTTTCGCCATTGAGACAGCGTCTCAATGTTTTTGAGGAAATTTGTGCCAGTTCAAACATTCCTACACCCGGCCGCCGGTAACCGGCTAATTCTTCATACGAAGGGAGAACAACCTCCACAGTATCAAGGTGAAACTCTTCCGGCCTGGCCCGCAGATAACGGGTGAGCTCGCCCCGGGCCGCTTCAGACATCAACCCGGACCGGGTGATTTCTCTGCTCATCCGGTCGGCATGGGTAATTACATTTTCCTCGACCTGTTTATAAAATGTACGCCCTACTTCTAAAGAGTCCTCGAGAGACTTTTCTACGCGTACATTAAACCAATAATCAATGCTCGTATTTATGAACTGCAATGAAATAAAAAAGAGAAAGGTGGTCGGCAGCAGGGCAAACAAGACAAAAGCCACAACCAGCCTGGTGCGCAGCTTAGCCCCCAGTATGTTGTGACGCCGTTCAAAGATAAGCTTGACCACACTCCTTAGAACCAAAAAAATGAGAAGAAGAATGAGGATAAGGTTGATATTTATGACGGCAAAAAGGAGGATATTCCCGCCAAAAACCCTGGACGGAGAAAGATGTAAGACCTTGATGCCCAGAAAGGCCAGCCCGATAATCAAGACCAGCGTAATCAGAATAATCAGTCTTTCCCGTTTCTGTCTTTTCCTTTCCTTGCTCTGAATATCCGGTGTTTCAGTCATTATTTTAGTATTTAAACTCTACGCTATAATTATCTGTCTCCGAATCCCAAAAAGAAAACAAAGAGATTATATAATGAAATGCAGAGGAAGTAGGCTCTTTCTCAAGGATGGCCCTTATCTGGAGCTGGTAGAGATTGTTTGGGGTGAGTTTCTTTAAGGCAATAACCGGTATCCCGGTTATTTCGCTTACCGCTTGCTGGGCCCTGGCCGCTTCCCTAAATCTAAGCTTCTTACCATCTAAATCAACAAAGAACTCCTCCTTCAGCGCATCATAGCGAATACTGTGCTCCATATCCAGCGAGGCCAGGAGGGAGTCCGGCCAAAGATGATAGACCTGGTAAAGACGGATATTCAAGGTAAGTCTTATCGCAAGGCCATTCATAAGGGCCTTCCTGGTATCGCTATCGAAGCAGTTTCGAACGTTAAAAAAGGCCAGCAGTTCATTGCTTGAGTTGTTTACAATGACATCGGTTAACTTTATATCCTTGGCCTCCAGAGATGGCGTAAGAAACACGGACAGGACCACAAAAATAACAAGCAGGCGACACCAGCTATGATGAATTGTTTTTCTCATAAGTTATGAGGCAGAATAAGGTGTGTTTTTGGAAAATTTAACTAATAGCATAGTGAATTGCAACACCTTTTCGTCTATCCGGTCTATTCACGCTTTCATCTGTCGGCATTCAGCTTTCAGCAAAAACTAAGACAAACAACACGTTAAGCTGAACGCTGATTGCTGATTGCTCCATCCGGAATCCTTGGATTTCCGGATGGAAACTAGCTCATGGTAATGGAACAAATATCCGGCAGGTGACGATAATTCTCGTTGTAATCCAGGCCATACCCTACCAGGAAACCTCTTTCCATTTCAAAGCCCACGTAGTCTATAACAATGGGTGTTTTTCGTCGTCCGGTCTTACTTATGAGGGCGCAAACCTTGATTGAACGCGGTTTATGAAGGGCTATTATGTCGTTAAAATAACTCAGCGTATGACCGGTATCTATAATGTCTTCCACCACCAGGACATTTTTATCGGTAATAGGCAGCTCGATATCTTTGGTGAACCTGACCTCGCCGGTGGATTCTGTTTTGGAGCCATAGCTGGCCAAACGTACAAAGTCAACCTGAACCGGGATATCCAGAGAACGCATCAAGTCAGCCATAAAAACAAAAGCGCCGTTTAATACACCGATTAATACCAGTTCACGGCCGGCGTAGTCCCTGGAGATTTCTTTCCCTAACTCCTTGATCCTCTTCTGGATTACATCCCGGGTAAACACGAGCTGCGTTTTATACATAGGATCTCCCTGTTTATAGACAAAAATCAGATGCTCACGTTAGAATAAAGGCGAACACTTGTCAACTTATGCTTTATAGGGCTTGACAAGAGTAGAAACGGACATTGACATTAAGCATCTGATTTTTTAAATTGATATATTCAAAACCATTAAGGAGTTAAGAAGCTGACGCTACCCGTTATTGCCTTGACTATGGGTTGTCCGGTGGGGATCGGTCCAGAAATTATCGCCCGTTCTCTCGCCTTACATGAGGTATATACCTATTGCCGGCCTGTTGTGGTGGGGGATCGGGCTATCATGGAACGGGCGGTTAAGACTACAGGCGTCTCTTTAGACATAAGCGTAATAAAGGAGGCCGATATTGAGCAAATCGGGCGCACCTTTCGACAGGGCGATCGACCTGAAAAAATCTTTCTCCTTCCAGTTTCTGGGCTGGATTCCGCACAGTGTGTTTATGGCCGGCCGACTGCCCGAACGGGCGCCGCTATGGTTAATTATATCCTGCGGGCTATTGAGCTGGCCCTCTCCGGCCGCGTCCAGGCTATAACCACCGCCCCCATTAATAAAGAGGCCATGCACATGGCGGGGTATGAATACCCGGGCCATACAGAGCTCCTGGCAGAAAAAACAGGTGAGAAAGAGTACGCCATGATGCTGGCGGGCGACAGGCTAAAAGTAGTGCCGGTAACCATCCATCTGCCCCTCCGGGACGTGGCAACCCGGTTGACCCGGGAAAAGATACTGGAAAACCTGATAGTTACGGATTCGGCATTGCGCCGGTATTTTGGTCTGGAACAACCCCGGCTTGCCGTTGCGGCCTTGAATCCGCATGCCGGAGAAGGAGGTCTCTTTGGGGATGAGGAGGTCAGAATAATCGCCCCTGCTATTGATGCCGCTAAGAGGTTGGGGATAGATGCCGCCGGGCCGTTTCCGGCTGACACTGTATTTTATAGAGCCAGCCAGGGAGAGTTCGCTGCGGTCATCGCCATGTATCATGATCAGGCCCTTATCCCTTTAAAACTATTACATTTCAAGGACGGGGTAAACATAACCTTAGGGTTGCCCATTATTCGCACTTCTGTAGATCACGGAACGGCTTATGACCTGGCGGGCAGCGGAAAGGCCGATCCATCCAGCCTTCTGGCCGCGCTCAGGTTAGCCGCCCGGATGGCTGGACATCGCAACTAAATTAGGACGCAGATTTTCGTCGATATCCGCAGAAACGCTTTTTCACCGCTGAGAACGCAGAGTCCGCAGAGAAAGATTGTGAGACATCCAATATGTTATCTCAGCGTTCTCCGCGAGCTCGCGGTAACATTTTAATTGTTACGAGAGCGTCATATTTAACGTCGTGACAATCTGCGTTCATCTGCAAATAGTATGTAAAGGCATATATGGCTTCTGAGAATATAATCATAAGGGGCGCTAAGCAACATAATCTCAAGAACATAGACGTTACCATCCCCCGCGATAAGCTCACCGTTATAACGGGCCTAAGCGGTTCCGGCAAGTCCACCCTGGCCTTTGATACCATCTACGCCGAAGGGCAACGTCGTTATGTAGAATCCCTGTCGGCTTATGCCCGGCAATTTCTGGAGCAGATGGATAAACCGGATGTCGAATCCATTGAGGGCCTTTCTCCGGCTATTGCCATCGAGCAAAAGACAGTCAGTAAAAACCCTCGTTCTACAGTAGGCACAGTAACGGAAATTTATGACTATTTGCGGCTCCTTTTTGCCCGCATTGGCCGGCCTGTTTGTTACCAGTGCGGCCGCGAGATCCAGACTCAGACCATTGATCAAATGGTTGATTCCATTATGCGGCTAAGCGAAGGAGGCCGGATAATAATCATGGCCCCGATAGTAGTGCAGAAAAAGGGAGAGCATCAAAACGTCTGGCAGCGGCTCAGGAAAGAGGGCTTTGTCCGGGCCAGGGTCGATGGCCAGATTTTAAGCCTGGAAAAAAGTCCAGTCCTTGATAAGCACAAGCGGCATACTATTGAGGCGGTAATTGACCGTCTTGTTATCCGGCCAGGCCTCGAGAGAAGGTTGGCCGATTCTCTCGACCTTGCCACTAAACTATCTGAAGGTATCGCCTTGGTGCAGGTGAACGAAGAGGAGGAAATATTTTTTAGCCAGAAACAGGCCTGTATCTATTGTGGGATCAGTCTGCCGGAATTGACCCCGCAGCTTTTTTCTTTTAACAATCCCCGCGGGGCCTGTCCGGCCTGTGACGGACTGGGCGCCCGTCAATTTTGCGATCCCGATTTGATTATTCCCAACCCCAATCTGTCGCTCCGTGAAGGCGCCATCGCCCCTTGGTCGCACCGGCACGGCGTTCATTTTATACAAATACTGGAATCGGTGTCCGGACATTATCACTTTGACATCCACACCCCTTTCAAGGCCCTTCCCGATCAGGCCAAAAAAATCTTGCTTTATGGCTCTAATGGGGAGGAGATATCATTCTCTTATGATAAGGACGGACGCCGTCACTTCTATAGACAACCATTCGAAGGGATAATTCCGCAGCTTGAACGTCGTTACCGTGAGACGTCCTCCCGGTCAGCCCGGGAGGAGATTGAGCAATATATGAACAAACAACCCTGCCCGGTTTGTAAGGGAGCCAAGCTCCGGAAAGAGGCCCTTTCGGTACGGGTTGGTCCCTGGACTATAGATCAGATAGTGAATCTGGACATTAAAACGGCTATACAGGTATTTGAACGTCTGCCGCTTACGGAAAAGGAATTCGGGATTGCCAGGCGCATATTAAGGGAGATAAACAGTCGCCTGTCTTTTCTTAAAGAGGTAGGGTTGGATTACCTGACCTTAAACCGGACATCGGCTACTTTGTCCGGCGGCGAAGGCCAGCGCATCCGTCTGGCCACACAAATCGGTTCGCAGATGGTGGGAGTCCTTTACGTACTGGACGAGCCGAGTATCGGCCTGCATCAGCGCGATCATGCCCGGCTTCTGGCTACATTGAAAAGACTGCGGGATACGGGCAATACGGTGCTGGTGGTTGAACACGATCCTGAAACAATTTGCTCTGCCGACTATGTTATCGACATGGGGCCGGGGGCAGGCCAGCATGGCGGCGAAGTGATTTTTGCCGGGACGCCGGCAGAACTGCTACATGCCGGGGCATCCCTTACCGGGCAGTATTTATCCGGCCGGCTAGCCATTCCCATACCGGCCAAGAGGCGCACCTTGGCGCACGGGTATATTACGGCGGTAGGGGCTTCTCAAAATAACTTGAAAAATATTACGGTAAAAATTCCCCTGGGGCAGATGGTGTGTGTCACCGGCGTATCCGGCTCAGGAAAGTCCACCCTGGTTATCGATACCTTGTACAAGGCGTTGGCACAGAGGTTGTACCATTCAAAGGAAAGAGCGGGACGTGTAGAAAAGATTGACGGATTACAGTTTATAGACAAGGTTATCGACCTGGATCAAAGCCCTATCGGGCGTACTCCGCGGTCCAATCCGGCTACTTACACCGGACTTTTTGCGCCGATACGTGAGCTTTTTGCCCGTACACCAGAGGCCAGGGCACGGGGCTACAAGGCCGGGAGGTTCAGTTTTAACGTTAAAGGCGGCCGCTGTGAGGCCTGTGACGGCGACGGCCTGATTAAAATAGAGATGCATTTTTTGCCGGATGTGTATGTGACCTGTGAGAACTGCCGCGGTAAGCGTTATAACCGGGAGACCCTGGAGATAAGATATAAAGACAAAACCATAGCCGATGTCTTGGACATGACCGTGGACGAAGCCTATCTGTTTTTTCAGAATATACCGGCTATAAAGTCCAGGTTGAAGGTGCTGCGTGAAGTTGGTCTGGGCTATGTTCACCTTGGGCAGTCAGCAACCACACTTTCCGGTGGTGAGGCCCAGCGGGTCAAGTTGGCTAGGGAACTATCCGGGCGTAGCACCGGACGGACCCTCTATATCCTGGACGAACCTACAACCGGATTACATCCGGCAGACGTACACAAGCTGCTTGAGGTGCTTAATAGACTGGTCGAAGCGGGTAATACGGTGGTTATTATTGAGCACAATATGGACGTGATCAAGACGGCTGATTATATCATTGATCTGGGACCGGAAGGCGGTGACGAAGGCGGCCGGGTGGTAGGCTCCGGCACTCCGGAAGAGATTTCCCGCCTGAAGCGGTCATATACCGGCCAGTTTTTACGAAAGGTGTTAGCCCCTGTTAGATAGATAATAAGATAGTGAGTCTAATCTTAAAGTAAAATCAACATATTCAACAACAACATCTCCAGGTACCCGGAGGATAACGGGGGCGAAGTTTAAAATCCCTTTTACCCCGGCCTCAATAGCCAGTTCAACGACTTGTTGCGCCCCGCCAGCCGGTGTAGTTATGACGCCGATCTCGAAAGGTTCTCGACTCACGACTTCGGTAATATCTTTCATATCTGAGATCTCTAATCCAGACACTAAGGTCTGCCCTATCTTACCAGGATCGACGTCAAAGGCGGCAACGAACCGGTATCCCTGGTTAATAAAATTTGGATAGTGGAGCAATGCCTGACCTAGATTTCCCACGCCAAAAAGGCCAAGCCGCCATTCTTTTTCCAGACCCAGGATGTTTCTTATATGCTGTAACAAATGCCCTGTATAATAACCTACCCCTCTTACACCAAATTCACCAAAGTATGCCAGATCTTTACGCAACTGAGCCGAGTTAACACCGCACTCGGCGGCCAGTTTCTCTGATGATACGACCTCCAGTCCCTCTCTTGACAATAGGCTTAATTTTCGGCTGTACCTGGACAGCCTGTAAATGGTGGCAGGCGGAATCTTTATATATTTCATGCGCGGAGGTAACTCCGGGGCGTTATTTTACTAGAAACAAAAACCGGGGCTGTAAAAAAATACAACCCCGGTTTTTAAAAGAAAAAAACCTTCTTAAGCCAGACCCATTAAGGCCAATACCTTACTGGTCGCCGGGTTGGCAAAGAGCATGATCAAACAAATAACCAAGGCATAGATAACCAAGGACTCGATCAGTGCCAAACCGATAATCATGGTAACCGTGATCTTGCCGGAGGCTTCCGGGTTGCGGGCTATACCCTCGCAGGCTGCCTTAATGGCCGCACTTTGTCCAAGAGCGCCACCAAAAGCGGCAACGGCGATACAACTACCCGAGGCTATGACCGTCCAAATGAAGAAGTCTAACCCCGCCGTCTTGGCGTCAGCCGTCTCCTGACCAAAAGCAACAGAAGCCACGCCCATGGTGAGAATCACGAGTAAAGATACCAATAGCGCCTTTTTCATCTCTAATATCCCCCCTTTCTATGTAAGAGTTTATATACTGCCTTCTTCCAAAAGGTTATCATTTTAATGAGCGTGTTCCATGGCCCCTGTAAAATAGAGTATAGACAAGAGCACAAAAACAAAGGCCTGCACGAAGCAGACAAATACACCCAGGGCCATTATTGGCAACGGCCCCAAAAATGCGCCTGCCAGCAGGAAGAGTAGCCCGAGCAATACTTCCTTAGCCATGATATTGCCAAAGAGTCGTATGGACAGCGACAGAATGCGTGCAAAGTGTCCTATAAGCTCTATAGGAAGCATAAGGGGTGCCAGCCAGCTAACCGGGCCCATAAAATGTTTGACATACTTTACCCCGTGGAATTTGACCCCTAAAATATGAGTGGTTATAAATACAATAAGGGCCAGTGATAGGGTCGTATTTACATTGGCGGTTGGGGACATAAATCCGGGGAACAGCCCGATAAGATTAGCTATAAAGATGTAAATTCCCAATGTAGCAATCATAGGAAGCATTAGCTTTGCCCCTTCTTCACCCATATTCTCAGCCGCAAAGCCTTCTATGCCGGAAATTACAGCCTCAAAAAAATTTTGCCCCTTGCCGGGGATCATTTGGATTTTACCAACAAAGAGCTTGGCAGAGAGGATCAGTACGAGCATGACGAACCAGGCATTCGTTACATGCGGTGCGATTATCTTGGGCAATAGGCCATGCCCACCATGTACCGGCAGATGAAACAGTTCCAGTAATAGGTTGATAAACAGGATTGGATGTTCCATGGATTAAGTTGCCTCCTTTGTCCTGATGATCTTCCACAATTCTGTGAAAGCAATTACCATAATATTAATAACAACTACCGAAAGTCCGGTAATCAGCCCTAAAGGATGTACCATCTTATTCATTATCAGTTCATAAAGGACGCCCCCGATAATGATCAGGCGCAGATAGTACTTGACGTAGTAAATGGCCTTATGGCCAAAAACGACCTGTTGATCAAATATCTTCCGGAGCGCCGTCTGAAGCCAGTAAAAATTAAAACCGGCTATTATTCCCCCGACCAGTATACCCAAGGCGAAATCTATCGAGACAAAGATGACCCCGAAGATAGTTAGAATTAGACACAATATCAGACTGGGAACCTGTACTTTTTTTATTAATTGTGTCGAACGCCAAAAATCTGACATGGTCGTTATAGATCCTTCCGCCTGGCCAGCTGCACCAGATTCCGAAACCCGGCTACGACTCCTAAAATAAGAAAAATAAGGGTTAGCCATGGTTTCGTGCGTCCGCCGAACACATACTCATCCAATGCGTAGCCTATAAAGAAACCGACGAATACGGAAGCGGCTACGGCTATGCCGATAGTGCTAACGTCTCCAATCAGCCTAAAAAGCCTCTTTACGTCTTCCTTCATTGGACAGCCTGCACAGTTGACTGCCGGGGACTATTTCAAATAACAAGGCAAAAACAAGTTACTTGGTATCATAGCGCCCCGGTAAAGTCAACATTTTTTTGAATAGCGATTCATAAAACCTTAAAGTATTTCTCCGCGGCATCCAATATTCTATCAATATCTTCCTTTGTATGCGCGAGCGAGATGAATATGGCCTCAAACTGTGAGGGGGGCAGATAGACACCCTTTTCCAGCATGCCCCGATAGAACCCGGCAAAGCAATTTGTATCGCTGGTCAGTGCAGACTTAAAGTCAACTACATCATCTTTTGTAAAAAATATGGTCATGAGGGAGCCTGCACGGTTGACCCGGGCCGGGATGGAATAGCGCTGGATAAGCCCATCGATAGTTTTCTCCAGGTATGCGCCTTTTCCCTCCAGATCTTCATAAACGCCTTTTTGGGAAAGTATTTTTAATGTAGCTATGCCGGCAGTTACAGCCAGAGGATTGCCGGAGAGGGTCCCGGCCTGATAGACATCTCCCTCCGGGGCAATCCGTAACATGATGTCTTTACGACCACCGTAGGCCCCCACGGGCAGCCCGCCCCCGATAATCTTGCCCAGACAGGTTAAGTCCGGGAAAATACCATAGCAGGACTGTGCGCCACCCAAAGACATTCGGAATCCACTGATCACCTCATCGAAAATAAGCAGGACGCCGTGTTTTTCTGTGAGTTCCCTTACTGTTCTTAAATATCCCTCGCGGGGTAGGACCACGCCCATGTTACCGGGTACAGGCTCAATAATAAAACAGGCCACCTGCCCGCCTTCCTTTTCCAGAACCTTGGCCAAGGCATCGGCATCGTTATATGGAATGGATATAGTATGGCCGGCAATCTCTTCCGGCACGCCCGGGCTGCCCGGTATGCCCAGAGTGGCGACACCGGAGCCGGCCTTGACGAGAAATGCGTCTCCATGCCCATGATAACAACCATCGCATTTAATGATCTTCTTACGCCCGGTATAAGCCCTGGCTAAACGGATGGCGCTCATGGTGGCTTCAGTGCCGGAACTGGTCAGTCGAACCATTTCCAGTGAGGGAACGGCCTCTATGAGTAATTCAGCCAGTTCAACTTCGAGGGGCGTTGGGGCGCCAAAGCTGGTCCCGTTTTCGAGCGCCTTTCTTAAAGCGGCGGTGACTTCAGGGTGGGCATGGCCTAGGATCATTGGCCCCCAGGAACCAACACAGTCGATGAAGACATTGCCATCGACGTCGTATATTTTAGAACCAGAGGCCCTGGCTATAAAAAGGGGATCGCATCCGACGGAACGGCAGGCGCGAACCGGACTGTTTACGCCTCCGGGGATAACATCCTTTGCCTTCGCGAAATAGGCCTGGGAACGCTCTCTTTTCACACCTGTTCCTCCCTGAAGTAGCTGATATTAGATCTTTTTAATTCTTTTTCACTGAATAGTATCTGATAATCGGTTATGCCGGTCTTTTCTGCTATTTCCCGGGCCACAGCATGACATTCGGCGTCGGTTTGGCCGTGCACCATGGTATAAATGTTATAGGGCCACCCGGGGATTGTCCGGCGTTGATAGCAGTGGGTTACATTCTTAAAGGAGGCCATGATCCGGCCTGCCTTTTCTATCTTCCCTTCTTCTACATGCCAGGCGATCATGGCGTTGGCGGCATATCCGGAGATCTGGTGCTGCAGTGTAGCGCCAAAGCGGCGTATGCACCCTTCGTTGCAAAGGTTTTTTACACATGCCAAAAATTCTTCTTCAGGCAGGCCGGCCCTTTCAGCCAGTATCTGAAAGGGTCTCTCTGCCGGAGGAATTCCATCCTGCAGGACCTGGATTACCATTTTTTCTTTAGAAGTAAGGACTGCTTTTCGGGGGACTGTGTCCACAGTTAAAGTTTTCCCATGATCATAGCTATGCCTAATAAAATAAACAGGAGGCCCGCACCCATTCGGATGTACTCCGGCGGAACAATGTTCATGACAAACCCGCCGACCGTTACCCCTATTAAAGTGGATGCAATAAGGGCCAGGGAAGCCCCCAGGAAAATAGCCCAGCGCTTCTCACTGGAAGCAGCCAGTGAAAAGGTCGCCAGTTGAGTCTTATCACCTAATTCAGCAAGAAAGATGGCAATAAATGTGCTGGTGAAGAGTCTTATATCCATACAGGACCTCAAAAGTAAATTTCAGTCAGCCTGCTTGCTTCTTCATTCTGTATTTTTAACACATCTTCCCCTTTAAGAAAAGCAAAAACCCCGGCCACCTGGAGATGACCGGGGTTTTTCTTTTCGATACCGGGTTCCGTATGTTAGTACATACCGCCCATACCGCCACCCGGGGGCATTGGAGGCATTTTGGATTCCCTTTCTTCCGGTTTCTCCGCCACCATGGCTTCGGTTGTAAGCAAGAGGCCGGCTACACTGGCCGCATTCTGCAGGGCAAAACGCGTTACTTTAGTCGGGTCAATGACACCAGCCTTAATCAGATCTTCAAACTCACCTGTTTCCGCATTGAATCCCACTGAATCCTTCTCATTTTTAACACGGTCGACCACCACGGATCCTTCAAAACCCGCATTGTTCGCAATCTGACGCACGGGTTCCTCCAAAGCACGTTTGATCAGATTAACGCCGAGCTGCTCGTCACCATGGAGTTTTAGCTTGGTCAAGGCCGGTATGCAACGGATAAAAGCCACACCGCCGCCGGGCACTATCCCTTCCTCCACGGCAGCCCTGGTAGCATTCAGAGCATCTTCCACACGTGCCTTCTTTTCTTTCATCTCCGTTTCAGTGGCCGCGCCTACATTTATTACCGCCACACCGCCGATTAGCTTAGCCAAGCGCTCCTGTAGCTTCTCACGGTCGTAGTCGGATGTAGTCTCTTCAATCTGGGTGCGAATCTGTTTTACCCGTCCTTCCAATGCTGACCGCTCACCGCCGCCATCGACTATAGTTGTATTGTCTTTGTCTATAGTAATACGTTTAGCCGTTCCGAGGTCTTTTAAGGAGATATTTTCCAACTTGATGCCCAAATCTTCAGAGACAACCTGCCCGCCGGTCAGGATGGCTATATCCTCCAGCATGGCCTTTCTTCTGTCGCCAAAGCCAGGGGCCTTGACCGCGGCACACTGTAAGGTGCCACGGAGTTTGTTCACAACCAATGTGGCCAAGGCCTCGCCTTCCACATCCTCAGACAGAATGAGGAGGGGTCTGCCCATCTTGGCAATCTGCTCCAGTACCGGCAATAAGTCTTTCATATTGCTTATTTTTTTCTCGTTGAGCAAGATGTAGGGATCGCTTAAGACTGCCTCCATCTTTTCCGGGTCGGTAACAAAATAAGGTGAAATATAACCGCGATCGAACTGCATACCTTCGACCACATCCAGGGTGGTCTCCATGCTTTTAGCTTCTTCAACCGTGATTACGCCTTCTTTACCGACCTTCTCCATGGCTTCGGCGATTATATTGCCGATAGTGGAATCATTATTAGCAGAGATCGTCCCGACCTGGGCAATTTCCTTCTGGTCCTTGGTCGGCTTACTGATTTTTTTGAGTTCATCCACTACCGCCTCAACTGCCTTGTCGATACCGCGTTTAATAGCCATGGGGTTGTTTCCGGCGGCCACGAGCTTTGAACCCTCAGCGTAAACGGCCTGGGCCAGGATGGTAGCGGTGGTCGTGCCGTCCCCGGCTACGTCACTGGTCTTGGAGGCAACCTCCTTTACCATCTGCGCGCCCATATTCTCAAATCTATCGGTAAGCTCGATTTCCTTGGCTACCGTAACACCATCCTTGGTGATCGTGGGTGAACCAAAGCTTTTCTCTATGATAACGTTGCGTCCCTTCGGTCCCAAGGTTACTTTTACTGCATCGGCCAGGGTATTTATACCCCGCAACAAAGCCTCTCTGGCCTTGACATCATATTTTATCTCTTTTGCTGGCATGATAACCTCCTTGAATTTGCTGTTATTAATATTTGGTTTTTTGATGCGCCTTATTTTTCTATAACACCCAGCACATCGTCTTCGCGCATAATGAGGTGTTCTTCACCATCGATTTTCACTTCTGTACCAGAGTACTTACCGAATAAGATGCGATCCCCCGCCTTTACTTCAAGCGGCACCCTCGTTCCATTCTCCATTACCTTGCCATTGCCCACGGCAATTACCTTCCCTTCGATGGGTTTCTCCTTGGCCGTGTCCGGGATAATTATCCCGCCTTTGGTCTTCCCTTCTTCCTCCAAACGTTTGACTACGATTCTGTCCTGCAATGGTCTGATCTTCATATCTTCTGTCTCCCTTCTCTCTCCTATTTTATTTGTTTAAGATAGAAGTTCTCTAATAATTTAGCAAAGTCAATAAAGTCTGAGTGCGCCCTATCACCTCCTTGTGCAAAGCCGAATATGGCTATGGCCCCTTTTATTAGCACTCACCTCAAGCGAGTGCTAATAATTAGCAGATGCCTCTAAAAATGCAATTTTGATTTTAATGGATTATTAACGATAATTTCCAAAAATATGAAATATATATGCCATTATAAGCGAATTATCTTTAAATAATAATAATTTTTGTTGTTTTTTGCCAATATAGAATGGGGTATCAGTATAACTTTATGTGGCATTCTCATGTGATAGCATATCATATCTATTTGTAATTAATTGTAATTATTCCATGCTGGAATACTTACTGGAAAGGCATTTTTTCTGTTTGATTCCCAGGAAAAGTGTGATATAAAGATTTTTTATGCAAAAATATGAGGAAGGTGAGCGGGTTAAGTGAAAAAGATTCTTATTGCTAATCGCGGGGAGATTGCGCTACGGATTCTGCGTGCGGTGCAGGAGCAGGGGTTAACAGCGGTCGGGGTCTATGAAACTCCGGATAAAGAGGCGCGCCATATACGCGCGGCTGATGAGGCTATCTGGATCGGCGAGGGACCGCGCAAGGACTACCTGAATATCGATAAAATGATCTGGGCCGCCCGTAAGGCCGGGGCCGACGGCATCCATCCCGGTTATGGTTTTTTGGCGGAGAACCCTGATTTTCCCAAGGCATGTGAGGATGCCGGACTTATTTTCATCGGCCCGCCCGCAAAGGTTATTCATGCCCTGGGCAACAAGGTCATCGCCCGGACCATCGCCGAAAGCGCCGGTGTTCCGGTCATCCCAGGCAGTGAAAACCTTCCCTATGGACAGGAAGGGGAGGAAAGGGCCCTGGCCTTTGCCCAGGAACACAGCTTTCCGTTGATGCTCAAGGCCACGGCGGGCGGCGGCGGCCGGGGGATTCGTAAGGTAAATAACCCCAAAGAACTGATAGATCAGATGCCGCTGGCCCGGGCCGAGGCCAAGGCCGCATTTAATGACGCCCGCCTCTATCTGGAAAAAGGTGTAATAAATCCGAAGCATATCGAGGTTCAGGTACTGGCCGATAGTTTCGGCCATATTATTCACATGGGCACGCGGGATTGTTCTATACAGCGGCGCAACCAGAAATTGGTGGAGATAGCGCCGGCCCTCATTGCTGACCAGACCCTTCTGGATAATATCTGTACTGCGGCCATCAAGGTGGCGCAAGAAGCCAATTATGTGAACGCCGGTACCGTGGAGTTTCTGGTGGACGAGGCCGGGCATTTCTACTTTTTGGAGATGAATACCCGCCTGCAGGTCGAACACACGGTCACGGAAATGGTCACCGGTATGGACATTGTCCGGGCCCAAATTGACATTGCATCCGGGAAAAAGCTCAAATTCTCCCAGGAAGATGTCCACATCCGGGGTCATGCCATCGAGATGCGTATCAACGCCGAGGATCCCAAAAATAATTTCTTGCCGGAAGGCGGCAGGACTATAACGGTTTATAATTCTCCGGGGGGGGCCGGCATAAGGTTGGACGGCATTGCCTATCAGGGTTATGTCATCCCGCAGGTCTATGATTCGCTGCTGGTCAAATTGACGGTGCATGGTTTTACCTGGAAGGAGGCCGTGGAGCGCATGCGCCGGGCCTTGAAGGGTTTTGCTATCGTGGGTCCCAGGACCACGATCCCCTTTTATCTCAACATCGTTAATGAGTCTGATTTCCAGAAAGGTATATTCAACACCAGTTATCTGGACCTGAAGCCCGATCTTTTTGTATATAAAGAAGAAGACCGTGAGGTAGCCAAACTGGCCAGGCTGATCGCCACTATTCACCATAAGGGTTTCAATCCCTTTGCTGCATAATTCGCTTTACAGAAGGAAGGGATAATAAGATGGAACACATTCGCCCGGGAATGGACACTAAAGATATCCTCAGGCGTCTAAAAAAGGCTAAAGGATATTTTATCACTAATACAGCCCGCGACTTATCGCAATCTGACTTTAAGAACCGCATCTTGCTACATACGGACTTATTAGCGGCCAAACCACGGGATGCGGCCGGATATTTCTCCCTGGAGATAACCGGCGGGGCCTCAGTGCACGTGGATATGCTGCGCAAACAGGTGAACCCCTTTCTTAAACTGGAACTCCTCAGGCGTGAGATGCCGAATACTTTATTCCAGACCCTGTGCCGGGGCGTCAACCTATTCGGATACCGGCCGTATCCGGAGAATGCCATCCGACTGACGGTAAGGGAATTTGCCAAATATGTGGAGGTCTGGCGCGTCTTCGACTTTTTAAACTATATTCCCAACATGGTTCCGGTATTTGAAGAGGTCAAAAAGGCCGGAAAAATACTGGAGCCATCTATTTGTTTCTCTACGGGGCCGGAACACACAGATGAATTTTATGTAGGTAAGGTGCGGGAGATATTGGACGTTACCGGCGAGGACATCATCCTGTGCATCAAGAATCACGGCGGCCTGGGGACGCCTAAGCGTATCGGTGAACTGGTGGCATCCATTAAACAGAGGTTCCCGGACCTGTTAATCCATTACCACGGTCACAATACAGACAGCAACGACGTGCCGCGTATTGCAGCAGCCATCCTTTCCGGGGCCGAGATCGTCGATGCCGCCGATCATGCCTTTACCGGATTTTATGGCCCGCCGCCGGTTTTAAGTGTTATCCAGACCATGGAGGCCCATGGTATCCGGGCTGAGGGCGTAAGCACCGACGCCGTTATTGAGACCTCCGAGGCGCTGCGGCCGGAGCGGGGCGCCTATGCGGATTTTGAGTCCCAGTTCAAGGGATTTGACTCCACCGTACAGGTGCATAAACTGCCGGGCGGGGCCACCGGCAGCAGCTTTGAGCAGGCGGTCAAGGGGGAATTCCTCCATCTCATGCCAAAGATTCTGCGCGAGGAATTGCCGCGTGTTCAGATTGAGTTAGGCAACTGGTGGAGTGTTACTCCCGGCTCTCAGATCCTGTGGACCACAGCCGTCAATAATGTGCTCTCGGGTGAACGGTATGAGAACGCCAGCGGTGACCTGAAGAACCTCCTCCTGGGCAAATATGGACCATTCCCGTTTTATCGACCTTCCGAAGAAATTTACAGCAAGGTCTTCGGCCCGGACTGGGAAAAAATTCTGAAAGAGCAGGGCGGGGTGGCCAAAATAGAAGACATTGATCTGGAAAAAGAGGAGGCCACACTCGTAGAGCGCCTGGGCCGATCGGTGACCAGAGAAGAAATGGTGCTTTATTTGCAGCATCCAAACGACGCCGTTGATTTCCTCAAGTTTGAGGAGGAATATGGCCAAGCCTATGTCCTTCCTCCACAAATCTGGTTCCGGAAAGGGGGGTTTAACCCTGGTGAACACCTTGATTTCGTGGACTATACAGGCAAGTCGCATGTGATTGAAATCGGGCCTTCGTATCGCTCCGAAAATGGTAAGCAGACCCTTTACCTCTTTGTGGACCACCACTCTGAGGTCTTCCTGCTCGAGGAAGAAAAAAAGGCCGGGGTGGAGACGGCAGCAAAATTGAGTAAGGAAGAGATTGCCTCACTGGCCAAGGTGGGAGATATGCGGGCGCCTTTTGCCAGCAATGTATGCCAGATACCGGTCAAGGCCGGTCAGGAAGTGAAAAAAGGAGAGCTTGTCATTGTACTGGAGGCCATGAAGATGCAAAATCCCATAGAATCTCAAGTTGAGGGGAAGATCGATCAGGTTTTTGTTAAACTGGGGCAGGCCGTACAGGTTGGGGATAAGCTGCTTACTATCTCTCCCCTATAACAAGTTCTAGGTTCAAGGTTCACGGTTCCGGGTTCCACGTTCACGTTTTTAACCTTGAACCCTGAACTTTGTCATTCTTCTGACTTTTGTGCCTCTGTGGCCGTGTTTTTGACCATACTTAGGGAAAAAAGGGGGGTTATTCCAATGTCTCTGCACAAGAAAATTACCACATTATTTTTATTGATCGTATTCGCCGCAGCCCTGGGTTGTGCCGCCAGTTCAACCAGGGAAAGCACCGGCGAATATCTGGATGATTCGGTGATTACAGCCAAGGTTAAGGCCTTGCTGGCAAAGGATCTGGTACTCAAATCCTTTGCCATAAGCGTGGAAACCTTCCGTGGAGTGGTTATCCTGAGTGGTTTCGTGGATAGTAATGATCAAATCGATCGTGCCGTCCAGATTGCACACGGCGTAAAAGGCGTCAGAGAAGTCAGAAGCCAGATGGTATTGAAACCCAAATCCTGATAAACTCGCGAAAAGTAAATTTTACCGCAGAGGTCGCCGAGGTTGGCGTAGGGGCAGGGCTTGCCCTGCCCAATAAGGGCGCAGCAAGCAGCGCCCCTACGTTGCGGGTTACGGACTCTGTGTGCTCAGCAGTGAAAAGGCTTTTTTACGAAACCATCAAAAATTAACCACACGGGTTAAGCCGGCGCCGATCTAAAAATCTCCTCTATCTCTTCATCAGTAAGGATGCCCTTTTCTCTCGCCAGGTCTTTTATGGGCATGTTCCGGACAAAGGCCTCTTTGGCCAGGGCCGCCGCCTTTTCATAGCCTATGTATGAATTCAGGAGCGTGGCCAGGGCCGTGCTCATCTCGGCATAACGGCGGCAGGTCTCAGGATTGGCGGTTATTCCTTGCACACAGCGTTCGGTAAAAATAGAGAGGGCGTTCTGCAGGATCTGGATAGACGTCAATATATTATGAATGATGACGGGCATCATAACATTTAGTTCCAATTGGCCGGCCTGAACGGCCATAGCCACGGTTGTCTCGTTACCGATCACCTGAAAACAGACCATATTCATCATCTCTGCTATGACCGGGTTGATTTTACCGGCCATTATGGACGATCCCGGCTGGACGGCGGGTAGTGTAATCTCGGCCAGGCCGGTGCGGGGGCCGGAGCTCAGCAACCGGAGATCATTGGCAATACGGCCAACATCCAGCGCGACAAGTTTTAATTGAGAGGCGATCGAGGCAAATACATTCATATTCTGGGTCGCTTCAAACAGGTCTTTTTTGGGTTTTAAGTCAAGCCGGGTTAAGATAGAGAGCTTCTCTATCACCATCTCCCGATAGCCGGGCAGGGTATTTGTGCCTGCCCCTATTGCCGTGGCCCCTATGCCCAGATATTCCAGTTCCTTTGCCGCATGGCGCAGCCGCTCGAAGTCATCCTCCACGGTCTGGCCATAGGCACGGAACTCATGGCCTAAACGCATGGGAACGGCATCTTGAAGGTGCGTGCGTCCGGCCTTGATGATGGGGTAAAATTCTTCTCCTTTATCTTTCAGGGCCTGTGCCAGATTCATACCCACGGGATAGAGGCCCGCCACTGCCTTTAAGGCGGCCAACCTCATGGCCGTAGGGAATACATCGTTTGTTGACTGCCCCATATTTACATGATCGTTAGGATGAATTACTGTATAGTCCCCCCGTTTTTTGCCTAAAATCTCAAGGGCTCTGTTAGCCAGGACCTCATTTATATTCATGTTGTAGGACGTTCCGGCGCCGGCTTGATAGACATCAACCACGAACTGCCCGGTAATTTTCCCCTCCAGCACCTCACGGGCGGCCTGAATAACGGCCTCTCCGATTGCCGCCTTAAGCCCGCCCAGCGCCATATTAGTCTCGGCCGCCGCCACTTTAATCATAACAGTGGCCTCGGCCATAAGAGGATGCATGGTTAGCCCGCTTATGGGAAAGTTTTCTATCGCGCGCCGGGTCTGGACCCCATAATAGGCGTCTTCGGGGATCATCTTTTCGCCCAGGGGGTCTCTTTCTATTCTGTATTTCTTATCCATAGGTTGCTATAGAAATAAAACTGTTCCTTAGAGTCTGCTTTTTGTTTAATATACAATACCTTTTTATGAAGTGGATTGTAGCGTAAAAAGGTAAATAATGCAAAAATAAGAGCTTGCAATGGTGAAAAACAGAACCTTCAGGGCCTTGCGGCATCGTAACTTCCGTCTTTTCTTTTTTGGACAGTTGACCTCTCTTATCGGCAGTTGGATGCAGTCTGTGGCTCAGGGATGGCTGGTCTTGCAGCTCAGTAACTCTGCCTTTGCCCTGGGACTGGTGGGGACCTTCGGATATTTACCCACCATGCTCTTTTCCTTCTGGGGTGGAAGTGTGGCTGACCGTAAGAGTAAGCGCCGTATTGTACTTGCTACCCAGACAGTAGCGATGTGTCTCGCCTTCAGCTTAGCCTTCCTGGTCACCCTTAACCTGATTAAGACCTGGCACGTGGTCTTATTGGCCTTCTTCATGGGTACGGTTATGGCCTTTGATCTCCCCGCCCGTCAATCGTTCCTTATAGAGTTGGTCGGCCGGGAAGACCTGACTAATGCCATTGGTCTGAATTCTTCTATATTCAACGCGGCCAGACTTATCGGCCCGGGCATAGCAGGCTTCGTCATTGCCTACTTCGGGGTTGAAATATGCTTTCTAATTAATGGCCTCAGTTTCCTGGCTGTAATCGTCAGCCTGTTACGTATGCGAAACGTACAACAGACGGACATGGTAGGTTTTAAAAAAAAGGGTAGTATAAAGGATATGGCATATTACATCCACGGGCAGAAAGAGATACGCATGCTACTTTTGCTGGTGGCCACCTTCAGTGTATTTGTCCTGCCTTATACGGTGTTGCTACCTATATTTGCCCGTGACATCCTTAAGGTAGGTCCTAAGGGGCTGGGTTTTCTTTTCTCCGCTATGGGCCTGGGCGCCTTAATCGGAGCGATCATGATAGCTACTATAGCCGGGCAAAGAAACAAGTTGCTTTATCTCTGGAGTAACGCCCTCCTCTTTGGAGCCCTTATTTGGGCCTTTTCCCTGTGCAACCGGTATTATCTTGCGTTGTTCCTGCTTTTTCTGGCGGGCATGACCATGGTGGGCTTTCTCACCACTGCCAACGCCTATGTCCAGCTTAATGCCCCGGATGACAGGAGAGGCCGGATTATGGGGCTTTACAGTATTGTATTTCTGGGAATGATGCCGGGGTGGGAAGCCTGCTTTCAGGGAGTCTGTCACAATATATCGGGGTTCAACGGGCTATATCTACAGGCGCTATCCTGGCAGAACTAATTACCTTTGGTCTTGGCCTTTATTTATTCTTGACTATGGGCAACAAAAGACGATCGGACCACAAGTACTGAGCATCGGGCCTTGCGTACAAGCCGGTCAGCTACGCTGCCAAAAAGCGTATAGACCAAGCCGGATTCACCATGGGCCCCAACGACAATAAGGTCAACCCCCTCCTGATCCACAAAATTGGCCATTTCAACGGCCGGGTAACCGGAAAGGACTTTTGGCTCGGCAGTGATGGACGGGGGAATGCGCGGGATATAGTCCTTTTGTAGCCGGGCCTCGACATTACGGCTGAAATCAGAGAAATCGATTACCGGCATATAAGGTTCATAGGTGGCCATAGGGGCTATATTGATCACGTGCACGATATATAACCGGGCCTTATATTTACCCGCCAAGTTGATAGCGTGCTCAAAGGCTATATCCGCATTTTCAGAAAAATCGGTCCCAAACAGTATCTTTTTGTAATCTTCCATGGTCGCTCTCCCGGAGATATTATGAAGCTGGCCACGCAGGCATAATATCCATAATTTCAAAATTACGAAGTCCCCCGGGCGTCTTTACCTGAATCTCATCTCCCGGTTCTTTCCCAATAAGCGCCCGCCCGAGTGGGGCAATGACCGAGATCCGGCCACTGGAGGCATCCGATTCATGCGGACCAACCAACTGATATTTTACTGTTTCTCCCGATTCCAGGTCAGTTAAGGCCACAACGACTCCAAAAACAACGCGATCACAATTCAGGTTATTACAATCAACGATCTCTGAGGTGGCAAGCTTATAATGCAAATCCCGTATCTTGCCCTCGACGAGAGATTGCCTTTCCTTGGCTGCTGTATATTCGGCATTTTCAGAAAGGTCTCCGTGGCCGCGCGCCTCTTCAATGGCCCTGACTACGGAGGGTCTTTCGATTTTCTCCAATTTTTCTAACTCGCGACGCAGCTGCTCATAACCTTCTCTGGTAATTGGTGTACGATTCATGACTTCCTCACTCCTGGGAAAGTTACATTGTGATACAGGCAAAAAGATTTAGTATTTTTTGATGACCTCGCAAAAAGTCAAAATTACCGCAGAGGTCGCCGAGAACGCTGAGATAACATATGAACAGTTTAAAGTTTTTCTCTGCGGGCTCTGCGTACTCAGCGGTGAAAAGGCTTTTTTACGAATTCATTTTATTTAGTGTAATACAAAAAGCGGAAAAGTGGAAGTGTTAAGTCGCAACGATGTAATCAGAAAAACTCGGCCTTGTTACGTCCGCCCCTCTTGGCTGCATACAGGGCCTTGTCTGCCCCTTCCAGTAGTTCCTTGGCCAGGGATATCCGTTCATCCGGAGAACTGGCTGCGCCTACGCTAACCGTAACCCGAAAGGTGTTATCCTGGAATCTGAATTCATGATCTTCCACCGCCTTTCTTAACCGTTCCGCGCAGGACCGGCCCGTAGTTCTATCGCACCTGAGGAGCAAAACAGCAAATTCTTCGCCGCCGTAACGTGCCGGCACATCGCCGGAACGGGTTAACTGCCTTAACAGCCTGCCCATCTCGGAAAGGATGGCGTCTCCGGTCTGATGTCCGTATGTGTCATTAAATTGCTTGAAGTGGTCAATGTCTATGATAATGCAAGTCAATGCATCGCCGTAACGTATTGACTTCGCAAATTCCGTAGCCAGTTGTTCCTGAAAATATCGATGATTGTAAAGGGTGGTTAACCCGTCGCGGATGGCCATCTCTTCCAGTTGACGATTTCTTTCCTGTAGGGCATTGTACAGCTCTTGCAATTTGACCTGGGTATTCACCCGTGCAATCAGTTCCCCGGCATCAAAAGGTTTGGTAACATAATCCACCGCCCCCAGGGCCAATCCCTTGATCTTATCGGCCGGCTCGGCCTTTGATGTCAACATTACGATGGCCATGTCCTTAGTGTCCTCGTCGTTCTTTAACCGGCTGCAGGTTTCATAACCATCTATCCCCGGCATTATTACATCTAAAAGAATCACCTGGGGCTTTTCCGCCCTGGCTATTTCTATTCCAGAAGGTCCGTCCGGGGCCGTAAATACCTCGTGGCCGGTTTTTACCAAGATGCTCTTTGCAAACTCCACCATCAGGCGGCTATCATCTATAACCAAGACCCTGGCCATCAGATTGCTCCTGTGGACAAACCGGCCAATATGGACTCCGGTATCCTATGTATCGGCGCTATCTCACAGGTAGCGCCCAGCTTTATGGCTGCACCCGGCATGCCAAATATTAAAGAAGTCTCTTTATCCTGCGCAATGGTATAGGCGCCATTTCTGCGCATGGCCAAGAGGCCCTTTGCCCCGTCGGTCCCCATGCCTGTTAATATGACCCCGACCGCCTTATTCCCGGCGATTTCAGCCACGGATTGAAAGAATATATCGATAGAAGGTCTGTAAAAGTTGACCGGCGGCCCGTCTAAGAGTCGGATGCGGTAGCCTGATTCGTTGCCTTCTATCCCCATATGTCTGTCGCCCGGGGCTATGAGGACATGTCCGGGCTGAATATAATCCATATCTTCGGCCTCCTTAACGGACAGGGGACATAGCTCATTCATGCGCTGGGCGAAAAGACGGGTAAATTTGAGCGGCATGTGCTGAACGACGGCTATACCCGGTGTATCCGGAGGCAAGATACGTAATACCTCATAAACAGCCCGCGTGCCGCCGGTTGAGGCCCCTATGGCCACCAGTTGCCTGAAAAAAAGCCGTTTTTCGTATTGAAGGGATATCTCTTTTTTTTGTATCTGATCCAGCCCGCTAGTTTTTTTTATCCGGCTCAGGGCGGCTGTTTTTACCTTCTGCACAACCTCTCCGGCAAAATTCTCTTTATCCCGGGTCCCGCCGTTAACCGGTTTTAAAACAAAGTCCACTGCGCCGGCCTCTAAGGCCTCGATAGTCAGGAGGTCATTTTCTTCAGTATAAGAACTTACCATTACCACCGGCAAGGGATTGGTTTGCATAAGTTTCCGAAGAAAATCGATGCCGCTTATCCCCGGCATTTCTACATCGAGAGTAAGGACATCAGGCCTCAGGCTGACGGCTTTATCGCCGGCCTCATGGGCATCGGCAGCAGTCCCGACTACAGAAAGCGTTTGATCCTGAGCAAGAAGGTCACAAAGAAAACGTCTGAAGAGGGCCGAATCATCAACTATCAGGACCTTTATTTTCTTCATAAAGTTCTACCCGCCGCCTTCCGTTATTACTCGAAGAGTGTTAACCCGGATTCATCAAGCCGTTTTCTCAAAACCCGGGACTTGTATTGTTCTTCTGCCTTTTGCACTGGGGCCATGGCCTCCCTGGAGCCTATACGCCTGACAAGAACTTTATTGGTATGCGTAAAAAATAATATTTTTCGGCCGTTATCGCCGCCTACATCCTCAGCTAATAGTGGAATACCTTCCAGCTCTAAAAATTTCTTTGCAAAATCAATATTGGCCTGCGGGACATTTCCATCTGATCTTCTGAATTTTATGACATAGCCCCCGCCAAAAATTTTTGCCTTGAATTTTTTTCTGTTCCCACCCATTTTTATCAGCTCGCCGATCAGTAACTCCATAGCGAACATTCCATAACGGCCGGCCTCGGTCAGGAGCAGGTTTTTGGGCCCGACTACACCGGGGAGCATAAAATGATTCATGCCTCCGATCTTATGTTCTTCGTCAAAGATGCATGTAGCTATACAGGAACCCACCATCGTAGATATTACTTCTCCATTAGCCGTGGCATAATATTCTCCGGGCATCAAAATTATGACCGTTTTATTTAATTTGGGATGATAAGTACGATACATTGTTATGCTTCGGGAATTTTCTGGTATATAGTCCTTCCCATAGGATAAAATTTATCATTTAATCCAATCAAGGACTCGGAATGTCCCAGAAAAAGAAAACCATCGTCCCTCAGCGCCCTGTAAAATGTATTCAAGATATCTTTTTTCGCCTCTTTTCCCATGTAGATCAGCACGTTGCGGCAAAAAATGATGTCAAAGGGAAATAGCGATGGGATCCCATCCATAAGGTTGTGTTCTTCAAAGGAAATCATATTCTCAAGTATCGGCTTAACCTGAAGGCAGCGGAGACCATCCGAGGTGATCTCTGTAAAAAAGCTCCTCAAATACAGGTTAGGAATGTCTTTTTTTATACTATGCGGGTAAATACCTGTGCGCGCCACTTCTAAAATCTCCCGGCTTATATCCGTGGCCATAATTTTTATTTTCCAGGACGGGTACTGCCCCCAGAACGTGTTCGTAGTAATGGCTACGGTATATACCTCTTCACCGGTAGAGCAGCCGGCGCACCAGACAGCTAATCTTCTGACACCGTTTTTTTCTCCTTCTTGCAGAAGGTGGGGGAAAACTACATCATTTAGGAATTCGAAATGGTGTTTTTCTCTGTAGAAATGCGTGGTGTGAGTAGTTAAACAATCAACGGCCCTGGCCAGTTCGTTCTCAGCATCCGGGGCATGCCGCAGATATTGAGTATAGGCATCGATCGATTTCAGCCCTAAGGATTTAAAACGGCTGTTTAATCTGGATGTGAATAACATCTCCTTATGTTCAGGCAAAAAGATACCTGTTTTTTCTTCTATTAGTTTTTGGAGGGGCTTGAAGTTCGCCTCGGTCGAAGATACGCCTGGGCGTGCGAATCTGCCCGTGGCATGACCCGCGTCGTTTTCTTCAGAAAGATCACGGCCGTCCTTAAGCGGTTGCATCCAGTTCTTCCAATTCCTTTTCATCCAGAATTCGTTCCAGATCCAGTAAGATGATTAAACGGTCACCCTGTTGGGCCACGGCTTTTATATATTCCGTCCGTATGGAAGGAGAAAGCCTGGGTGTAAGCAAGATTTCTGCCGGGCTGAGCGAGATGACGTCTGAGGTAGTGTCTACGATAATGCCCATGATACGCCCCGCGATTTCCAGGACAAATATAACGGAAAATTTGTTGTATTCCTTTGGTGGCAGATTAAACTTGAGCCTCAAGTCAAAGATGGGAAATATAACACCGCGCAAGTTAACCATCCCCTTTACAATATCTTTAACCCCGGGTACCCGGGTAAAACGGCGATAGCCGATGATTTCTCTTATCTTATTAATTTCTATCCCGTATTCTTCGTCATCAAGATAAAAGGTTATATACTGTTCTTCCATGTGGACTTTGGCTCCTTAGAATTCTTCAAAACCTTCCTCCATGTTGAGATCTGCTTCTTCCGGGGATATCTCTTTAAGCACGGCCTTTTGCAACATATCTTGACGTAAAGGCCTTTTTACCGGGGGCATAGTCCCCCTTTTTTCTCTCCCGGTGAGGGTTGCCGGAGTCAACGTCTCTTCCTCTATGGAATCTTCATCTGCCCCGGCCACAGAAAATTCCTTGGTTAACTTTTTCAGGAGCGCGGCCTTAGCCGCCAGCGTTTGACTAGCGCCTGCTAATTGTTCAACCAGAGCGGCATTTTGCTGTACAACATCCCCCATATCGGTAACAGCCTGATTCACTTGCTCAATACTGCGTGATTGTTCCTGAGTAGCCGCCGAGACCTCAGAAACGGCCTCGGACACGGCAGTGATGCATCCGGTTATCTTTTCCAGACTGCTGCCGGTTTGACCGACTAACTTATGGCTTTCTTCAATCTTAGCCATACTGTCATGGATGAGATTCTGTATATCTTTAGCTGCCTCCCCGCTTCTCTTGGAAAGATTGCGTATTTCCGTGGCTACCACCGCAAAACCGCGGCCGTGTTCACCGGCCCGGGCGGCCTCCACCGCGGCATTAAGGGCCAGGAGATTGGTCTGAAAGGTGATCTCGTTAACCAGGTCCATAATTTCTACAATTTTTTTGCTGGCGGTCCACACCTCAGTCATGGCATGGACCGTCTCTTTCACTACTGATGTTCCTTCCTGCGCCAGGGTCACGGATTCCTGAGCCAACTGGTTGACCTTCATGGTATTGGCAGCGTTCTGGCTGACATTGGCGGTCATTTGTTCGAGGGTGGCGCCGGCTTCTTCTATAGTGGCCGCCTGCTCCTGAGTCCGCTGCGACAGGTCCTGATTACCCGCGGAGATCTGATTTGTCCCCCGGGCCACAATTTCCGCAGTCCTTTTTGTCTGCTTTATGAGCGAGCCAATCTTCTCGAACATCTCGTTGACCTTGTCTGCCAGCCTGTCCATGAGGTCTTTTTTACCTATGGACTCTACTCTGGCCGTGAGATCTCCCCCGGCGGCCTTGTCCAGGACATTGAGCAGATTGTCCACCCGTCCTTCCAGATACCGCCTTTGCTCCTCTTCCTTAGCGGCTGTTTCTTTGAGAATCTTTTCTGCCTCGACCCTGGCGGTAATGTCATGGAATATCTTGAAACCTCCCAGTACCTTGCCGCTGGAGTCTTTAAGAACGGCGGCACTGGCCTCTATAGGAATAGTTTCCCCATGACGGTTAGTGATTTCACAATACACCCTTCCCCCCGCCTGGCCTGTTTCCATGCTTCTTTTTAATCCGCAGTCGGTCTTGCAGATGTTGCTGTTGAAGACGTTCCAGCACTTTACTTTGCCTTCCACTTCTTCTCTTTGGTATCCGGTTGTGGCCGCAGCGGCATCGTTCATATAGGTTATGGTAAGATCCGGATCGACAACGAAGAATGGATCGCTGATCCCGAGCTTCAGACTGTTCGCATATTCTATCCTGTCGCGCAGGTGTCGCAGCATGATATTGAAGTTTTTATTCAACGTCTCTATGGAGTCTTCGCCCCTCACCTCGATATTTACATCTACGTCTCCTTCCGCTACCTGTTTTGCCTTATCGGCCAGATAGTGGATGCGCCGCGTGATGAGGCGGGTTATCAGATAGTTAAGGATTACAACCAAAGATATGACTCCCAGCGCTCCGGCCATGATATACCGGTTTCTAAGAGAGGCAATAGAGGCATAATCAGCGGCTACGGATTGACGCACCACCAGAGAGCCCAGCACCCTTTTGGCCGGGGCATGGCAGTTGTAACAAGCCGGTTCATTAAGAATGGGATGAAAAATAAGGTTATATGGTTCGCCATTTATAGTCTGCAGGAATGGCCGTTTGGGATCAACGCCGGTAGAAAGTATATTGCTCAGGTTTTTTGTGAGTTCGGTATCCGCTAATAGATCCCCGAGCTTGGCCCCAACTGTTTCTTCATGACTGGCATAGACTACGGTCTGGTCGGCATCCGTTATATAAACCTCTACCCCCTTCATGGCCGTTTTGATGTCCCTTAGTTGTTCCCTGACCGCGTCCATATTACCGATGGCCATGGGGTGTTTTATCCCCGCGTGCGTCATGTCCGCCAGTTCCAGTTCAAACCGCGTCACTTTATTCAGGACATCCTCTCTATGACTATTAACGCCAATGTATATAAGGACACCCGTAAAAAGCGCCGAGGTCAAGATTAGCGTGATCAGGATCTTGAAGCGCAAATTTTTGTTTATGTAGGATTGAAGGAACTTAAGCATGGGAATACCCCCCCTTTTTTTTGTTTCAATGGACTGGTTCATGGACCCGGCCTCGATCAAAAAATAGATGATCCAGACCATACACGTCCAGAACAAGGGCTACGCTGCCATCGGGCATAATAGCGCCCCCGGCAATCCCGGAAATTCTACAGAAATTTTTCTCCAGGTTTTTAATTACGACCTGCTGGTGATCGAGTATTTCGTCCACAACCAGGCCCAGGATCTTTTTTTCGCTACTTACAAAAACGACCAATGGTTCTGTATCTGTCTGCCGGCGGTCTATACCCAGGACTCTATCCAGGCGGATGAGCGGCACGCATGAGTCCCCCAAACGTATTACCTCACCCTTGCCTTCAATGGTCTTTAAGTTGCCTTTTTCAAGCTTGGCTGTGCTTAGAACGGTTAGCAAGGGTATGACAAAAATATCGTCCCCTATGCCAACATACATACCATCAATAACCGCCAGGGTTAAAGGGAGCTTTATGACGAAGGTAGCTCCTTTGCCTTTTTCGGAAAAGACATCGATCATCCCTCCCAATTGCTGAATGTTATTCTGTACTACGTCCATCCCTACCCCGCGGCCGGATATGGAACTGATCTCTTTAGCAGTGGAAAATCCGGGGATAAATAGGAACTTGTAAATCTCTTCAGGCAAGGGCTGGTCGTTTTCTTTAATCAGGCCCTTTTCTATAGCCTTTCGCCGCACTGCTTCGGCGTCGATACCCCGGCCATCATCCTTAATTTCAATGTATATCTTGCCTTCCTGCTGGTAAGCATTAAGGCTGATGATTCCCTCCGGGGATTTGCCCGACCGTTTCCTCTCCTCAGGGACTTCGATCCCGTGGTCAATGCAATTGCGTATCAGGTGCTTTAAGGGGTCGTTTATCTGTTCAATAACATCTTTGTCCAGTTCCGTTTCTCCTCCACCCAGGACAATCTTAACCTGCTTATGGTGCTCCCGGGCCAGGTCCCGGGCCATTCTTTGAAACCTTTGAAATGTGCCTTCGATAGGAAACATGCGAAGACGCATAACCTGTTCCTGCACCTCCCGGCCGATCCTGTTCAGGATATCCGGCTCACCGCCCAATTTTCTGGTGACATCCGGCGGCAAATTCCCCAGGATGGCGGAGATTCGCGCCATTTGTATGGTCATTTCTTCCACCATATTTGCGAGCTGGTCGAGCTTATCTGTATCTACGCGTACCGTGGACTTACGCAGGACCGTCCGGCTTTTTTCCTGGAGGTCAACGATCTTGTTTAGTTCATCCGGAGAGATTTTGCCCTTTTCTAATAAAGCCTCCCCAACCTTTTTCTGCTGGGTGAGGACTTCTTGTATTTCCTGCTCGCTGACCAGTTTTTGATCAATTAATATCTCTCCCAGCGGCTTGTCAGCCATTCTGGTGTCCACCCCGTCCCGAAAATGTGATGATACGTCTCTTATGGAAACCTGGTTTAATTCATCTTCCTGGACAAAGACGAATACCTTTTCTATGGTGGGCAGGGGCCGGTCGGTTTTGATCAGGAGCCGCCAGGCAAGGTAAAGCTGAAAGGGGTCCATCTCCAGAAATGGCGGCAGAGAAGACAGGTCTGTCTCTACGGATATTATCTCAGCCAAATCTCCCAGTTCATACAGCAGCATCAGCGGATCCTGTCCGGTCTGGAAGATGTCCTTGCGAAAGCGCATATCAATCTCGTAATAAGATCCCTTGGAGGATTCCTTCTGGCCGCCGGACATGCCGGTAGTTATCGGCGCAGTTGCCCGGCCTTCTTCTTGTTCTGCGGCTAGGCCCATGAACCGTTTTACTTTTTCGGCCATGGACGAAAAGGCATCCAGCCCTGCGTCCGGCTTTCCCTGGGAAGCATTTTCCACCGCCGATTTTATAACATCATGGTTTTCCAGGAGAAAGGAGACCAGGTTTTGGGTTATAGGCAGTTGTTTGCTGCGTATCCTTTCCATGAGGTTTTCCAGGAGATGGGCGTGTTCAGAGAGCTGGGTAAAGCCGACCATAGCCGAGCTGCTCTTCATAGTGTGCATCGCCCGGAAGACCTCGTTAATAACGGACTGATTTTGCGGATCGGATTCTAAGGTCATCAGGCCGTGTTCCATGTTTTGCAACAATTCTTCCGCTTCTGAAAAATATATCTGTAAAAGCTCGTCCTGTTCCATAGTCTATTCTCAACGAACAAACTTTCTTACGACCCAGAGGAGTTGTTCCGGCCGGAAAGGTTTCAAGAGCCAGCCGGCGGCTCCGGCAGACTTTCCTCTCAATTTCTGCGCCTCTTGTGATTCGGTGGTCAGAACAAGAATCGGGATAAACTTCCAGTTTGTTTTTTTGACTTCTTTTATAAAGGTTATGCCGTCCATTTCGGGCATATTCACGTCTGAGATAATCAACGCCGGCGGCTTTTTTTGGGACTCCATCTCTTGCAGCCTGACGAGCCCGTCCTTGCCGTTCACAGCCTCGGATACCCTATATCCGGCGTTGTTCAGGCAAAAAGAGATGCTGGCGCGCAGAGTGGGTGAATCATCAACTACCAGGACATGTTTTTCCATATGGCGTCCACCTATTCTTTCAGGATCATCTGTTTGACCCCGATTATTTCCCAAACCTTTTCCAAGTCGGGCGGTATATTTTTAATGGTCAGCCTGTGACCTTCGGTAAGAGATTTTTTGAAGGCTATCAGTACCTGTATAGCCGCTGTATCCATCTGCACGACTTCCTGACAGTCTATAGTCAGATCCTGCTCCAGCACAAACCGATCCTTCAGGCACTCATATAAGTCGTCAAGATGGTGGACGCCTATCTCGCCACGCAACTTAATAATGCCTTCTGCCTGTTCCTGACATGGAGAATACGCATCAGCCATTGAATTCTCGCAGTCTTACATTTCTAATGGTTCATTATGGCTTTTCGGCTAATGGGAGGACTTACTTAAACGAAAAGGGGGTTTTTTCTATCTCAGTTTACGGGGACGGACGTGGGGTAAAATAAAAGCTGTATTCTCGGTCATCCATATTCAAAGTCCGTATTTATTTCAGGCTCTTTTGTTATTAGCCATACGTGCCGATCTGTTAAACTAATGAGCGCCCCCACTTAGTCAGGTATAAGGTCTTCGAAGGGAAATACCCGGATCAAAAACTTGCTTGCAGGAATATTACAGGAGTAGCTATCCAATATTGAAGCTCCCCGCAGCAAGCTGCGGGAAATGCGCTCGCTATGCATGTTCAAGAAAAAACACAGAAGAGTGGGGGCACTATGAACGCTCTACACGAACGTACGCACATGGACGGAAAAGGAGGAAAAGAGGAAAAAATGGACATAACGATCTTGTTAGCCGATGATTCAAAGTTGGTTCAAGCCAAGTTCAGGTTGGCACTGGAAAAGGCAGGGTTTCAAGTTATCAGTGCCCTCGACGGCAAAGAAGGGCTGAGTATTGCCAGGGAAAAGAAGCCGGATCTCATTATCCTGGATGTGAATATGCCGGGGATGGACGGTTGGCAGGTCCTTCGCTCTTTAAAGATTCATCCTGAATTGCGCAAGATACCCGTCATTATGGCTACGACTGCGGACAAGATTGCCGACATAGAACGGGGTTTTTCTCTGGGCGCAAAAGAATACGTCGTCAAGGACGAGCAACTCACCCGTTTGGTCGACAAGGTTGAAAAAGTGATGGCAAGCCAGAAACCTGAGACAAAAGTTGAAGGGAGCTGGGTAAAAAAAATGTTCTCGTAAGACTTCGTCTGAAGAGTAACCAAGGGATTGCCTTAGAAACAAGCTCGTTTGATACACGTCTAAAGGCCTGCAATCCCCCCACCAGTTTCGGCCGACGAGCTTGATCCCGGCTGGTTTCTGCATAGGAAAGGTAACGCCTTCTCGCCAAAACAGGACAGCACATATTTTGTACCCTGCGAGGAGCCGCCTTCGAAGTGATCGAGACCGAGCCTTTTTTCATCGGCCGAAGACTAGAAAACACTATATCTCTATGTAACGCCCGTCCATACAAAAAAGCAATGCACCGGCTGTTTTTCGCACTATGGTCCGGGTGCAGCGTCAGCTCAGGTTCCGCTTTGGGGTGTCGCCGGAGAAAAGGCCCGCGGACAATCTGACAAATGTGCCTGAATCCAAACAGGTAGCATCATAAGGGGGTGTGGCATGGGAACAATTGTTCTCTTTTAGTGGAATTGTTTTTCCACTGGTCCAATCCCTTTCTCCCTCTGTCGCGGTAATCGTCTTAGCCATCATTTCCATTGACAACGTAATAACAACATGTTAGCGTCTTTCGGTAATGTCCATGCCATTGGCACTCCATTTGCATTAGCTACGATTCATCGACGTCGTCAGCTTTACCGTGTAAAGCAGCATCCGCAGGCCGCCTCAGGAGTAGCATTATGGTCATGCCCAAGGACCGGACGAAATCAGGCATCAAGATACCCCGGCAAAAGGCACTCACATTCGCGGCGACTTTAATCTTTTCCCTTGTCCTGATCCTATCGCTCCCACCCGCCGCTTCCGCCAGAGTGACGGGACCATGTGCCAACTGCCACACCATGCACAACAGTCAGGGGGGACTTCCGGTAGCGCCCGGAGGCCCCTACGGCCAACTACTGGTAGGCGACTGTGTGGGCTGCCATTCTGCCACCGACGGCGCGACCTGGAAAGATCCGGTAACCGGCGCTCCTATTGTCAATAATACCGGCCAGCCCTCCTACGGCAGTCAAGGTCTCGCCGGCGGGAATTTCTATTGGGTAACGGTAAGCGACGGGAACGGGCACAACGTGTTTCCGGCTAATCCCGATGACGTCCTGATGAGCGCCCCCGGGGAAGCGTACGTAGGCGGCGGCTGTGGCACAAACGTTTGCCATAGCAATCTCCATCTTCCTTTTCAGACTTCTTCCGAATTCGAGCCCATTCATGGCTACCTGAACGGGCGATCCGGCTGCACCGGCTGCCATATGGTATCCGGCTTCAACAAGTTCAGTCAAATCAAGAGTTGGCATCATACCAGTGTTACAGATGGGGTGGCGGATAGCGCTGCAGAGGGATGGTACCGGTTTCTGTCGGGCCATTTCAGCGGTTACCAGTACGGAGTCGCAGGCATAGAGGATGGCGACTGGCAATACACCAGCAGTGCCAGTGACCATAATGAGTACCTGGGTAAGCAGGTCGCCAGCGGGACTGGTGGTTTCGTCTCCATAGCAGGGAACACGGCCACGGCCTTCTGCTGTGGCTGTCACGGAAATTTCCACATCAAGAGACAGGGAGGGGCCTGGATACGACACCCCGTAGATCGTAAGATACCGGCGTCCGGTGAATACGCCGACGCTTTCGGTGCCGCCACCGGCACCGCGACGTATGACCCCATCGTCCCCGTAGCCCGACCCACACTCGCCGCGGTCAGTGACACGGTAACCATAGGCACGGACATGGTCATGTGTCTCTCCTGCCATAGGGCCCACGCCAGCCCCTATCCTGACATGCTTCGATGGGACTACGCGACTATCCAGGCCGACGGTGGAGGAACCGGCGGCTGCTTCCAATGTCACACGAGCAAGAATTAGAATCTCGACAGGAGGCGTTAACAAAATCCAGGGGAACACCATGGGGGCTTTATTGACTACATTGAATAAGTGCGATAATGGAATCTTGAACAATGAAAAAGAGGGCCGGGCATGCCCCGACAGGCACGGTTTGATGCGCCTGGGACGCTTTTCTTCTATGTAAAGAATGGCCAGGCCAACTCGAATTCCACCCGCCGCAGGCAGACATCAAATGGTGCACTTACAATTTGAACATGCATAGCGAGCGAATACGATGCATTTTACCTTGCATACGGAGATTCCCCGTCCGCCCCAGGCGGACTGCGGGAAGCTTCAATTCACCTGTCAGTTGTGTTCGCGGGTCTTGAGGAAGACAATATCAGGCCAGTCTTCCATCACAAAACCAAGTCGCCACTCGCTGGGCGCCAGGTAGGCCAGGTGTCCTTCTGCATCATGCGCCATGTTGAGCAGGTGTTTCTTTTGAAACCCTTCCATTATTTTCTTGTCCCGGCAGCTGACCCATCGCGCCGTCGTGTATTCTACCGGTTCATAGACCGCATCTACACCGTATTCGCCTTTGAGGCGTGCGACGGTTACGTCGAATTGTAGAATCCCCACTGCTCCCAGGATGTAGTCGTTTCCCTGAATCGGCCGAAAGACCTGAACCGCCCCCTCTTCCGCCAACTGCGTCAGGCCTTTTTGCAGTTGTTTGGCCTTGATGGGGTTCTTCAGGCGCACCCGCCGGAAGTGTTCCGGGGCAAAATTTGGAATGCCTGTGAACTTGAGGGGTTCCTTCTCGCTGAAGGTATCCCCGATCTTGATGGTTCCATGATTGTGGATGCCGATGATGTCTCCGGGGTAAGCCTCTTCCACATTCATGCGGTCCTGAGCCATAAAAATAGTGGCATTGGCCAGGGCTACCTCTCTACCGGTCCGGTTGTGGCGGACTTTCATCCCGCGCGTGAATTTGCCTGAAACTATTCGGAGAAAGGCAATGCGGTCTCGATGCGCCGGGTCCATGTTTGCTTGTATCTTGAAAACGAACCCCGAAAATGGTTCTTCGTAGGGGTGGACTTCACGCGAGACGGCGGCCCTCGGCCCGGGGGCGGGCGCCATCTCTACGAAGGCGTCAAGCAGCTCCTTGACGCCAAAATTATTGATAGCGCTCCCAAAAAACACCGGGGTCTGGCTCCCTTTCAGATAGTGCCCGTGTTCAAAGGGGTTTGCCGCGCCCTCGATCAACTCCACGTCTCGGCGCAGGTCATCAGCCTGGGTGCCGAGGATTTCATCGAGCAGACTATCGGCCAGGTCGGTGACCGTTACCCCGTCCTGAATCCTAGTCTCTTGCCCCGGGGTAAAAAGACGCAGTTTCTTACGGTAGAAGTCATACACTCCTTTGAAGCGCTTGCCCCCTCCAATCGGCCAGGAGAGCGGCGTACACTCAATCTGGAGCTTGTCTTCGATGTCCGCAAGCACATCCAGGGGGGACATCCCGTCCCGGTCCAGCTTGTTGATGAAGGTTATGATCGGGGTATTACGCAGTCGGCAGACCTCCATCAGTCTTTCCGTCTGCGGTTCCACGCCCTTTGCGCTGTCTATCACCATGAGGGCGCTATCCACCGCCGTGAGGACCCTGTACGTGTCTTCAGAAAAATCCTGGTGTCCGGGGGTGTCAAGCAGGTTTATCTCGAAATCACGGTAGTTGAATTTCATCACCGAAGTGGTAACTGATATGCCGCGCTCCCTCTCGATGGACATCCAGTCGCTGGTAGCATGACGGGCAGCCTTTCGGGCCTTCACGGCCCCGGCCAGCTGAATGGCCCCACCGAAGAGGAGCAATTTTTCCGTAAGGGTGGTTTTCCCGGCGTCAGGATGGCTGATGATGCCGAAAGTGCGCCGTCGGTCAACCTCTCTCTGATGTTCCTTGTTCACGCTATAAACCCCGAAAAAGATGGTTGTAAAACAAAAAAAATCGGGCCGTCAGGCCCGTTTGGTGTTTCGTAGTATACACAAAGATCAACGTTCAGTCAACGGCGGATTGGGCCGCATAGCGAAGACAAAGCTCGACCCGGTAGGTGATGGTGCGTTCCCGTCTCCGCCTTACATCTTATCTCAACATCGGGGGTGCCAAAGAGGATTGAACCTTTAAGCGATCAAAAACCGACCTTGAAACTGTTTTCTGTTGACAAGAAACCAGCTTCTAGCTAAGGTCGCGAAAGAACAAGATATTTGAAAGCTGAACGGCAGGCTCCTGGATGAAATTCCAAACCTGACCCCGGGAGGTGAAAAAGCATGACCAAAGGCATGGACAGCAAAAAGAAAACCAAGAAGGAACCGGCCAAGACCCTGAAGGAAAAAAAGGCCGCGAAAAGAGCCAAGAAGGATGAGAAAAAACGCTAGGAGCCTGCCGAATCTCCTGAATCCCTGATCTGCAGGAGTTTTTGAAAGAGTATCCGGCCCAGCCAGGCATCGGTGGCCGCATATCGAATTTGCGGCGGGGTCAGTGTGCTTCGTGCCCAATTGGAAGTCTGGGCTGCCTTGGAAATGCGTAGCCCCAGCAGAACGGCGGCAAGTCCCCGCAAGCCCTGATTTAGAAGACCCGCTTCTCTGGCCATCCTGTCGAGGTCCACGCACCGTGCCGGCTGGAAGGGGGCTAGTTCCTGCAATTCCCGGATATCATACGTCAGAGCGACGCCGGCCTTGGTGATCTCGGGCTGCGCCAAGAGGCGGCGGAGCGGTTTGGGCAGGCCGAGGTACTGCAACTGGAAAATGAAAACCTCCTGTTCGCCTGCGAGCTGCAGCAGTGACGGCGGGTAACTCTCTCCCTTTTTGAAGGCAGGCCTGGTTTCCGTGTCCAACCCTAGCAGGGTTTCCTTTGCCAAATGCCGGACCGCATCGGCCAGCTCCCCGGCAGTGCGGATGACGTGAACCGGTCCACGCCATTTGGTCATAGGGCAGGCGTTGATTTCCTTTTTGTTCAGCCGCCGGGCAACTCCCCGGCCGTCGCCGGCCTCTTTTCCGGACATTACTTATTCTCCCCGGTGATTGGATATCTCTCCGATTTTGGAGGGAGGGCTAGAGATTCAGCTCGCCATTGCCTGGCAGAGATCACCTCTGAGCCTCGTCACCTCCCCGTCTTCCAGATAATCGTCATAATTTGTCATCCGATCTATGATTCCGGTCGGCGTAATCTCGATGATCCGGTTCGCCACTGTGGCGACGGACTGGTGATCATGGGAAGCGAAAAGCACCACCTCAGGGAAGGCGATGAGGCCGTTGTTGAGGGCGGTGATCGATTCAAGGTCCAGGTGATTGGTCGGCTCATCGAAGATGAGAGCGTTGGCGTCGGCCAGCATCATCCGCGCCAGCATACAGCGGACCCGCTCGCCGCCGGAAAGGACGCCGACCTGCTTGAGCGCCTCTTCGCCGGAGAAGAGCATCCGGCCGAGAAACCCGCGGACGAAGTTCTCGCCCTCGGTGATGGGCGCAAACTGGCGGAGCCATTCGATCAGGTTCAGGTCATGGGCGAAGTAGTCGCTGTTCTCCTTAGGAAAATAGGCGGTGGAGATGGTCTGGCCCCAGCGGAAGCTGCCGCTGTCCGGCGCCATTTCCCCGGTCAGGATCTGGAAAAGGGTCGTCCTGGCCAGGGTGCTGTCGCCGACAAAGGCGATTTTGTCCCCCTTGTTGACGGTGAGGGTTAAATTGTGCAAGGCCGTGACCCCGTCCACCTCCTTGCAGAGGTCCTTGATCTCGAGGATGATGTCGCCGCAGGGCCGCCCGGGCTTGAACACCACATAGGGGTATTTCCGCGACGAGACCGGCATGTCCTCGATGGTGAGCTTTTCCAACAGTTTTTTCCGCGAGGTGGCCTGCTTCGCCTTGGAGGCGTTGGAGCTGAAACGCTGGATGAACGCCTTGAGCTCGTCGGCCCGGGCCGTGGCCTTTTTGTTCTCATTCTGCCTCTGCTTGAGAATCAACTGGCTGGCCTCGTACCAGAAGTCGTAGTTCCCAACATACACCTGGATGCGGCCGAAGTCGATATCCGCCATATGGGTGCAGACCTGATTCAGGAAATGGCGGTCATGGGAAACGATAATGGTCGTGTTCTGAAATCGGAAAAGGAAATTCTCCAGCCAGGCGATGGATTGCTGGTCCAGATTGTTGGTCGGCTCGTCAAGCAGAAGGATGTCCGGGTTACCGAACAAGGCCTGCGCGAGCAGCACTCGCACTTTGTCGCCGCCATCGAGCTCCTTCATCTTCTTCTGGCGCAGATCCTCATGAATGCCGAGACCGTTGAGCAGCACCGCCACCTCGGATTCAATGTCATAGCCGTTCATCGCCGCGAATTCGCCCTCGACCTCCCCACAGCGAAGGCCGTCCGCTTCCGAGAGATCGGGCTTGGCGTAGAGCGCCTCCCGCTCGGCCATCAGTTGGTAGAGCCTTCGGTGCCCCATGATGACGGTATGGAAGACCGTTTCCTCGTCAAAGGCGAAATGGTCCTGCCGCAGCACCGCAATCCGCTCGCCGGCCCCGACCGTAATTTCTCCCTTGTCCGGTTCTATTTCGCCGGCGAGGATCTGGAGAAAGGTGGACTTGCCGGCGCCGTTGGCGCCGATCAGGCCGTAACAGTTGCCGGGGGTGAATTTGATGTTGACGTCCTTAAAAATAACCCTCTTGCCGTAGGCGAGGGCGACATTCGATGCGTTGATCATTCTTGCCTTCCTAAAACTGATGAATTCCCAAAAAGATGGTTGTAAAACAAAAAAAATCGGGCCGTCAGGCCCGTTTGGTGTTTCGTATTGTACACAAAAAACAGCGTTCAGTCAACGGCGGATTGTGGATTGCTCATGTCCGGGACCTTTCCCGCATGCCTCACCGGTGCAACCCTCTTCATAACCTTTCTCCATCCGTGCAACCTAAAGGTCGTCCTGAACGTGCTTTCCATGTAAGAAAGCTTTGAACATGCATAGCGAGCGCATTCCCCGCTGCTCGCGGCGGGGAATATCGCTGCGCGGTGTGGGGAAAAAGGGCTAAGCCTGCTGAGGCGCTGCGCCCTCTTCCTTCTTCTTTTTCTTCTTGGGCTTGGCTTCGGGGGGCGGCGCGGCGACTTTCTTTGCCTTGGAGGTCTCTTCCTTGGGCCTTGCCAAGCGCTCCGCCTTGATCGTGGCCAACTCCGCCGTTCGCTTCTCCGTGGCGTCGATCGCCCGCAAACGGGCCTGCGATTCCTTGATCTTTGCCTTCAATCCCTTGACGAGCACATCGCGCGCGATCTTTTTCTTGTCCGCCCCCTTCTCCGCAAGAAGCGCCAGACGCTTCTGCAACTTCACTTCCCATTCGGCCTTCTGTTTCAGCCGCGTTTCCCTGCGTTCGGATGCCATTGGTTTCTCCTTTTTGGTTTTTCCGTGTCGGGTATCTTCACTGTTTCCTCATCATCGTGCCCGGAGACGGAAGTTACCTCTTACCAGAATTTCCGCCGAAAATCCAGTTAATTTGGCCGGCCGTCATAAGGAGCCAAACACCCAATCTCTTTGACCTTGTACCGGGATTGAAGTTCGGGGGTCAGTGGGCTACAGTCAATGCTGCATTGAGCATATATCTCGCTGATTTTTTGATAGAACCGCCTTTCAGAAGCCCGTATCTCGCGGTATTATCTTTCCTGTAACAACCTCTTCTGCGGATCACAGCAGACGAGAAATGCCTGTTGTTCTAAAAGTGATAATTTTCAAGAATGTCCCGGTGTCCCTCCCGAGTGAGTCTATCTATTAAAGGGTTGCGGTCTTTTTTTCTGCGCGCATACGATCCCTGATCTTCTTGGCCCTATCAGGCATGGCATAATAGAAAAACTCCATTTGCGCCTCAAGCCACTTGATCTTTTGAAGAGCCGGCCGCTTCCGGTACTCTTTTATCTGCTCTATCGTCCTATAATATAACAGTGGCGTTTTATTCATCACCCCACTCCTTTTCTATCTTTCTAAGATAATAGACATCGGCAATATCTTGAGGTCTGCCGACCTTCTTCTTCATCTCAATAAGCCGTTTTATAGGGACAAGTGGAATCCTCACATTTCCAGCCTTGATATTTTTCCGTTCTCCATAAACCTTATCAAAGTCAAACGGTTCCTCTACAAATACATCCAATAGGAAATATGGATTCTGCGGGTCATAAACGCTGAAAACCTTCATCCCCTTTTCACGAACCCACTTGTCCCTCATCTCCTTACTGCACAGATCTTCAAGTTTCACCGGAATTTTGGGCCTGAAGCCTAACTCCTTCATGACCTCCACAAACTTTTCAAGATTATGCCGCTCCAGATGAACAACGATATCTATATCGCCTGTGGCTCGTTCAATCCCATAAAGATTGACAGCCACTCCACCGGCGACGAGATAGCGAACCTTCTTATTGTTCAGGGTTGAAAACAGGTTAAGGATGTTTAATTTATCGCTCATATCGTCTTAAAGTCCATACCTTCTACGAACGTTTCAATACCGGTCATTGCCTCCAGGATATTTTTCAGGTAGTTCCAGTTTAGGAAATGTCATTTCATTTTTTCACCACTTCCCAATAGCCACCCTTGTCCGGGCCGATGCGCTTGAGAACTCCTTTTTTCCTAAGTCTGGTTATATGGTATTTTACTCCGTCTTCGGTTATCCCTATAACCGTTGCAAGTTCTTTTTGAGTAATATCTGATTTCTTAGTAATAGCTTCTATGATTTTCTGGGTAGTTTTCTGGGTAGTTTTCTGGGTAATATCTTCTACCCCTTTTTCACCCAACTTTTCAAATCCTTTCTTGCCCTCAAAATAACTCCTACGCTTAAAAGTAGTAATAAACTTTGTCCCTACCTCGCTGAATTCAGTATCAGGTTCTTTTGAGAGCATAAGCTTGATACCCCTGCCCCATTTCTCTATGAAATGAACACGATGAAGCATCTCTGCAATCAGCTCGTTTCTTCTTTCTGAGACCATCTTTGTCCTGATGGTCTCTATGGTCAGCCCACCATAAAGCAGCCCCGGGCTCCTTATTTCAACACGATCTTTAAAAACAGCGATGTTAACAGAATCAAACTCCCGGTAATCCCTATGGCAGAAGGCATTGATTATTGCTTCTCTGAAAGCCGCCTTGTCAATTTCAGGCACATCTACCCTTCTTAACCCTTCCAGCTTCATGCCGATATGAATATTTTTCAGGATGTATCCTTCGGCTTTTTCGATCAGGTAGAAGAGATCTCCTTCAAAATCCTGCATATCAATGGTAAACGATGTGTCTGTTGTGCCGAAAACAGCGCATCTGAGACGGGCATTGGGGAAAAATGCCTGCGGTTTTTTGGCAAATAAGATTACGGCTGCATTGAGGGGCTTACCGTCAGACATGAGCTTTAATTTTTCAAGCGCATTGCGTACAGTGTCATATTTCAGCACTGAACCTTTCAAAAAAGATTTGACTTTAGTTGCGCTTATGTCTGTGATCTTTGCTTCTTTGCAAATTTCGGTATCCCATCTTAATTTATCCTTATTCTTTCCGAGAATCAGCCCTTCGAGTTCTTTAGCGCTTAATTGCCGGTCTTCATCCGCCACCCTTATATATGCCCTGCCATATGCAAAATAGGGAATATCGTTACCCTTAAACCGGACTTTAATACATGCCTTGCCGTCTATTTCGATACGGTTTATGTGAGGATAGATTTTGGGTTCAATATGGTCTGCAATGGATTTTGATACATCACGGATTGTTTTTTCCGTTACGTTCTGACCGGCTACAATGCCATTGTTTTTAATTCCAAAAAATAATTCTCCGTGTTGATGTTTATTGAGAATTGCCGCTATAGATATGATCGCCTCTTTAATCTCAGAAGTAGATTTTTTAAGTTCCAATGTTTCAGATTCAATAAATTTCATATTAAGCTTACGACTCATATCGTCTTAAAGTCCATACCTTCTACGAACGTTTCAATAGAAGAATTTTATGATCATCTCCCCTCTTCCCGCCTGTCGATGGAGCTTCAATTACTTAAGGACGGCTCGGCGCACCCTCCGTCTAGGTCGTAGTTCGCAATTGCCAATTCAGTCGTGATTTGGCGCTTGCAAACTACTGCTGCCAGCACGCTGTGCCGACGCAGCACGGCATAGTTCCATTCCGCAGCGGAATAGAGCCTCTTGATGCTGGGCGAGTCCGCATTTGACACGAGGACCAAAGCCCCCCGCCTGGAGGCTTCGCCAACAGCAGCCGCAAGGCGTTCCTGGTCTTCCCAGCAAAAAAGGCGTTCATTGTACTTAATGAAATTGTTCTGGTTGTGCTGGACCGTGTATGGAGGATCTACGTAAACGAAGTCACCTGCACCTGCTTCATACAGCACTTCTTCAAAGTCACCACAGACTAAATGCGCAGACCGTAACGCATTCGC
Organism: Thermodesulfobacteriota bacterium; assembly: GCA_031082315.1. Classification (NCBI taxonomy): domain Bacteria; kingdom Pseudomonadati; phylum Thermodesulfobacteriota; species Thermodesulfobacteriota bacterium. The sequence goes on from JAVHLC010000002.1 coordinate 164,616, forward strand.
GACCGTTGAGAAATCATCATCGGGGAATGTGACAGTATCCTTGGTTCCTTTTGGCACGTTGAAAACGCCTTGCCTATTCACACGATAGAGGCCATTGAAACAAGTCCTGTTTAAGTAGATAAATCTGGCCGCACGAGAAGCAGCAGTTCTCGGCTTGCTGGTGCGGATCCGGTAGTAGTGTTCCTTACTGTGACGCTGCCGATGCCATAGAAGTCTCTCCCATACCAATCGCCAGTCGTCCCGTATTGCGTAGTATGTCTCAATAAGGTCGTGATTCGCATCGCTGAGATAAGCATGACTAGGGCATAGGCCGAAAAAGACAGCCCCACTACCCAAAAACGGCTCGAAATACCGGTTGTATGACTTAGGAAAAACCGTACGGTGGTCAGACACAAGCCACCTCTTGCCTCCCGCCCATTTTAAGAATGGTTTCACACGCTGCCGGGTGTCCACAGTCATTCTTCGGCGCCTCCTTTAATGGTCGCCAGTCTCTGAGTGAATTCGCCGTAAATGTAATCAAGGTACTCGAAGTCCTCGCTCTTGTAGTGACGGCTCTCCGTAGGGTGGGCCGGTATTCTTCGCAACTCGTTTACTCTTTCCATCCACCGCACGTTTTTTGAGTAGCCCTTTTCGTTAGGATCGGGGATATCAAAAACTGGCTTAAAAAGGGGCCAATGGAGCTTGTTTTCTACTATTTTCTTGTACTCGATAAAATCCAGATAGTTCTCCAAGGGCAGTCGGTCTTCGTCTTCATCGTCGAGCGACTTCTCGTAGGCACGAGTCTTGATGTTCTTGTCCAGAACACCTTTGTGCCAGTAAGCATCCTTCTCGGTTCCATACTGCTCTTTGAACTTATCAAATATGTATTTTTGAACAAGGACATTCAATTCCTTCAGTCTGTGGTCCGCAGTGTCGATCAGCTCAGTTGATTGCTCTTGTTCCCATTCTCCCATGCCTTCAGGCTCGAAATCCGAGAACTGCTGTCTTACTATCCTGCAGAGACGGAAGTAATATTCACGTGGACCACCTGATCCAAATTGAACCTTGAACTCCTGTTCCATAGCAGTGGGGGATGCTCCCTGCAGCCATCTCAGGATCGGATCAAGATATTCCTCGATCTCTAAGACAAGCTCCTCTGGCGACAGCTCTCTTGCCATGAGCCCTTTGTTTGGCTCCATATAGGAAATGAGAGACGCAAGAAGTTGCAGGTACGCCTGAAGGGCGACATTGGTGCAGAGGAAGCCTTGCCGCCCCATCTCCCATTGACTGTGGTTGCTGGACCGTATTAGGCTAAAGTACTGGTTTAGGACACTGCGGGCGTGATCCAGTGTCTCGCTGTCGGAGACACCAGAGAGAGGTCCTGGCGCATACTCCTTTTGTTTAAGAATCGCTCGCCCAAGTAAACCAGAGCGCCGCAGGCCATCCTTGAGCGCCGGCACTGTTAAGCATGTTTTTTCGGTTGCAGTAATCCCTTGCTGGGTCACTCGACCATATAGAGGCTCACCGATATCGGCATTAAGAATGCCGATCAGTCTCGCACTGATTGCGCCAACACGCTCCACGGGGACATCCGAACCCCACTTGAGTTCTCCCTCGAGATCGTCAAGAAGTGTTTTTGGCACAGACTTCTGCTCGTGGTTGATCGTAACGAAGAGGTTCGCCTCTTGTGCCGGGCTGAGGCCCTCAAAGGCTATAACTACGATGTTCTGATTCAGATATTTCTCATCAAGCGGGGCATACCCATACAATCTATGCTGGCCGTCAATGATCCACACTGACCGGTAACGGTCCGGCAAATATAGGTACCCATATGTAACCTCGGCCGAATCATCTTTTGCCACAGTATCGAAACGCACCTTCCGTGTAAAATTGACAAGTATGTTCGTCGGGAAGAAACCTCCGCCAAGAAGATACTTGCCGATCTGGTGCATTCGAGACCGATTCACAAGTCGTTGGTATGTTGGCGCACCATCAGGATCATTCAGTGATCTGTGGTTTACGAAGGCTATCTTGAGAAGCTGCTTCGGAGTGGTAACAAAACAGAAGAACTTGTGACCGCCAAGCGTTCCACGGATTGCCGGAAGCTTCTGGTTCTGGAGTTCTGGGATTTTCTGGTCTTTGAGAAACTCGGCGAGGAACTGAAACCGTGCAGCTTTTCTGAGATGATCGGCAATCTGTAAGTAATACCGCAACTCACGTTCTGTTATAATACGGATGTTTTCACCGGCGGCCCGATCCTTATCCTGCTTCGACCAGATTATGTTCTGTGTTACGAAAAGCCAGATAATCTTTGGCTTGAAGTCAGCGCCATAGTGTTTTTTGATGGAGTCTGCCAAGTATCCCTTAAGATTGGCAAACTCCTCGATGTCCTTCTGAAGGCTTCTCCGTTTAAGGCTCTCGGATGCTTTGCATTCGGCAACAATTACTGTTTCTTCATCTTTGGCGAAAACATCAATTTGTTTTCGTATCGGATCAGCGCCCTTCCGGTCGATCCTGACTGTGAAGTTCCGGCCCGCATTAAGTTCATGATACCCCATAAGGTAAAGAAGCAGCCAAAGCCGATTCTCTAACTGCGTATCAAATGGTCGTGCTCGCTTGAGGCAAGTTTTACGCTTAAGTTCTCTGTCCAGCACCCATCCGTCTGCCAAGAAACCCTCGACCTCAGCTTTTGAGACAGAGATCTGGTCAAACAGGCTGCGTCTCTTTGCTGCTTCTCTGCCAATGCGAGATGAATCCGTCAACAGTGACTCGAGTATTACTGCATTCTCGGTCATATTCGTTACCCCTCAGTACGGCGGCGAATCTTATATAGATTCCACTTTTATCATCAAAACTCGTATATCTTAGTGATCATATTATAATTTAGATAGTGAACGTCTATAAAATTATAACTTATTATTTTACTGATAGCTCAAGCCCCTTTCTCTCTGGCGCCCTGCTCTTTGGCCATCTATTTCCCTGGTTTAATTACCTGAACGGCTCGTTTACTATAAATCCGGCAGAAATCAGCCAGCCTGTTTATTAGGATTAAATGAACCTGGCAAGGAATATCACGAAAAGAAATGGATGGTCAAGGAGATTTGCTGCGGCAACTATTTGAAGGCAAGGCGTGGAGAAGGCGGCTGCCTGGAGACGTCAGTATCTGAAGTGTTTGATCTGCTCACCCTTTTCTCCAATCTCCATCATCGCTTCAATCCCAATCTGGAGGTGCATTTCGGACCACTGCGCAGTCACGCGTTCGTCCAATTCCTCTGTCTTGACCCCCTCAGGTGTAAGCGGAAGGTCAGATACAAGGAGGAGTGCGCCCCGGGCGATCTCGTTATAGTGGCCCACAATGAAGAACGTCGCTGTTTCCATATCAATGGCTATACAGGTCATTTGCTTAAGCCGATCCTGGAAACGCTGGTCGTGTTCCCACAGGCGACGATTTGTCGTGTAAACTACCCCGGTCCGGTATTCATGCCCGTGCTCCAAAATCTTTTCAGAGACGAACTTATGTAGCTTGAAGGACGGAAGCGCAGGCACTTCAGGCGGGAAATAGTCGTTGCTGGTGCCTTCGCCCCTTATGGCCGCGATTGGGAGGATGAAGTTGCCAATCTCGGTCGACTTCTTCAACCCTCCGCATTTGCCGAGAAACAACGCTCCCTTGGGGTGGCGGGCGCTGAGCAAATCCGTTATGGTCGCAACGTTGGCCGTTCCGATGCCGAAGTGGACGATCGTCAGACCGCTGCTGTTGGTCGCAGCCTGCATCGGCTTGTTGTCCCCGTATATGTCGCATTTGAACTTTTCGGCAAAGTTCGTGAGGTAGTACCGGAAGTTGGTCAGAAGGATATAGTCGCCGAAAAGATCGAGGGGCATTCCGGTATAACGGGGGAGCCAGCACTTGGCGATCTCAAGTCGCTCAAGCATGGGCAAGTGCCTCCTTAACGCTCACACACCAAGGGGATTCCATGATTGTTTATCGTAGCAGATAAAGAATCTTTTGTCCCGCCATTTTCGCCCATCGGCCTCTGGCTCAAAGGGAAGGTGGCGTCCTCCGTCTTCGGCCGACCTGGCGGCGTCTGCCCCCGGGGCGGGAGCGATAGGATGGAATGACTTACTCCGCGTAGATTTATTTAATTTATATAGCTGTGCAGGCCGGAGAGAAGGAAATTGACGCCAAAATACGTAAAGAGCACTGATACAAAGCCGCCAATGGAGAGCAGGGCGATCTTTTTGCCATGCCACCCGCGCAGACGGACATGAAGAATGATCGCATAGACGAACCACGTAATCAGAGACCAGGTTTCTTTAGGGTCCCATTGCCAGTAGGCCCCCCAGGCCGAGTGTGCCCAGATGGAACCGGTTGCGATGCCGGCGGTAAGAAACAGAAAACCAAAGACAATCACCCGATAGTTAAGGGTATCCAGGTCTTTTTTGTCATCGGATCTTTTAAACAGGTATGCTATGCTCAGGCCACAGGAAACAGCGAATGCGCCATAACCAATAAAGCAGGTGATGACATGGGCAATGAGCCAGTTGCTCTGCAAGGCCGGGACAAGCGGTTCAATGCGGCTTGAAATAGTCGGTGAAAACGAGGCGTAGGCCAGACCAAGGAAGGCAAAAGGTACGGTGAACACGCCTGCGTGGGCGAGTTTATACTTATATTCAGCAATAAAATGGATCAAAATTATTGCCCAGGCAAAGAAGACCAGGGACTCATAAAAATTGGCAAATGGGGCATGGCCGATCCCGAGGTTGTGGGATTCAACCCAGCGTAAAATAATAGCAGCGGTATGTGCAACAAAGGTGCCTATAGTGACAACCGAAGCGATCCTCTGGCCGATTTTTGTCTTAAAGATCAGGGCGCTCAGATAAAATATCACTGCCGCAAGATAGCTGAACGTTACGACAGCGAGAATTTTCGAACTCAGCATGGCCGTCCGTTTCCCCTTTTATTTTATATCGGCTTTCTGGAGTCGCAGGTAGAGATTATCAAGCCTTTCTTCCAGCCCCAGTTTGTTTTTATTTGTCTGGCCGCCGATGGTAACCGTTGTCCCCTCGCCTTTTTTCTCCAGCACAGCCCATATCTTACGGTGTGACATGAAAAAGGTCACGGCAATTCCCAATACCATTAATATACTGCCGGCCCAGACAAAGAGGATGCCCGGTTCCTTGGCTACCTGGAGGCCGGTGTAGAAACCTTCCCTTACCTCGGTTACGAGAAATCGGTACGGTAATTTCTTGGCCCGTCCAAAGTCCGGGTTGTTTTTGAATATCCAAAGGTCGGTTTGTCCTCCATCGGGTCTGGTCAACAGCATCTGAACCGCGGGGCCCATATCCATCACATTCGGCTCAACCCGTAATGAACGAAGAGTACCCAGCCCATCAGGCAAAATGGCCTCCTGGCCGAATGGAACAGAAAGCGGAATGATTTTCCCGCTGCTTTTATCAACCAGATTAAGTTCAATCGTCTTTGGGAAGCGACCGTAAGAGGCCTGATAAAAAGTGATACCTCTGTACGTAAGGGGCTGGTTGACCCGGATGTTGCCGTTCAAAACCGGCTTCCCGTTTTCGATAATGGTTATGTCGCTGCGGTAATCCCTTGGTTCGCCGGTGGGATAAAACTGGGCCTCAAACTTATCAACGCGGAGGGCAAAGCCCAGATTATAGCCTACGTTAGTATTAGGCAGGGGAACCTGTTCCACCACCGCCCCTTCCGGCAGATTAATGCTGGTCATGAACCCGCCCAGAGAGCTCGCTATCCCGGCAATATAGAAAATAACGACGCTAAGATGCACGACATAGACCCCGAGACGGGATAATCTTCCCTTTTCCCGCCAGAGAATTGTTGTTGAGCCGGTGGTAGTCTCGTTCAGATCGCCCAGCCTACCTGAAAGAATGGGCAAGAGCGCGGCCTTAACCACGGAAGGGTTCGCTTTATATTTTAAGGCCCTCGTCCCTGGACTGGCCAGGACAGCGTTTTCGTTAAGCCTCTTTTCTTTTGGGAAAACAATATCCCAGACATGCCGGAGCCTGTCCGTAGTACAGACAATCAGGTTCAGCGCCAGGAGAAGGAGAAGGAGTCTAAACCACCCCGAATGATAGAGGTCCAGCAGAGACAACGAATCCAAAAGCTGGTAAGTGCCATACCCATACCGCTGAACATACATGGCGGGAGGCTCATTTTGAGGGATAAGCGTCCCGACAATAGAGCTTACCGCGAGAAATATAAGTAAGAATATGGTGAGGTTAACTGAAGCGAGAGATTTCCAGAAAGGTTGTTTTTTTTCGGGTGGCGCTGGGAGGCTGTTTTCCGGCTTCATGTCATTGTATCTCAGAGGGTTATTAAGGTGTCATAACTAACGGAAATCCTGTAAAGACTACCCAAAAACAGTCCATTCATTAACATCCCTGTCCCCCGCTTGTCAAGGATTTTATAGCCTCCACTGCTTACGGTTGACACCATCCCAAAAAGAAAGGCGACCTAATGGTCGCCTTTCCAGGTTTATCTCCTGATATTACCCTTACCTGGGCATAGCGTGGGCAGTATTATGGCAGTCACCACACTTTTTGAAGCCCTTAAGCAAAGTCGGACTATGCGGCTGGCCATGGCAGGCCTCGCACTGGATAATATCCCGATGTTTGGGATGGCATTTGGCACAACTTAGTTGATCGTGCTTGGACTGGCTCTTCTGGAGATCCTGCAGGGCCTTGGGATGGCATGCCCCACAGGTATCGCGTGGTGTTTCGAGCGGATACGTGATCACCAGTGGCATGTGCACCGGGTGGCAGCTTAAGCACTCGGCATTGGTCTGGGTCGGTGTATGCGGTGAATGACAATCGGCACAAACCGGAATATGACGGTGCACGGTATGGCAGTCGGAACACGCCACGTCTGTATGTTTACTCTTATGGGTCTTAAGCTCGTCGGCTACCTTGCCGTGACAGGTGGAACATCCGGCATCCATGTCCGGGCCGGCCATCTTGCCCGTCGGCGCATGTGGGTTGGCGTGGCAGGCAGCGCAGTTAGCCAGTTTATCACCGTGAGCCAGTCCGTGACAGGTGTTGCATTTAGGCATAATGTCTTCGTATTTGACCTTGTCCGGACGGTACACGTGGTATTTCTCATGACATTTGGTGCAATCGATCTGGTGCTTTCCGCCTTCATTGCGGATGGTATTGTAATAATACAAATGGCACTGACCGCACTGCTCTGTCTTTAGGGGCGATATCTCCCTTTCATACAGCGGCGCTATCTTGGCCTTGGCCTTAGCCGGCGCTGCCACTACCGCTGGCGCCTCCGCCGGGGCCGGCATAATAGTTATGGTGCTTTCTCCCGAAATAGTCCCCGGGGCCGGTACCGTTACTACACGCTGCTCCGCGCAACCCCAAATAACTGCGATAAGCAGTAATACTAACCCCCCAAAGGCTACCAGCAATCTTTTCATTGTCCACCTCTCATAACTAAACCTTGGAGGGGCGCCTTGGGGCGCCCCTTATCGCTTACGTATCAGCCCAAACGGCCTATTTCATCAGGGTGTGCGCAGCGCCATGACACTTGCCGCATTCCGTATATTTTGCATGGATACCGGATGCATGTGGTTTTCCATGACATGCCTCGCAGGGCGGAACTACCTTGTGTTTATCGCGATGGCAATAGGCACAGGATAGATCATGATGTTTTGTAGTGTTGGCCTTCAAGTTGTCATAGGCATCATAGTGGCACGCCGCACAGGTCTCTGAGGGTGTATCCATGCCATATTTGATATCCAGGGGTTTATGCGGTGGATGACAGGTCTTACAGGTCTCAAAGGTCATATCTTTGGTATGCGGGTCGTGGCACTTTAAACAATCGAGGTACTGTCTGTGCGCCGGGTGACACTTTGAGCAATCTAATAGGGCATGTTTGCTTGGAGAAATCGCCATCTCATTTCCCTGCTGTGGATGGCAGGTGAGACATACCGGCGTAGTCTTCTCGCCCATCTTGATATCTAACGGGGCATGGGTATCCGCATGGCAGGAAGCGCATTCGGGCAATTCATAGTGAGGTTTACCGGCATGGCACATAGCACATTTTGGGATAGACTGTGTTCCCAGCGGCGGATGCTCGGTGTGGCAATCCAAACAACCAATAGCCGTCTTGTGTTTGGCCCCTTTAGAGGCAATAGTCTCCGGCTGTTGCGGGTGGCACTTCACGCAATCGCTGTTGGACAGGGACGCCTCTGCAGCAATGGCATTACCAACAGGACCGTTATAATACAAAACCGCTGCCATAAGGCCTATGGCCAGAACCGCAAATACAACAAATAGTTCTTTTTTATGAAACATATAGCGCCCTCCACAAGGGATGAATAGTGATTCAACGCAAGCGATGTTAGCATTACGAATAAACCATGTCAAGCATTTAATAGGGGGTTTGTGATAAATTAGGGCCTTGTTGATTATTGGCACCTCACCTCTTGAACCTTACTAACTAATTGCTTCGACTACAGTTTCGTCTCGTTCCCCATAACTCCGATATCCAAACAGGAGGAGAGGTTCATTGTTTCTTCAGGGACTGGTGTTAAATGTAGCCCTCCGATGATGGTAATAATATTCAAGCCAATGGCTTTGATCGCCTCAGCCAGTCGGACGGCCGGGTGTTATAGTAATAGTGGTAGCCGATATACACAGATATTTGGGGCCTGATGAGATGACGTATCAGATGTTTTTTAGGGGCAAACACTTGGAACAGGCTTCGCTCACGGTGACCGGATAACGCGCCTTTCTAAGGCATGAGGCCCGAGAGAGAATCCCGAGGGAAGGGAGTGTGTTGCCAGCACCCGAAAGTGGCCCATAGCGTTCTTCCGGAGAAATCAAGGGAGATAAGATTATGTCGGGTAGCCGGTTCAACGGTAAAACTTAAAAGATATAAGGGGCAAAAACAAGGCGGGATGGGTATAGATACCCATCCCGCCCGGGTTAATTATCTTATCTTTACAACCAAGATTAACTACCGTCATCCTTGGTGGTATGGCAGACAAAGCACCCTGTGCTAAGGGAGCCTCCGTTCGCTATCATAGTGCTATAATCCCATCTCAGAATATCCGCATAGCCGCTGGCATGGGCCCGGTGACAGGAGAGGCACGTAACGATATCAGTGCCGGCTGCCACTGTCCCGCTCGCCGCATTGGGGATTGTAGTCCGCCCCACCGGAACCGTAGGATTATAAGTAGTCGAGATGCTTGCATATTCACCGCTATTAGGTATGAGCACATCAGTTGGATGTCTTGTCCAGGGGCTGGCTGTACCAATACCGGTAGCGCCTGACATATGGAAACTACCATGGCACTCGGCACAGAGCTCGCTTATGGTATTGACATCCGCCCAGGCCATGGTGGTTCTGGCGGCATAGATTGCACCTTTATACTCATTGTGGTCAGCGGCACCAACCGTGTCCTGCCAATCGGTGTCCTCTCCGCCCTGTACTTTGTAGAGGAAACGGTAACTGGTGGCTACAGAAGCCCCTTGAGAACCTTCGACGATACCGCCAAACTTAAGGACGGCGTCACTGCCATGGTGGGCTCCACTTACACCGGCATAATTGCCGGAATTATCCCGGTTGCCATGGCAACCATTTTGCCCGGCACAGGTCAGCCGGCTGGCGGTAGCGTAATCCGTGCTTGCAGGATCCATAGCAGCTGCATAGCCCGGGGGTGTGTTCGTTAATGTGCCGTCTGCGGCCACGACGCCCTCGACGTTGTGTCCGTAGGCATCGCCAGTATCTACGACGTACTTAAAATTGCCGCCGGCCAGGTCATTACCGTCGCTGTGCCACACCTGGGGAATATTGGTAACAATGTTGCTTGCCCCTGCCGGATCGCTTCCGTGACAACCAACACAGGTACCGCGCACCAGGTTTCCCTGGGGGTCTGTCTCCCCAGCCTTTAACTGCATTTCCGTACCACCCTGGCTGTTGTGCATGGTATGGCAGTTTACGCAGGCACCTGTGACGGTTGCCAGGGCATACCCGACCGGTACCAAGGCCAGAAATACGCTCAATAGAACCGCCAAACAGCTAGTTTTAAACATACCTGCCCTTCTCATGATTATCACCCCTTTCTCCATATTTTTCATATCTGTACTCAAAGTCATCCCCTCCTTTCTAATTTTTGGCCATAAAGAGAAGGGCCGGTTACGCCACTGGGCTCGCCTCCGGCACCATGGCGTCCAACTTGGGCACCGGGGGGTCACTGCCCTCCCTTTCCTAGGATTCAATGAGCCTTTTACTTTTATTTTAGGAGCCTATCCTTATCGTTTTAGCTTCACCTGCCTTCTTGCCTCTCACGTCCTTGTGAACCTGAGGCCAAGGGGATAGTTCTCACCTTTAATTCACTTATCGGTAACTATGGAGAAAACTTTAATTTTTTATTCTTTTGCAGACACTTTTTCACTTGTTAAGTGTATCGGCAAACTGTCTGAAAACTTTAATATTTTTAATTAATTGACAGAATATAGAGAGCTTGGGTATGGTACTGCAAATACGCTATGTGGTGCGGATAAAGTGAGGAATAATCCAATCGAATCATTGGGACAGCTTTTTATGATCGGCTTCCCGGGAACCGACCTGGACGTGGAGACGCAGGAACTGATCTATAGATACGGCATCGGCAATTTTATCCTCTTCAGGCGAAATGTGGCTGATCCGCTGCAAGTGGCCAGGCTCTGTCAAGACCTGAAAAAGGCCTGTCGGGATAGAGGGTTGCCCCTACCCCTCATTTCCATCGACCAGGAAGGCGGGCCGGTGGCCAGGCTAAAGCCGCCTTTTACCCAGTTTCCCGGGGCGGCAGGCATCGCCAGGGCAGCCGATCCAGCCGCAGAGGCCCGCCGGTTTGCCGACATAACAGCCAGAGAGTTGAATCTCATCGGCTGTAACATGAATTTTGCCCCGGTCATGGACCTCGACGTGCCGGGGACTGACCGCATTATGGAGGGGCGGGTATTCGGAAGTGACCCGGAGTTGGTGGGGCACCTGGGCGGCATTATAATTGAAGGCTTGCAAAAAGAAGGCATTCTGGCCACAGCCAAGCACTTTCCGGGCATAGGCGGGGTGAAACTGGACCCGCACCAGGACCTGCCGGTTATGGATACGCCTTTATCCGAACTGGAGAAAAGAGAACTTGTACCTTTCCAAAAAGCCATCGTCGCCCGGGTAGCGGCTGTTATGACGGCCCATGTGATTTATCCGGATGTCGATCCCGATCTGCCGGCGACCCTGTCCCGGAACTTCCTTATGGACATCCTGCGTTATAAGATGGGATTTGACGGCTTGGTCATTAGTGATGATCTGGAGATGGGAGCTATCGAAAGGCATTTCAGCCTGGAAGAGTCGGCAACGCTGTCCCTTATGGCCGGAACGGATATAATTCTTATCTGTCATGAAAAAGAAAAGATTGTACGGGCATTTGAAGCGGTAAGGGCATTTGTAGAGAAGGACAGAGAGGGGCGGATGCGCCTCGAAGAGTCCTTACGGCGTGTGATGGCTGCTAAAGAATGCTACGGTATAACAAAGAACGAATTTAACAAAGCAGCCATTAAGGAATATTTTAAACGATAGTGAATGTCACTTGTCAATGGTCATTTGTCACTAATAAAAATGGGCAATCAGCGTTCAGCATAAAGCCGGTCCACCGTTCACTGTTGACCGTTAACCGAAAGAAAATGTCGGACAACGGCTAACGGTTAACGGATAACAAACACGCTGATGGCTGAAAGCGTGAAGCCGGCCTTGGGCCGACCGTAGGCCGGGAACGGTAGTTTCCGGATGAACACTAACTATAAGATTATAGAAGGGATTTTACCTATGAAACCTTATCACAAACGCATTATAACCTCCTTACTATCCTTAATTCTACTGTCCTTTATTTTTATAACCATCCCGGTCATCCAGGCTGAAGAGGCCTTTCCCAACCCTTATCGCTTTCAGCTTGATAACGGCCTTACAGTAATCATCAAAGAAAACCATGCCGCCCCGGTCGCGGCCATTCAGGTCTGGGTGAAGGCCGGAAGTGTTTACGAGACGGATAACGAGGCCGGCATTACCCACTTCATAGAGCACATGATCTTTAAAGGAACGGCCAAGCGCGAGCCCGGAGAGATAGCCAGGGCGATTGAGGCGGTGGGCGGGGATATAAATGCCTACACCTCTCTGGATTACACCGTCTATCACGTAGCTATAGGCAGTAAATTTTTCGATGTAGGACTGGACATACTTTCTGATGCCGTCCTTCACTCATCATTTGACCAGTTAGAGATCGAACGGGAAAAAATGGTGGTCCTGGAAGAAATCCGCATGCGCCAGGACCAGCCTTCCGTAAAACTCTTTGAAGCGGTTATGGCAAAGGCGTACACGGTTTCTCCATACCGGAGGCCGGTAATCGGTTTTCCCAAAACCGTCCAGCCCCTCACAAGAGACTCTATTCTGGCCTATATGAAAAAGCGCTACACGCCTTCTAACCTCACGGTAGTCGTGGTGGGGGACCTAGAGACCGCTGATTGTATCTCACGGATTAAACGGGCATTTTCCGGCATGAAAGGCGCAGCCCCTGAATCCGTTTCCCTTGAGGAACCGCCGCAGAATGAAGTGCGCACGGTCTTGCTTGAGGATGAGATCAACGAGTCGCACCTTAATATGTGTTTCCCTATACCCGGTTTTAATGACCCTGATAGTGTGGCCCTGGATGTGCTGGCGAGCATCCTCGGAGAGGGTGAAAGTTCCCGGCTCTACCGGGAGCTGAGAGACCAAAAGACACTGGTACACGACATAGGCGCCTACGCCTTTACGCCCATGGGTCCCGGCCTGTTCGAAGTCGCCTGTAGTCTGGATGCGGAAAAGAGTAAGCAGGCAGCCGAAGCCGCATTACGTGAAATTTATCGCCTTCGGTATGACCACGTTACAGAGGACGAACTCAATAAGGCCAAGCTGAATATAGAGTCAGGTTTTATTTATGCCCAGGAAAGGGTACAGGGGCAGGCCCGCAAACTCGGGTATTTTGAGACCATGGCCGGTGACTATCGTGAACAGGCGAGTTATCTAAAGAAGGTGGCAGCCGTCACACCTGAAGATATACGGCGGGTAGCGGCGAAATATCTCCATCCGGAACGCCTTACCTTAGGACTCCTGGTTCCAAAGGAGGCGACGATGCCTTTTTCTATGGAAGAGGCAGCCCACCTATCCCGTGCGGCAGATGAAGAGGCAAAAAAATTATACGCCAGCCGGAAGGTGGAGATATCCGGGGCACAGAAATTCATCCTTTCAAACGGCATCACCCTCCTGGTGAAGGAAGAGCGAAACGTGCCTACGGTCTCCATGCACGCCGTTTTCCTGGGCGGACTGCGATATGAAACTGCGGCCGATAATGGCCTGTTTAATGCCCTGGCTCAGTTATGGACAAAAGGAACGAAGCGAAGAGGCGCCCAGGAGATAGCCGCCGAGATTGAAGGCATGGCCGGTAGCATCAATGGCTTCTCGGGTAAGAATACCTTCGGACTGAGCGCTACCTTTCTATCCCGTTTCTTTTCCCGTGGGCTTGATATCCTGACCGAGGTCATGCTTGAGCCGGACTTTAGCCCGAAGGAGCTGGAAAAAGTGCGTCCGGTGTTGCTGGCGCAACTAAAACAGCAGGAAGACAGTCTCCCGGCTATTACCTTTCTCAACTTCAACAAGCTGCTTTTTACCGGTTATCCGTACAGTATGAATCCCCTCGGAAGCCCGGAGACTATTAAGAAGCTCTCAACAAAAAAAATTAAAGAGGGCTACCAGCGCTATGTCATCCCCGGTAATCTTGTCCTGGCGATAGTGGGTGACGTAGAGGCATCCAGTGTAAAGTCAGAGGTAGAAAGGCTGCTTTCCCGTTGGAAGAACCCGGGCTTTAGGGATGTCAGGATTGCGCTTCCCAGGCCTGTCGCGAGTCCCAAAACTGCCTCCATTTTAAAGTCCAAACAGCAGGTGCATATCGCCATCGGCTTTCGGGGTGTTACCCTTTCTCATCCGGATAGGGCCGCCCTGGATGTCTTGAATAACGTACTTTCCGGGCAGGGCGGGCGTCTCTTTGCCAGGCTTCGGGATAAGGAAAGCCTGGCCTATAGCCTCTCGGCCTTTTCTACGGAAGGGATAGAAACGGGCGCCTTCGGCGTATATATAGCGACAAGCCCGGAAAAGAAAGATGCGGCTGTTAACAGTATGTGGCGGGAGCTGAACCGGGTGCGGGATGAGATAATCGACCCGGCGGAACTGGACCGGGCCAAGCGGTATATAATCGGAAGTACGGAGATCGGCCTCCAGACCAACGCCGCCCAGGCCATGGACATGGCCCTAAACGAACGCTACAGACTCGGTTTTGATTTTACAAAAACCTATCTGGACCAAATAGAAAAAATTACCGTTGACAACGTGTTGAGAGTGGCCAGAACATACATTCAACCCGAAAAATACGTGGTTGTCGCGGTGGGCCCGAATAGTGCAGAACAAAGGCATTGACGGAGCGGCCTAACTTTGTTATAAACATTTTTTATCTATTCCCCGGTAGCTCAGCAGGTAGAGCGAGTGGCTGTTAACCACTTGGTCGCTGGTTCGAATCCGGCCCGGGGAGCCAAAAGATAAAAAGGCTCGATTGCATAATCGGGCCTTTTTTGTTTTTAGCAGGCATGGAATATAGCACGTCTTCAGGAAAATCATCTTGATCGGCGCAGGCAAGTGGATGACAAAAGGATTCAGCGCAGCTTCCCTCTGGCCAGGGAGGCAAATATGCCGGCGAAGCAGAGGGCGGAAAAGATGATAAAGGCGGACTTCACACTTTTCAGAAAAAGCGGATAGCACGGAGGTGTAATCGGGACCCTTCCGATGTGGGCGGCGAAAAGCAGCATGACGACACCCATGCTGAGCATCTGTCCGGTCATGCGCATGGTAGCGACAATCCCTGACGCCACGCCATAAAACTTCCTTGAAACGGAACTCATAATGGCATTGGTGTTGGGAGATGAGAAAAGGGCAAAACCCAGGCCCAGGAGGCCCAAATCGGCTACAATTAATGCCATGGCCGTTTTTTCGTTTAAAAAAATAAAAAAGGAAAGCCCGATGGCGATCAACGCCATTCCTGTTGAGGCCACCACGCGCGGCTCCATGCGGTCGGAAAGGCGTCCGGCAACCGGTGAAAAAACAGTCATCACAATGGGCTGGGCTACCATAATAAGCCCGGCATTTTGAGGACTCAGCCCCCTGATATACTGGAGGTAAAGGCTCAAAAGGAAGGCTACACCAAAGGTTGCGCTATAGTTAATGAGGGCTGCCAGGTTAGATAAGGCGAAGACCCGGTTAGCCCGGAAAAGATTTATCTCAAGAAGAGGACTCCCTGCCTTCGTCTCCCACTTAAGAAATGTAATGGCCCCAAAGAGACCCATCCCGATAAGCGCCGCACCGGAGGCGGAAGACTGGGAAAACCCATACATTACGGCCATAAGTGAAAGACCATAGATTATAGAGCCTATAATATCTAATTTTTCTCCTCTGGCCTCGGCCCATTCTCCCTTTATTTTCCCGATAACAAGAAGAATTACAAGCAGGCCCAGGGGTATATTAGCCAGGAAGATGGCCCTCCAGCCAAAGTGCTCGGTTATGGCCCCGCCAATAAAAGGCCCGAGAGAGAGGCCTAAATAAACAGCGGCAACGTTTATGCCCAGCGCCCTTCCCCTTTCCCCCGCCGGAAACACCGAGGTAAGTATGGCCACTCCCGTGCCAAATATCATGGAACTCCCGATCCCTTGCATGACCCGGGAGGCAATGAGTACCCCGGCAGAGGGCGAAAGTGCGGAGAAAAGACAGGAAAGGGTATAGATCGAGATGCCGGACAAAAAGACCCTTTTTCTCCCGTAGATGTCGGCCACTCTTCCAAAAGGGACCAGAAACATTGCGGCAGATAGAAGAAAAGAGGTGGAAATCCAACTCAACAGGACGGCATCCATGTGAAATTCTTTGCCGATGGAGGGAAGGGCGATATTGACCGAAGAGCCTATAAAGGGTGTAAGAAACGAGGCCAGGGTGGCCACAAGTAAGACACAACCCTTACTTGTGGCGTTATGTTCATCCTTGCAGACATCCCCGATTCCCACTTTTTACCCCTCAACCACAGAGCACACAGAGTTTTTAAAATTTAAAATTCTTTTTCTCTGTGCCCTCTGTGGTTATTTTTTATTGTCTCTTGTACCATAATCACAGACAGGCGGTCAATTAGTGTTAATTTTGTCGGTTTTTTACGAAAGCATCAAAAATGCCCGGGGTAAATAGACAACTTAATAGAAAGGTTAGAAACTTGTATGTATTTAATGTTATAATGAAATAATATGAATCCTGGTGGAAATCAGGTCATGATTTCCTTGTGGCGAAAGAATGAAAGGGATAGATAAAATCAAATCAGGCTCGGATGCGCAGAATGCCGCGCCTCATCTGCAACAACCGGTCGGGAAGGCGATGAAAGGGCCGGCTATTGCCGTTCGCTTTTTGATTATTGTAATCGGCTCCATACTCGTAGCCGAGACATTGGTGATGTTCTTTCTCGCCCTCCTGCCGCCTTTATCCCCGAATCTGGTTGCTTTTCTGGATGCCATTTTGTTGGCCGTTGTGACCTTTCCGGTGCTTTACCTGGCCCTGTTCCGGCCGCTCGTCCGCCAAATCACGGAGACGCAGCGGGTCGAGGGGCGACTCCGCAAGGCCCATGAGCTTAGCGAGGCTATTATTAAGACCATCCCTTTTGGGATGGATGTCGTGGATGAAGAGGGCCGTATAGTTTACTTAAGCGAGAAACTGAAGGCGGTCCTGGGTAACGATGCGATTGGCAAGACGTGCCCTGCTGTCTATAGAGAGGGCGGGGAAACGTGTGAGGATTGTCCGGTGAAACAAGGTATCCACGTAGGAGAAACCCGCTCGGTTGAGGTCGAAGGGATACTGGGTGGAAGGACCTTTCTGATAACCTATACCGGGATGATGCAGGATAATAAGAAGGTATTTTTGAGGGTTTTCGAAGACATCACCGAGCGCCGGCGGGCCGAGGATGAACTGCGGGAGAGCGAAGAAAAGTACGCTACGCTGGTCGAAAATTCCTTAACGGGCATATATATCGACCAGGACGGGAAGATTGTATTTGCCAACCACCGGTTTGCCGAGATATATCGGTATCCGAGAGAGGCGCTGCTAGAAATAGAGAGCTGGAGGCTGGTCCATCCTGAGGACAGGCCCTTGATCAATCAAATAAGACTAAAGAGGCTGGCTGGAGAAGAAGCGCCCCCGGAATATGAGGCCAGGGGCCTGACAAAGGATGGAGAGACCATTTGGATCAATCGGAGAAACACCCGCATAGAGTATAAGGGAAGGCCGGCTATATTGGGCAATATTGTGGATATTACCGAACAAAAGCGAGCAGAAGAACAACTCCGCAAGATAAATGAAGAGCTTAAGAACTTTATCCATATGGTTTCCCATGACCTGAAAACCCCCATAATTTCCATTCAGGGATTTGCTGCCCGGCTGCTCAAGAACTATCAGGAAAAATTAGGGGACAAGGGCCGGAATTATCTTGAGCGGATCAAGTCCAGCGCCTGCCGGATGGAGATGTTGATCTCCGACCTCCTGGCCTTGTCAAAAATTGGCCGGGTGGCCTCTAGATTTGAGGATGTCTCCGCCCTGGATATTGTAACAGAGGTTATCTCAAACCTTCAATACAGAATGAGGGAAAAGGGGATAGAAGTCGTGGTCCCTCCCGGCCTTCCCGTTATCAACGCTGATCAGGCCAAGCTCTATCAGGTCTTTGAAAACCTGCTGGCTAATGCTACTAAGTACATGGGTAACACTAAGAACCCCAGAATCGACATCGGATACGAAGACAGAGGTGATTTTCATCGATTTTATGTAAGGGATAACGGCAGCGGGATTGATCCTCAATATCACCGGAAGATATTTGAGATGTTCTACCGGTTAAAAGAGACAAAGGCCGAGGACGGAACCGGGTTGGGACTGGCCATCGTTGACAGGATTGTGCGTGCCCACGGTGGAAGGGTATGGGTGGAGTCTGAAAAAGGCAAGGGGGCCTCTTTCTATTTTGACTTGCCTAAAAAGAAAACGGGGTCTGCCCTATCCAGTTAATTGTCACAATAAATCCCCTTGACCATTCTTTTGGCTTCGTGCTATTTTCCCTGAAATTTCAGGATGATATGCTTAACCCCGGACCTGGGGGCTAATGCCATGGGAGACATTATTATGCCCTATGCCGTAGGCGTGGATATTGGCGGGACCCATTTTCGTCTGGCTGTAGTTGATGAAACCGGACAATATGGTATTATTAAAAAATTTGCGTCTGAAAGTCACCTGGGGCCGCATACACTTATTGACCGGATAGTATCAGCCGTCTCCGGGGTAATCGAGGAGGCGCCGGAACCGGTTGCCGGTATCGGAGTAGGTATAGCCGGCGCTGTAGATCATATAAAAGGTGTAGTCCGTTTCTCACCTAATTTGCCGGGTTGGGACTATATCCCGTTGGCCGAAATAATGGAGGACCGGCTGGGGCGGTCTGTTCTGGTGGATAACGATGCCGATCTTATCGCCTTTGGAGAAAAGTGGCGGGGCACCGGCCGTGGATACGAAAATTTTTTGTGTATAACACTGGGCACCGGCGTAGGAGGAGGACTAATACTCCGCAATGAGATATGGCACGGGTGCGGCACGGCCGGAGAGATAGGGCATGTGACTATCGACCGGCATGGAGCCCGGTGTAACTGCGGTAATTATGGCT
This sequence comes from Thermodesulfobacteriota bacterium, assembly GCA_031082315.1. Classification (NCBI taxonomy): domain Bacteria; kingdom Pseudomonadati; phylum Thermodesulfobacteriota; species Thermodesulfobacteriota bacterium. The sequence goes on from JAVHLC010000002.1 coordinate 183,416, forward strand.
GCCTGGAGACTGTGGCCTCGGCTACCGGCCTCATCCGCATGGCACGCGAGGGTCTTGGAAAAGGGAAAAAGGGCTTGTTAGCGCAAAGGATGGCTTCTGATCCGGACGCGCTTTCCGCCCGTCTCATCGCAGATCTAGCCGGGCAGGGAGATCCGTGGGCCTTGGAGCTTTTTGCCGAGTTGGGTAAGACCCTTGGTGTGGCCATAGCCAGCGTAATGAATCTGCTCTGCCTCGATGTTATTATTATTGGCGGAGGCGTTTCCGATGCCTGGGATCTTTTTATAGGGCCTTTGCGCACGGAGTATGCCCGGCGGGTTATGCCTGGAACAAGGCCGGAGGCGCCTGTTCTCCCCTGGACATTGAAGGACGCAGCCGGGATTATCGGTGCGGCCGCCGCTGTTTTTAATAAAGAGTCAAAATTGATGAACTCGTAAAAAGTTCAAAATATCACGCAAAGCCGCCAAGGACGCAAAAAGAATAAAATTTGGAACTCAGGAACTCATGGAAAAATCTTTTACTCCTGATTTCTTGATTTCCAGATTTTCATTTTTCTTCGCGGTCTTTGCGCCTTTGCGTGAGAAACTGACTTTTACCAGTGACTATTGACTAACGGCTAATGACATTTACTATAGATAACATACGCAACTTCTGCATTATCGCCCACATCGACCATGGCAAATCCACCTTGGCGGACAGGCTGCTGGAATATACAGGCGCAGTCTCCGCCCGGGAAATGGTTTCTCAGTTCCTGGACAAGATGGATCTGGAAAGGGAAAGGGGCATAACCATCAAGGCCCAGACAGTGCGTCTGAATTATCAGGCCAAAGACGGGAAGACCTACATGCTGAACCTGATAGATACACCGGGCCACGTGGACTTTACTTATGAGGTATCCCGTAGCCTCTCAGCCTGTGAGGGGGCCTTATTGGTCGTTGATGCCAGTCAGGGAGTGGAGGCCCAGACCCTGGCCAATGTCTATCTTGCGCTGGATAACAACTTGGAAATTATACCGGTCTTAAACAAGATTGACCTGCCCAGCGCCGAACCGGAAAGAGTTAAAGAGGAAATAGAAAATATAATCGGCCTCGACTGTAAGGACGCCATTCTGGCCAGCGCCAAAGAGGGCATAGGCACCGTCGAGATACTGGAGGCCATTGTAAAACGCATCCCGCCGCCTGAGGGCGATCCTGCGGCCCCTCTTAAGGCCCTCATCTTTGATTCCTGGTTTGATTCCTACCAAGGCGCAGTCGTTCTCGTACGGGTGTACGAGGGTACAGTTAAAAAAGGCGATATAATAAAGATCATGGCCACCGATAAGGTCTATGAGGTGGCCAAGGTCGGTATTTTTATGCCCTACGCCGGAGAGATTCCGGAACTCAAGGCCGGCGAAGTAGGATTCATCATGGCCGGCATCAAGGGGGTGCGTGATACCAAAATCGGTGACACCATCACCGGGACCCAGCGGCCGACATCCAGCGCCCTGCCGGGATTCAAGGTAGTAAAACCCATGGTCTTTTGCGGACTCTTTCCAACAGATCCCGGCCAATATGACACGCTCCGGGAGGCCATGGAGAAGCTCTGGTTAAACGACTCCTCTTTTAGTTACGAGCCGGAGACCTCATTGGCGCTGGGGTTTGGTTTTCGATGCGGCTTTCTCGGACTTTTACACATGGAGATTGTACAGGAAAGGCTGGAACGCGAATACGGCCTTTCTCTGATCAGCACCGCCCCTTCCGTGGTTTATCGCGTCACAGATAAAAAGGGGCAGGTAAAGATGGTGGACAATCCCAGCAAGTTACCGCCGGCACAGGATATCGAGACCATTGAGGAGCCTTTTATACGGGCGGATATCTATACCCCGGCTGAATACGTAGGAGGGGTGATCACGCTTTGTGAAGGCAAAAGAGGGATTCAAAAGGATCTCAAGTTTATCACTGAAACCCGGGTACTACTTTCTTATGAAATCCCCTTTAGCGAGATGGTGCTTGACTTTTACGATCGGCTGAAGTCCGTAACCAGCGGCTATGCCTCTCTCGATTACGCATTTCTGGATTTCAGGCCGTCACCGCTGGTCAAGCTGGATATCCTTATTAATAAGCTTCCGGTGGATGCCCTTTCTACTATTACCCATAATGACCGGGCCTACCACCGTGGCAGGCAGTTAGCCGAGAAGCTGAAAGAGGTTATTCCGCGCCAGATGTTTGAGGTCATCATCCAGGCCGCTATAGGCAGCCAAGTCATTGCCCGCGAACGCGTCGTGCCTCTGCGCAAAAATGTTACGGCCAAGTGCTACGGCGGCGACATAACCCGAAAGAGAAAGTTGCTCGAAAAACAAAAAGAAGGTAAAAAGAGGATGAAACAGGTCGGCCAGGTGGAAATTCCGCAGGAGGCGTTTCTGTCTGTGTTGAAGGTGTAGAATAGAAAAGCATTCAGCTATCAGCGGTCAGCAGTCAGCAGGATGGAAATCTTCCATTTTTAGCTGAAAGCTGATAGCTGAATGCTGACAGCTAATTTACAAGGAGGATTCGTTTGCAGAAGGTAAAAAGCGACACTAAAAAAGATTGGAAGGCCACGACCAGGGAATACGTTGAGGCTATTGTTATTGCCTTTGTCCTGGCCATGTTAATCCGGACGTTTGTAGTACAGGCATTCAAAATACCTTCCGGCTCCATGAAACCCAATCTCCTCATAGGAGACCATATATTGGTAAACAAGTTTATCTATGGGATAAAGAACCCGTTCACCGGCAGCACTCTTATCCCGCTGGAGAAGCCGGAGCGGAGCGATGTGGTGGTTTTTATCTACCCGGTTGATCGCGACAAGGACTTTATAAAGCGGGTCGTTGGGACGGAGGGCGATTGCGTCCAGATTATAAACAAAAAGGTTCATATAAATGGACAGCCCATGCCGGATAACTATACCATGCACACCGACGGCGATGTGTTATCCTCCGCCATAGGCGGACCACGCGATAACTTTGGCCCTTATATCGTCCCCAAAAACTCTATCTTCGTTATGGGAGATAATCGGGATCAGAGCTATGACAGCAGGTTTTGGGGGCCTGTTAACCTGAAGGATGTCAAGGGAAAGGCGTTTATCGTTTACTGGTCGTGGGATAGTGAAAACTTCGGTGTCCGCTGGAAGCGCTTTGGAAAAACCATACATTAAGTTATTAGCAGTCAGATGTCAGCGGTATGAGGAATCTTTCTATTTTTAGCTGAAGGCTGAAAGCTGAATGCTGATAGCCATAAAAGGAGGACAAAATGGCAGGTATCAACAAAGTTATCCTGGTAGGTAATCTTGGGGCCGATCCCGAGGTGCGTTATACGCCGGGGGGTTTGGCAGTGACTAACTTCCGCCTGGCCACCACAGAAAATCGCACCAATAAGGAAGGACAGCGGGAACAACGCACTGAATGGCACAGAATTGTAGCTTATGGGAGGCTGGCGGAGATATGTGGGGAATACCTGGCTAAAGGGAAACAGGTCTATATCGAAGGCCGCCTGCAGACACGTTCCTGGGATGATAAAGACGGCAACAAGAGATGGGCTACTGAGATTATAGCCGGCAATATGCAGATGCTCGGCCCGGCCGGACGTCAGCCCGGATCAGGTGAGGGAACGACGGCCACGCCCTCGGCGGATTTAACGACAGATACTGGACCTGAACTCGGCCCGGGGCCGGATGACGATATACCATTTTAAGAAGTTACAAAAGTTGATCAATTCGTAAAAAAGCCTTTTCACCGTTGAGCACGCAGAGTGCGCAGAGAAAAACCGTAAACTATTCAATATGTTATCTCAGCATTCTCGGCGATCTCTGCGGTAAAATTTTACTTTTTACGAGACCATCAACTTTGGTATTCAGACATTTGGATTTTGGCATTTGAGATTCCGGCGAGTTTTGTGGCATCCCCGGACTATAATGGTTTTCAGAAAACGGCTTTTCAAGCCGGCTACTTATCGACCTGCAGTTCTCTGAGGAGTCGTTTGAACTCTTCGGTTTCTTTGTAGCCTAATACGGCATTTTGATACTCTATCCAGTGCCGCCAGATATCCATCCATTTTTCATTGTACCAGTAATAAGAAGGAGTTCCCTGCCCGAGCTGGCGTTTTATATATTCCTCATATTCTTCCTGGCAATTCGAGCAGAAGCGGAAGGGGATACTGATATCCCGATTCACCGCTTCCGGCAGATCCATTTGTACACCGCATTTGGCGCACTTAAGCATGCATTGGGTACATTCGATGAACTTTTTGAGCAAGGAGACCTTTTTTATCCTCTCTATCTCATCCTTTTTCTTCTTCTCATATTTTAATCTTTCTTCTATATCGATTATATCCGCCATGTTATTAATCTCCCTCCTCGCCATATCTACAGGCGACGTCACTGGTCATTAGTCATCAGTCATGTTAAGTGTGAAAGATCGAGCAACTTTTACCAGTGACAAATGACCTTAATTATACTTCCTTCCTTCCCTCCAACCCGTTACTCATCCGTATCTGCCGGTTCACCATTAAGGTTAAATATCCGGCGGGCAAAATCAAGATAGATATCCTTATGCTCACGGCCGCTTTTCCCTTTGAGATAAGTGATAGGATCGTGGAGCATCTTGTTGATGATAGAGGCGGTCAGGACATGAACGGCCTTTTCCTGTTCCGGGGTCAGGGAACCCATATTGGAAAGGGTCTTCTGGCACTCTTTGAGCCTGATCTGCTCTGCCTTTTCACGTAAGGATACTATTATGGGTGTAATATCCAGCGCCTGGAGCCAATACTTAAATTTAATGACCTCTTCTTCGACAATCCTTTCAGCCCGCAGGGCTTCCTTTTGCCTTTCGGCCTTATTCAGCTCTACGATCCCCTTCAAGTCGTCTATATCATAGAGATAAACATTATCTATCTCATTGGTGCGCGGGTCAATATCCCTGGGAACGGCAATATCAATAAGGAACAACGGCCGGTTCTTACGGGCCCGCATGACGCCCTTTACATTATCATAATTAATTACCAGCCCCGGCGCACCGGTGGAGCTTATTATGATGTCCACATTTGACAGTTGGTCATATACCTCATCCAGGGAAATAGCCCGGCCCTTAAACTTTTGCGCCAGATCTATAGCCCGTTCCAAAGTCCGGTTGGCCACTACGATTTCTGCCACGCCGTTGGAAATAAGGTGCTCAGCGGCCAGTTCGGCCATCTCGCCGGCTCCGATCAACATGGCCCGCTTCCCTTTCAAATCCGCAAATATCTTCCGGGCCAGTTCGACCGCCGCAAAACTTATCGAAACTGCATGGCTGCAAATGCCGGTCTCGGTGCGCACACGCTTGGCCACAGAAAAGGTCTTGTGCAGGAGGCGGTTGAGTATGACACCGGAGGTCTTCAGGTCTGTGGCCTGGCGGTAGGCGTCTTTGATCTGGCCGAGTATCTGTGGTTCGCCTAAAACCATGGAATCCAGGCTGGCCGCCACCCGGAACAAATGCTTGGCGGCCTCTTCTTCATGATAAATGTACAGGCAGCGTTCAAAGTCGCCGAGAGAGATGCCGTTTGACTCGGTAAAGACCTTTTTTATCTCCATTTCCGCATTCGCCGGATCAGGGGTGGTCATCAGGACTTCTACACGGTTGCATGTGGAAAGAAATATGAATTCCCTGATGAATGGCATCCTGCGTATCAGGGTAAAAGGCAGTTCCCGGTCGCCGCCGAAAGTCAGGCGTTCCCTGATCTCAACCGGCGCTGTCTCATGATTGAGACCGATCAGAACTATACTCAGATTAGACGCCCCATCCGGCATAAGTATGTAATCCTTTGAGCAGCAGCGAAACCCCGAGGAATGTAAAAAGCAATGCCCCCAGGCCGATGATGGCCATGATGGCCGCCCGTCTCCCCCGCCAGCCTACGGTCAGGCGTTCATGGAGAAGAGCCGCATAAAAAAGCCAGGTGACTAGAGACCAGGTTTCCTTGGGATCCCACTGCCAATGCGCACCCCAGGCCTGCTCGGCCCAGAGCGAGCCGGTTAGTATGCCTACGGTCAGAAGCGGAAAACCGATGGTCAGGCAGCGGTAATTTATGGCATCCAGAACCTCCAAAGAGGGCAGGCGCTGATAAAAGGCCCCGAGCTTCTTTTTCTTGATCTGGCGTTCCTGAATCAAATACATGATACCGGCACAGGCAGCCACGGCCAGAATTCCGTAGGCAAAAAAATAAACTGTAGCATGAACAGGCAGCCAATAGCTTTTGAGCACCGGGGGTAAGGCTATTATTTTCTTGGGAAGGGTGGAAGAGGCGATCATGGAAAGGGCGGCTATCGGCGCAGCAAAGGCGCCCAGATTCTTCACCTTGTACCGCTGGTGAATGTAGAGGTAACTGCCTACCAGCGCCCAGGCAAAAAACGAGAGAGACTCGTGCAGGTTCGTTACCGGGGCGTAACCCGCCTCATAATAGCGGACTACGATGGTGGCGGTATGGAGAAAGAAGCCGGCGATGGCCACGCCCATGGCTACCCGGGCGGCCGGCCTTTGTTGAGAGATTATATAGACCAGGTAACCCGCCGTAGCCGCCAGGTATAACAATAAGGTCAGTTTAAAAAGGATGACGTTCATTTCTTAGCTTTCAGCTATCAGCGTTCAGCTTTCAGCTCTACCTTAAGATTTGAAAGCCCAAATTCCGGTCCCAGGACTTCTTGTAAAAAGCGGTCAATGCGTACCCGGTCGCCGTCCCGAATCCAGTCCAGGAGATCTGAATAGACCAGCCGGTTGAAAATGGCCTCGTTTTCAGACTGCGGCCGGCCCATAGCCAGCACCCTAGGCCTGACGGCCCCCATAAGCCTGAGAAAATCGGCATATTCCCGGCCATAGGCATCTTCCAACTCCCGGCGCAGTTTTTTCGCCAGGGCCGGGCTTTTGCCCGCGGTGGAGATGGCAATCAAGAGATCGCCTCTTGCCACCATAGAAGGAACTATGAAATTACACAGGTTCGGCTTGTCCACAATATTACAGAGGATATTTTTCTCCTGTGCCGCGCTGCTGACTGCTGTATTAATGCCCGGGTCGTCTGTGCAGGCCACCACTAAAAACACCCCGTTCAAGTCTCCAGTCTGATAGCCCCGTGCCGTATGTGTTATTCTCTTTTCTCCGGCCAATCCCTGGAGATAAGGAGTAAGTTCCGGACTTATGACCCTGACCCTGGCGCCGCAGGAAAGCAGGGTCTCGACCTTCCTTTCCGCAACCTTACCGCCGCCGATTACCAGGCATTGTTTGTCCTTAATATCCAGGTTTATGGGATAATACCGCAAATGTTCACCGCCCATCTCTTGGTCAAAGTCTGACTTAAGCCAGCAATGTAACAATAATCGGAAGGTTAGGCAAGATTTTTCCCTCACCGCAAAGGCGTAAAGGACACATATTATGTAGTCAACTGGTTGAGTAGATGAGTGGTAAAAACACACAAAAGGATGTGAACCTGATAGGCTCATAGCTGAGAGCTGAAGGCTGATAGCTGATGGCTACTTGTCTTTGCCCTTGCGGGCATAGTCAAGCAGGTAGACAAGACCCAGCAGGGCTGCGGTCATCCCCACTACAGCCCAAGGGCCTTTTCGCAGGAAAGAAAAAAGGCGTGAAAAGACGATGGCGAAGATACCGGACAGCATCAATCGCATGAGAAATATCCTGAATTTAGATGCATCCATAATTATTAGCGTTTAGCGCATAGCGATTAGCGAGTCATGTAGGGTGGGCTCCGCCCACCGAAACCACGCTGCGTCGCCAATGATGGTGGGCAAAGCCCACCCTACGTCTGCGACCATAAAAACAAGTAAAGGGATGCCCTTTCCGGGGCATCCCTTTACCCAATAGCTTCTGACGCCGATTTAGAATACCTTTTCTACTACCGGCACGACCTGTTTCTTACGGGACATAAGGCCGGGGATATATACTGAAGCGCCCTCTACCTTGGTATTAAAGGCCTTTTCAATCTTGGCCTTGTCGCCTGCAAAGTACAGCTCGGAGCCTTCCTTTATGATATCCGTGGCGACAAAGATGACCATCTCATAGCCCTCTTTGGCCTTCAGATCGTTCAGGAATTTCGTGACCTCGGAGGCGCGGTTGTAAACATCGGTCAGATCCACGACCTCGGTCTGGCCGATGCCGACTTTTTTGCCGGCAAAATCAAAATTCTTATAGTCGGCAAAGATAACGTCTTTAATCGACTTATCCGCTATATTGGCCTTGGCCTTCTTCACATCAATGCCAAACTTCGTCATGTCGTCGATACCGGCTATCTTAGCCAGTACGGCAGCCACGTCCTTGTCTTCCTGGGTGGTGGTGGGCGACTTAAAGACTACGGTATCGGAAAGGAGCGCACCCAGCAGGATACCGGCCAAAGCCTTATCCTTGGCCACGACATCCTTGTATTTCTTGGCCAGAATGGTGGCCGTGCTGCCTACCGGCTCTACCAGAATGGCAATAGGGTTGGGATTGGAAAAATTCATCTTGTGATGATCGATAATCTCAATGATTTCCGCTTTAGCGACGTCATCCGGAGACTGGCTGGCCTCGTTATGGTCCACCAGCACAAGCTTCTTGCCCTCGGCGCTGCCCAGTTCCCCCGGCACAGGCACACCGAACGTCTTGAGCACAAATGCGGTCTCCTCGTTGATCGACCCCAGGGTGGCCGGGGTATAGCCCTTTATCTTGGCGTAAGCGATTGCCGAACATACCGTATCCGTATCCGGACTCTTATGACCTATTACGTATACATCTGCCATCTTCTTCTGTCCTCCATATTATTTAGTTTATTTTTTACGTCTTCGAAAAGACAACAATTGAAGGACAATCATAATAGTTAGGCGGTATCTTTGTCAAGGATAAAATGAAGCGCTATTCACTTTCGTTTTAATGGTCTTACCGGGAAATGACGACCCGGGATTTGAGATTTGAAATTTCAGATTTGAGATTTTAAGAAAATAAGGCTATCATACAACAAATGGACATCTCTGCCCTTGCCAAATTCTTTATAGCCAGCTTCGTCTCCATCTTTGTCATCGTCAATCCCCTGGCCAACATATCTGTCTTCATTACCATGACGGAGGGAGATGCCCCGGAAAAGCGCCGGGCTACGGCCCTTAAGGCCTGCACGACCTGTTTCGTTGTCCTGGCTGCCTTTACCTTCGGGGGTCATTATATCCTCCGTTTTTTTGGCATAACCGTCCCCGCCTTCCGCATAGCCGGCGGCATCATCCTCTTCATGGTGGCCCTTCAGATGCTCCAGGTCAAACCCGCCCTCATCCGCACCAGCCCGGAAGAGGAGAAAGAAGGCATGGAAAAGGAAGATATCGCGATCGTCCCCCTGGCCATCCCCATGTTGAGCGGCCCCGGGGCCATCACTACGGTCATGGTGCTTGGCAGCGAACACGAAGGCTGGACGCCCAAGCTTCTTATAATACTATCCAGTCTGCTGACCAGTCTTATATCTTATGTTATCTTTTCCCGATCGGTTTCCATGGCGCGGGTGCTGGGCAGGTCCGGGGTAAATATCCTGACCCGGGTCATGGGACTTATCCTGGCCGTCATTGCCGTAGAGATAGTAGTCAGCGGGATTCGGGGCATGTTCCCGCGCCTGTTTTCCTGAAATACTTGCCGGCGCGAGAAAGCCTACCCTGAAACATTTCTAATAGGGGGCGCATGGTCAGGGGATAGTTTTTGCGGCGGCTCAAATGACCTGTTGAGTATAATTCTCACTTGCTAAATAATGGTTGTCGGGTAGCCAGACCGGCTAAGCGCTGGCTACCCGACACTCGGTTGGGGCGAAATTTCTTAATAGTCTATTCCCCCGGCAGGCGCTCCAAACTGGTTGGTTTGCCTGCGGCCTGCCGCGCTGCGTTCCAGTCCTCGCGGCTGCGCGCCGCCTCTTCACCCGGCAGGCTGCTCAGTATCTCAAAATAATCCAATTTGTACTTGTCTTCGACCACCACCGCTTCCGGATTGCATCTGACCGCATAGACCGTTTGCACGGACTGGTGATCAAAGTCGCGCCATATCTGCTTATCCTTCAATAGCGTGTACTCGTGACCCTCGAGCGCCTTGATCACCCCGGGTGAATCAAAGCCTTTGGCCCTCTCCGCGGCTCCCTTGTATTCGTATAGAATTGTATAGGCCGAAGCGCCCGAAGTGCTGGGATAACGGCCGTATTTAGCGGCAAACTTCTCTACAAACTCTTTTCCCCTTTGGTAATTGTGCTTGTATGGAATCTTCCAGGTCCAGGGAACAGATCCAATCACGCCCTCCATGACCTTGGGACCGCCGGCCTCGGCCATGCCCAGGGTGAGATTCGGGACTACTATCTGGCAATCCTTTTTCAGTCCCATGGTTGTCGCAATCTGGATGGCTGAGGACATGTCCCGGCCAAAAAGGACCAATACCAGGACATCGGGCTTTATCATCCGGGCGATGTTGAGGGCCTTGGTAAAATGCTCCAGTGTGGCCCCTGGAAACGGGGTCTTCACCCCTTTGTGCACTGATGTGTCCTCGGTGCCGCTGAGTTTTCTCACAGAGGTCTCGGTAGTCCAACCCCAGGTGTAGTCAGCGGTAATGTAAAAATATTTCTTTCCCGCAAAATTTTCCTTTAAGTATTTGGATATGGCCTTGGCCCCCATCCACGCGTCGTAGCACTCGCGGAAGGTATGGCGATGCCCTTCTTCGCATGTAGTCTCATTGGAATAGGTGAGGGTCCCAAAGAATGGGATGCCTTTTTCCTGGCACACCTTGGCCGCGGCTATGGCTACAGCGCTTGAAGACCCACCGAATACCATCTTCACGCCTTCCTGATCGATCAACTCGGTAACGTTTTTGGTGGTGATATCCGATTTTGACATGGAGTCGCGTTTTACAAGCTCTATCTGCTTTCCCAGGATGCCCCCGGCCGCATTAATCTCCTCCGCAGCGAGTTCCGCGGCACGTAACTGATCCAGACCCTCAATCGCATACGGCCCGGTTGCAGGATAGTTCAAACCAATCTTCACCGCATCGGCCCCGGCCAGGGAAACAGACAGGGTGTTGGCCAGAAACAGCCCGGTGATCAGGGAGATCATCAGAACCCGGCCTGATCGTTCCAAAATTCCTTTAAACATGGTTTCCTCCTTAGTCTCGTTTTACTTTAAACAATCATGCGCCGGAATTCAGCTTACGTATGCCGTGCAATTTCTTAACAAATGATGCCCTGGGAGAATCGTCCGGCTCCTGGCCCCCCTCCATGGTCTTTATATTCTTTCCGCCAACCAATTCGGACAGTTGATCTACATAATCTTGCAAGGTATGGGCCTGGGCGTTCAATTCTTCGGAGGCAGAAGCGGTCTCCTCGGCATTGGCCGCATTCTTTTGCACTACCTGATCCATTTGACCCAAGGCATTGCTTATCTGATCCATTCCCTGGCTTTGCTCGCGGGAGGCGGCCGCTATCTCTGCCACCAGATTAGCGACCTTTTTGGCGCTGGTAGCCACTTCCCGGAAGTCAGCTTCCGTCCCGCTGACCAGGCCGGAACCCTCTGCTATCTTTTGAATCACATCTTCAATCAGGTTGCTGGTATTCTTTGCCGCTTCGGCCGCCCGCTTAGCCAGATTCCTTACCTCCTCCGCCACTACGGCAAATCCCATACCGGCCTCGCCGGCCCGCGCCGCCTCGACTGCGGCATTGAGCGCCAGGAGGTTGGTCTGAAAAGCGATGCCATCGATGGTCTTGATAATTTTACCGATTTCCTCACCGGCAGCAGAAATGTTGTGCATAGAGGTACTCATCTGGGACATGGAACTATTGGCCTTTTCTACGACCTGCCTTGACTCTTCCATGAGCATGTTGGCCTGTTGGGCATTGTCCGCATTTTGCCTGGTCATGCTCGTTATCTCTTCGAGAGAGGCCGAGGTCTGTTCCAGGGCTGCGGCCTGTTCCGAAGCCCCTTCGGCCAGTTGTTGCGAGGCCCCGGAGACCTCTCCGGCGGCAGAGGACACCTGTCCCGAAGAATCGTTCAATCCGGAAATAACCCTTTCTAAATAGGTATTAATGGACCGGCTGATCCAGCCACCCACAATAATGCCGAAAGCTATGGAGATGATACCGGCAATGGCCAGGGCCGTAGTGGTCATGGCTGCCACCTTTTCCACGGCCTCCACCGCCTTCTCCTGGCCGGCTTCAGCCGAGCGCGTCTTCTCGGCGCTGGCCTGGCCAATCCTTTCAATCAACTTTTTCGCTTCGCTGAATATCTGGGCAGAACGGGCCTGGGTGGCCAGATTCTTTAAGATCTGATCCAGAATGCCGTCTTTGCTCAACAATAACCCCCGCATGCCGGCAAAAGCCGATTCAACATTCTTTACCGTTGCCGCCTGAGCCCCGGCCCTTATGGAACCAAGGCCGTTTCTAATACCGCCCAGCTCTCTCGCCACTGCCGCAAACTGTCCCTCCAGCCTGGTCCTCAGATTGCCTGCCTCGTCAGCAGAACCGGCCAACATAATCTGTTTGGAGGTACTTTCTATGGTTCGGGCCAGAATGGCTATATTTGCGCTGGCTCCTGATATGTGCCCTACCGAGGTAACCAGACGAATGGAGTTGCCCATCTTCTGGTTTTCCTGGGGAACAACCAGATCTAATTTATCTATTTCGCCGGCAAGTTTGTTGCCGAGCCCCTCAATTTTCTTTGTCATCTCTCCGCTTTTTTTCTCATACGCCTGGCTGAGCGCATCAGACGTTGGATCAGCGATTATGCTGGCTCGGGCGGCGAGGAGTCCGGCATCCCCCGAAAATCCCTTTTCTATTTCCTCAACGAATTCCTTTAGCTGACCGGCCAATCCACCCTTTCCAATGGCCATTTCTATGCCGTCCGCCTCAGCCCGCATCCTATCCACCTCAGCCCGCATCTTATCTTTAAGCGGGTTCAGCTTGAAGCGATTGAACACCGTATCTATCTGCATGATCAATGCCCTGGCGCTGCTTAACCTATCTTGAATTACCAGCATTCGCTTAATGAGGGTATTGGCCTTCAGGCTCGCCTCTTTGGATTTTTCAACCGAGGCATAACTCTCTTTTTGCATTCTTTGCATGGCGGCATCGAGCCTTCCGACCTCCCCGACCACCCCGGCAATGCCCGACCGGAGCTGCTCATTGGCCGCAGCCACCTTATTCATACATTGCAGCCTTTCTTCGCCCATAATAGTCAATTGTTTATAGGCTTTTTCTATGTCCTCGACCACCTTCTCATCGATACCCGCCTTTAATTTGGTCAGGTCTTGAACTGTGGCATTGACCTGGGATAATGCCTTATCCGTATCCTTACGAATCGCGGCAAGTTCCGCCGCTGAAGTGGTCAGGGCCATCTGCGTAAAGTTGGCCGCCACCTTTTCAAACCCCTGCTGGAGATTGACCATCTTTACCTGGAGGGGTGACGACTCCCGGGTCAGATAGTAGATTTTGCCGCTCACCATGCGCACGGCAAAAAAACCCACCGTGCCCACCCCAGCCACGGCCACGAGGAGCAGGGCTACCAGCAGGAAGAGTTTCCTTTTAATGGTCATATTTGTCTCCTTAAAGATCAGCTTTCAGCGTTCAGCCATGCGTCGCAGCCGGGATGCTGCTCCTACGGAATGGGGCCAGGCGGCCGCTTTAACCTCCGTAGGAGCGCCTCCCCCAGGAGCAAACTGAAAGCTGAATGCTGATAGCTGACAGCTTACTTATGGTTTAGCCACCTTGGCCACTGGCTTGGCCTTTCCGCCACCCACCTGGGTCATATAGACCTTGTTCAATCCCTGATGGTTATCCTTGCTAAAAGATACACTCAGACCGCCGATGTCCGTATTGGACATAGACTCAATAGTGTCGATCAACCCTTCCCGGGTAAGGACCGCACCGGCCTTTTCTAAGGCTGTAGTAAGCACCCTGGCGGTTACATACCCTTCCAATCTGACATAGGAGGGCGCCTCATTGGGGAAGGACTTTTTGAGCGCGGCCTGGAAGTCCCGGACTACGGGCACAGAGGTATCATCCGGAGAAGGGACTACCTGGGAGATAATGATCCCATTGGCCGCATCGCCTGACTCCTTTATCAGATTCTCGGTGCCGACAAAGGAAATGGTAGCCAGAACCGGATTAAACCCGGCGGTCTTGGCCTCTTTCACAAAGGCTGCGATCGGTTTATAAGGGCCGACCATAACCACCGCCCCCGGCTTTGCCGCCATTATGGAGGCCAGGCCTCCCTTGACCGCCTCGGTATTGCGGGCAAAAGTCCCCGTACCAGCCAGTTTCAAACCGCGTTTTTTAAGGGCCTTTTCCGTCCCACTCAGACCGGCCAGCCCGAAGGCGTCATCCTGGTAAAATACCGCTATGTCCTTTATTCCCAGGTCGCTGGTTATCCTCTCCACCAGGGCCTCGGTCTCATCGTCATAAGAGGCCCGGATATTAATGATATACCGCGAGACCGGGTTCCGGAGTAGTCCGGCGCCGGTAAAGAGTCCCACCAGGGGAACCTTCATCTCCTGCACGATAGGCAGGGCGGCCTTGCCAGTCGGCGTCCCCACATAGCCGGCCAAGGCAAAGACCTTTTCGTTTTCGATCATGTTAAGGGTGCAATCCACCGTCTTGTCCGGTTCATAACCGTCGTTGCTGGCTATAAACTTTATCTTGCGTCCATTGATGCCGCCTTTGGCATTGACCTCATCCAGACAGGCCTTCATACCCACGTTCATGCCCGTCCCCAGCCCGGCTGCCGGCCCTTCCAGGGCCGCACACTGTCCAATGACCACCTCGCTGTCTGTCACCCCGTCCTCGGCCCAGGCCGCCGGGATAACGAAAGCTATACCGGCTAACACGGCCGCTACAAACCAGAACCTGTACCCCAAAAACCTTTTGATGCCTTTCTTCATGCCTGTAAACCTCCCTGTTTTTAGAATGTTATAGTGCTGTGTTTACTTGTATCGGGGGAAAACAAAAAAATCTTAAACAAAAAAAGTAATCGTGAAAAGATTCACGCTAAAACCCCTTTCACCGCCAAGGCGCAAAGAACGCACGGTAGTTTTTTATTATCCCACATTCAAGGTCGAAGTGCAACAAAAGTAGAAGCGACCTCAAGCGGTGTTTTGTAGCCCAGGCATTTTCTGGGCCTGTTGTTAATGATTGATTCGACCATTGCCACCTGTTCATCCGTTATCTTACTAAAGTCAGTACCCTTTGGGAAGTACCGCCTGACCAGACCATTGACGCTTTCGTTGGTTCCCCTCTGCCACGAAGCATAAGGACGAGCGAAATAGCACTGCATGCCTATGGCATCTGTGATCACCTCATGCTGAGCATTCTCGGTCCCGTTGTCCAGCGTCAGCGTGCGTCTAGCTTTCTCGGGGAGCTCATGAAGCCTTCGTATCACGGTATCCGAAGTCAGCTCTGCCGACTTCCTCTTAAGTTTTGTCAAAAACAGAAGCCTGCTTTTGCGCTCCACCAGTGAGTTCAGGGCCGCAAGGCTTTTCCTCGATACCAGCGAGTCACCTTCCCAATGACCAAACCGACTCCGGTTCTCTACCGAGATAGGCCTCTCCTCTATCGGGATACGGTTGGGAATCTTGGTTTTACGCTCCCTTCTGCCTATCCCCTTGGTTTTGCGTTTGCGGTGCCCCCGCACAAGGTGTCCTATCAGTTCAGCCCTCCCTTCTGTCTTCGGATGGTAGATGTACTGATAGATGGCCTCGTGGCTTATGCCGAGCCCTGAATGTTCCAGTCGTATTCTTCCCGCTATGAGCTCGGGGGACAAACCCTGCTTGAGCTTACTGCGAACATACGAGACAACCTGCTCATTCTTGAGCCTCGGTCGGCTGCCTGCCTCTTGCTTCCTCGTAATTGCACGCTCGTGAGCCCTGTGCGACAGGTACACTTTGTATGCAGGCGTAGCGTTCCTCCTCAACTCCCTCGACAGGATGCTCTTTGAGCGCCCCAACGCCTCAGCTATCTCTGTCACCGTGTGCCCCAACGACTTCATCTCCGCTATCCTGTCCCTCTCTTCAAGACTGATGTGCCTGTATTTTTTTCCCATATCCACCCAGAGTACCAGCCATAAGGCCATTTCTCCAAGTGTTGCACTTCCTCATTGAACTGGGGTATTTAATTTAATGCAGGAGCAACATCTTGCTGCGATCCTTATCGCTGGCTTTTTTGTTTGACAGCCCCGGATTTATTTTGCTAAGAGATGCTACAAGGGTGAAGAGGGATTCACTGATGTTGTGTCCTTTACCGATCCTTGTGTGCCTTTTTTGCCACAGAGGGCGGGAAGTTTAAAATTTAAGGTTCAAAGTTCAAAGTTCAAAAACATGAATAATTTCACACTATTCGCTATTCGCTATACGCTATACGCTAGCATGGCACGGTCATTGCTTGGTATGGTCAATGGTCATTAGTCAGTGGTTTTTAATATCTTCCAATTGACCAGTGACAAGTGACCAATGACTAAATGAAAGGAGGTGGATCTGAAAGCTGAAACGTAATCGGGCGAGACGCCCGGCCTGCAAGTAAATGAAAGTCAGTCAATAATCAGTAGTCAGAAGACAGAATACAGAAGTAAAGGCTGATAGCTGAAAGCTGAATGCTGACAGCTAAACAAAACGGATAAAGGAGAAAGGAAAGATATGAAGAAAGGTCTAATTATTATAGCTGCTGCCCTGTTTGTGGCCGCTATGGTGCTCCCGGCTATGGCCGTGGATATGAGCCTGAGCGGTTTCTACAGGGTGCGCGGCTTCTATCAGAGCAATGCCGACAGCGGCATGGTAACACCTTGGGATGCGGGCGCTGAGCATGGTGCTTACAATGCCGACGACCCGGAGGCCTGGTGGGATCACATGCTCCAGTTGAACCCGGTCTTTAAAGTGGCCGACAATCTGAAGCTGGTAACCCGCGTCTCTATGTTTAACAACCAGATGTGGGGAAGCACCAATACTTCCGGCGCTGTGGCAGATAACGATCTTACTCCGTCGAGTTTTAATACTGCCGCGGACAACATTATCTTCAACCGCGCCTACATCGAGTGGGCCACCCCCAAGGGCACCTTGAAGGTCGGTCGCATGGCCGGTAACTACACATTCTTTCTGCCCTTCGGGAACACCGAGCTGGATGCCGACCGCATCGTCTATGTGTCACCGAATTATAGCGGCTTCAACGTGGTCCTCGGCCACGAAAAACGGGTAGAAGGCAGTGTTGGCACGGATGAAGCGGATAAGGATCATGACCGTTATTTCGCCATCCTGCAGTATGCCTGCCCCGGCCTGTACGTCGGCTATGCCCCGGACTGGTACCGTGACCGGCAATCTGACGCTACTGCAAGGATTGACAAGATCAACCATAATTTCTGCCTGAAGTTGAACGACCCCACGAACACCTTCTTCTTCGAGGGCGAACTTCAGTACCGGGACGGTGAATATGATTCCGATAGCGGCACGGATTATGACTATGATGGTCTGGGCTACTATGCCGCGGCCGGCATGAGAAAGGGCCCACTTACGGCCTGTCTGGCCACGGCCTTCTGCTCCGGCGACGATAACAGCGCTGCTACTACTGACGACGAACGGGGCACGCCCTTCGGCCTGGACTTCATGCCGCTCTACATCGCGACCGGTCCGTACAGCAATATCCTGACCAGCCAGACCGGCGGCTATGGTGCCGCTATGACGCTTGATACCGGCATGCAAAATACCGGCGCTCAGGTCTATTTGATCTCTGCCGACTACGTGGTCAACCCGGAGTTGGCCGTGCACGGCGCTCTGGGTGTAGCATACGCGGAAAAGACCACTTCTGGTGTCGATGATGAGTTCGGCAAGGAGTTAGACCTCGGTCTGAAGTACCAGATCATGAGCAACCTGGCCTATGAGCTACATATGGGCTACCTGTGGACCGGCGACTACTTTAAGGTCGGTTCGGCTTCGGTCAGGACTGATGACGTCTATCAGATCGACCACAGCCTGACCCTCAGTTTCTAAGTGATGAGTACTGAGTGACAAGTGATGGGTAAGACTTTTCACCGCAGAGAACACAGAGAAAAAAGCATATTTACTTTGCGTTCTTTGCGCCTTTGCGGTGAAAGGGTGAAAGAAAGTAACAAACCATTGACTGACTGACATTTTGCAGGCCGGGCATCTGGCCTGGTTAGTAAATAAAAAACCGGCCCTGGAGTAATTCCAGGGCCGGTTTTTTTGTTCACCACTTATTCACCGCAGAGCACGCGGAGTAGGGTGGGCTCCGCCCACCGAAACACGCTACGCCGCCAATGATGGTGGGCAAGGCCCACCCTACGTCTGATAGGTATCAGGCATATTGGAGTCGTCGACCCTTGGGCTCCGGGATCTGCCTGCCGAACTCCTTCGCAGTGTCCAACCAGAGGCCGATCGCCTCTTGACAATTGGTTAAAGCGACATCCGGCGAACGCCCGTGTGCAGTACACCCCGGAAGCTCGGGGACTTCCGCAACAAAAACCTGATCCTCTTCACTCCAGTAAATTATGATCTCGTACTTGTGCATCACTCATCGCCTCCAAGCTTGTACCGCGTAATTACCGCGCGAACCTGCCGGACCTGATAGGATTTTGCCGTTTTGCCCTCGCGCTGAAGATTGATCAATTCCTCGACACCGGGTCTCACAAAGATATGGTGGCTGCCACGGACCCGCTCCTGAAAGCCCAGGCGGATTAAAAGGTTGCGTAGCTCATCAAAATTAATATTGGCATTTGCCCGGCCACTCAGGATGCGCGCAAGTAATTTCTCGTATGTTGCCATTACTGGACTTTATCCGGCATAGTCAAAGAGAGCGACCGGTAAGCGGTGCTCTCTGAGCTTAGAATGTATTTTAGTACGATAATTATTCAATAAATCAGGCGATCTTGTCAAGCAGAGATAATCTGGGGCATCAGCTATGTAGGGTGGGCTCCGCCCACCAAAACCACGCTGCGCCGCCAATGATGGTGGGCAAAGCCCACCCTACGCCTGTCCTCAATGACTCAATACATTCTCTATAAAAGCATTCCCACCGCCATTAAGGACCTTACCGCATTTATGGAGGAGATTTCCGAAAGTCTTTAACGCATGTAGCAACCAATCGCAGCATCACATCGTCTGGCCGTTTAACTCCGAAACCGCAGGTGCCGAGAAGTAACACAACAGAATGACACATTTCTGTTGTCATCCGCATTTGTTTTGTGATAAGAGACCGTCGCAGGAAAGGAGGTAATCGTTAGTCGAAAGCCAGAAAGCTGAAAGCTATCAAACCGTAGGAGCGGCATCCCTGCCGCGACGTGGCTGGGGCGGAAAAATCCGTTAATAGAAGAGTCAGTAGTCAATGGCCAGAGAAAGGACTTTTAGCCACAACGACACGGAGACACGGATAAAATTTTTTTCTCTGCGTGCTCTGCGGTGAAAACACAAAAACGGAGAAAGGAGAAAGGAAAGATATGAAGAAAGGTCTAATAATTATAGCTGTCGCCCTGTTCGTGGCCGCTATGGCGCTGCCGGCTATGGCCGTGGAGGTAAGCATCAGCGGTTACTACCAGGTGCGGGGTTTCTATCAGAGCAATGCTAATCAGGGTATGGTTACGCCGTGGGATGGATCATCCGTACCAGCCGCTGTTGATAATTCTTCGCCAGCGGACGCTGATTACACTGATCCAGGCGATTTTCCCGGCAATTACGGCAGCCCGGAGGCCTGGTGGGATCATTTCCTGTGCATCGAGCCGGTATTCAAGATAACCGACAACCTGAAACTCCATACCGCCATCGGCATTTTTAACAACCAGATGTGGGGAAGCAGTAAGACCAGCGGCGCTTGTTCCTGTGCCGGTGAGGTAGGAGTGGACGCCTTTGGAGCTGATGCCACCAACATCAGTTGGGATGCTGCTTACATCGAATGGGCCACGCCTAATGGTACCCTTATGGTGGGCCGCATGGCCGGCAATTACACCTATTTTACGGGCTGGGCCAACACCGAGATGTGTCTGGACCACATCGAATATACCTCGCCGCTGTGGAACGGCTTCGGTCTGAACGCCTTCATGGAGAAACGGCAGGAAAACAGCGCTACCTCCGGCAACAACGCTGCGGATGAGGACATCGACCGCTATTCGCTGGTCCTCAGCTATGCCCAGCCTTGTTACTCCATCGGCGCGGGCATCAACTACGTCCGTGACCGGAGTGGGTCTGCTACCGGTACTACCTGGAAGGCCGATCAATATGACTACGTCTTCGGCCTGACGGCCAATGACCCGACCAACACCTGGTTCTTCGAGGGCGAACTCATGCTCAATGACGGCGACTATACAGATTACTATGGCGCCACGCAGGACATCGACCGGGGCGGCTGGGGTTACTATGTCAACCTCGGCATGAAAAAGGAAGCGCTCACGGTCGGTGTGGCCACGGCCTTTACCTCCGGCGATGACAATGACAGCGACAGCGACTATGACGTAGGTCCGGCCTCCGGCCTGGACTTCCAGCCGCTCTATATCGTCTATGGTCCATACGGCAACATCCTGAATTCTTCGCTCATGGATACGACGAGGAAGGCCGGTTATTCCAATACCACCGGGGAACAGTTTGGCCTCCCGGGAACTGACGGTGGCGCAAACGATACCGCAACAGGTTCACAGGTCTATTGGCTCTATGCCGACTACCAGGTCAATCCCCAGTTGGCCCTGCACGGCGCCCTGGCCGTGGCCTATGCGGACAAGGTCAACAGCACTCTCTACCAGGACGACAAGTTCGGCACCGAGTTTGATTTGGGCCTGAAGTACCAGATCATGAGCAATCTGGCCTATGAGTTGCACTTCGGCTACCTGTGGACGGGCGACTTCTTCAAGGGTGCGAGCGCTAACAATTACAACACGGATGACGTCTATCAGATCGACCACAGCCTGACGCTGAGCTTCTAGGAAAACAGGAGACAGAATAGGATTTTTCACCGCAAAGACGCGGAGGACGCAAAGGAAGATATAATTTTTCTCTGCGTTCTCCGCGCGCTCTGCGGTGAAATTTTTTGTAATGGACATGCCGAAACGTCTTTATATAGACCCGAAGGAATGCAAGGCCTGCGGCGCATGTGAGGAGATATGCCCGGAGGTCTTCAGGGTCGATGAAAATCTCGGGTATGCCCAGATACTGGATTTAGAGACGTATCCGGAAGACAAGATCAACGAGGCCATTGTTGCCTGCCCGGGCCGCTGCATTGACTGGAATGAATCAAAGGATGCCGAAAATCCCCCTGTATCCCCCTTTTCCAAAGGGGGAAGTAATAAGATCCCCCCGTTAGTAAAGGGACAAACTAAAACCCCCCTTTTGCTAAATGGGCAAGCTAAAATCCCCCCTTTAACAAAGGGGGGCGAGGGGGGATTTTCAGGTGACAACGAATACTTTTGTCAGAAATACCAGGAACCCATCAAGACAAAGCCGCCGGCCTGTCCCCATCCCCTGGATTACTGTCAGTTCAGGTCTTCCTGCCCGGTGCATTTCTTAGAGAAGGAGCGTAGTTAATTTACATCCGAAAACTCCGGTTTACTGGATGCAGCGGTCAGCAGTCAGCTATCAGCTTTCAGCTTAAGCTGTTGTTTGTCTTATTTTTTACTGACGGCTAAACGCTAAAATCCCCCTCAATCCCCCTTTTCCGAAGGGGGAAGTGTCTCTCCTCCCTTTGAAAAGGGAGGTTGGGAGAGATTTAAGAATACTCTCTCAACCAACTAAAATGACACAAGAGAGGCGCTTGCAAAACTGCTTGTCATCCCCGAATGCCTCTATCGGGGATATGGTTTTTAAGGCAGTTAGAACCAGATTACCGCTCAGAATCGCTACGGGAATGACAGAATGGAGGCTTTTGCAAGAAACTCTCAATTTATTGATATTCTTATTTTCTCTGTGTGCTCTATGGTTAATCCTCCCCCCCGCCGGTCCCGATTTTTTTCCTCAATCGCCGGTCCGCATCTATTATTTGCCTTACATCATCACCAGTTATCTCCCAGGAATACTTTCCCTTCGCATCGCGCCTCAGACGTATGCGGAGTTTGCTGTCGGCCTTGGATTGTTTTCCGTCACGTTTGGATATTTCATTTGAAAATCCCCCTGTATCCCCCTTTCCCAAAGGGGAACCTAACATATTCCCCCCCTTACTAAAGGGGGACGAGGGGGGATTATTCTCATCGGCCTTCGCTGATGGGCCTGCAATGGGATTGGCCCTCTCGTCTGAAGGGCTGCAATTAAAACTAGCCAGTGACAGGAGGAGGATTATACCTATATGTGCCAATAACCTTAGCATGTTCCTGTGGCCAACTCCTGGGGCATACATATCGTTTATTATCGGTAAGGATGCCGGTGGACTGAAATATCTGCTAGCTTTCAACAGCCCGAAATGCTACAGGTTCTTAGATTTGGAACTCAGAAACTCATGAAGAAAAATGCGTTCTATTCCTGATTTCTTGATTTCCAGATTCATTTAAGTGAGCCTCTTACAAAACTCCATTTTTTGTCATTCCCGCAACGCTTTTGAGCGGGAATCTGGTTTTTAAACCCGTATCCGTCCCCGAGTGCCTGTATCGGGGATAAAGGCATTCGGGGATGACAGACAATAGAATCGCTCGGAGATGTTTGGATTACCCACTTGAAATGAGAAAGAACCTAAAAATATGTTTTTTTTCTTTGCGCCCTTTGCGCCTTTGCGGTGAAAGGAGAAAATCAATTTTATATTGGCAAAAAGGGAAGTTAGGGCTATCTTGTACGCATTTTTGAAACAGGATAACCCATTTTAAAGGGGGGCAAGGCACGGGTGAACGTCTTATTTTATCTTCTAATCAGTCTTATAGCTTTTTTTCTGGCTTACAGGTTCTATGCCGGACGCATTGAACGCATTCTTGGCGCCAGCGATGAAAATGAGCCGCCGGCAGTTGCCTATTATAACGGTATAGACTATGTGCCTACAAAACCTTCCGTTGTATTCTCCCATCATTTCGCCTCCATAGCCGGGGCCGGCCCTGTTATCGGCCCGGTGGTGGCCTTAGTTTATGGTTTTGCCCCGGCCTGGGTATGGATCGTGGCCGGTACAGTTTTCTTCGGCGCCGTGCATGATTATACGGCCCTCTTTGTCAGTATGCGCGAAAAGGGGCGCTCTATGGCGGAAGTGGCCCGCATATCCATGGGTAATGCCGGTTTTGTGCTGTTTATTCTTTTTACTCTTACTATGGTCTTCCTGGTGACCGGCGCCTTTCTCAGACTCACGGCCACGGCCTTGACCTCGGTAGTTGACCTTGATGTGATCGGGTTGGATAAAAACCAGACCATTCTGCGCACGGTGACGGATGCAGGAACAGGGACGGTGCAAGGGGCTATCGGGGGTATTGCCTCTACCTCAGTTATCGTTATTACCTTCATGGCCCCTGCAATCGGGTATCTGCTTTATAAGAAAAAGATTAAGCCAGGCCTGGCTGCCGTATTGGCCTCTTCCGTATGCCTTTTTTCCGTGCTGACAGGCTTTAAATATCCTTTGAGCCTTTCGCCTGACCACTGGATGCTCATTCTTTCCTTGTATGCCCTGGTAGCCGCGGGAGTTCCGGTCTGGATCATCCTTCAGCCACGGGACTATATTAACTCTTTCATCCTTTATGCCGGGATCGTGCTTCTTACCGTGGCTATCGCCATAGGAGGGTTTTCAGGCCTGGCCGTCGGCGCGCCGTTAATAAACGTGGAGATGGGCGCAGCAAAACTTGGTTTGATGTGGCCGGTTCTTTTCATCACCGTGGCCTGCGGGGCCATATCCGGGTTTCATGCCCTGGTGTGCGGCGGCACCACTTCCAAACAGTGCGCCTCTGAGAGTGACGCTAAAAAGATAGGCTATGGCGCTATGCTGCTGGAAGGACTTCTGGCGGTCATTGTCCTGGTGGTGGTAGCCAGCAGCCTGACCCATAGCGATTATCTACGCATCGTCTTCCCGGATGACCCCGGCGCGCGCAGCAACCCCGTGCTGGCCTTTGCCCTGGCCACCGGCCGGATCATGCATGGTTCTCTAAACATGCCGGTTTATCTGGGGACTATCTTCGGTATCCTGCTGGTAGAGGGATTCCTGGCCACTACCCTGGATACGGCGGTGCGGTTGAACCGCTATCTTTTCGAGGAGTTATGGGGGGTTATATTTAAGCGAGTCCCCCGGCTTTTAAGGTCGTATCTCTTTAATGCCGGACTGTCCGTGGTCATAATGTATGCCCTGGCCTATAAACAGGCGTTTTTTATCCTGTGGCCGGTTTTTGGCACGGCCAACCAGCTCCTGGCCGGGCTGACGCTTATAGCGGTTAGTATCTGGTTTATGCGCCAGGGTAAAAAAGTCGGCCTTATCACCCTGATCCCGGCCTCATTCATGATGATTACCACCATCTTTTCGCTTTTTTATCTTTTACTTAAGAAGGACGGTTACCTGGTCACGGGAAACTATGTGCTGGCCCTTGCCGATCTTTGTCTTATAGCGCTGGCCATAGGCGTGGTATTTGTGGCTATGCGGACGAAGCTTGACAGGGTACCTCAAAAAGAATATTAATTAGTTCCCATCCGAAAAGTCAAAATTTTCGGATGGAGCGGTCAGCATTCAGCTATCGGCATGAAGCCGGTCCACCGTTCACTGTTGACCGTTTACCGAAAGAAAATGTCGAACAACGGTTAACGGATAACAAACATGCTGACGGCTGAATGCTGACCGCTGAGAGCTTTCATTCGGAAACGGTAGTTTTCGGATGAACACTAATCTGCCGTCAGCTATCAGCCTTCTTGCCCGTCAGAGACGGACGGCTACAGGGGGACAGGACACAAGGGAATGAATGCCTCCAGAAAAAGCGAGAATTATCTTTTTCTTTGTGTCTTTGTGTCCTTGTGGCTAAATTTTCTCTTTTTTATCCCTCATTTTTCTTCCTCTCTTAGTTACGCCCAGGCCGGACCTTTTCCAAAGGACAAGATAGTCTATGTAGGCCAGATTACACAGGACGAAGAGGGAAAATTTATTTCCTATCCCTCTTATGTCTATGTGGACCCTGTTAAGCGCGAGGTTTATATTATTGAAGGCCGGGGCCGCATTTTGATCTACAATGCCAGTTTTTTCCCCTTATTTACATTAGATAAGAACTACGGCATTGAGAGCCCGCAGGGGGTGATGATAGACGCCCGCGGCTATCTATGGGTAGCGCAGGGGGCGGGACCGAATAACCGGCGCGGCCGTATCTCGCTCTTTGACCCTTGTCTTAAATGGATGCGGGACATATATTTTAGCGGGTTTATAGGGGCGGAGGAATTTATCCCGTATCGATTAGCTGAAAATAGCCGCGGGGAAATATTTGTTATCGGCACTTACAGCCCGGCAGTCGTCATCCTGGACAGTTTCGGTAATTTTCAGGGGACTTTTTTTCAGGAGGAAGAGGGGGAAGGCCAGAAGAAGAGGGTGGCGGTCAATGATGTCCTGATCGGCCCGGACGACCGCTTATATCTGTTAAGTGAAGAGACCAGCCATGTCTATGTCTATGATGCCGACCGTAATTTCCTCTTTAAATTCGGTCAGAAGGGCGGCAGCACCGGCAAGATGAGCCGGCCGCAGGGCATCGGGCTGGACAAACGGACCGGGATTTTTTTTATCGTCGATTACATGCGCCATGTGGTGACGGCTTATGACCGCAAGGGCGGGTTTATATTTGAATTTGGCGGCTTAGGATGGGGAGAGGGATGGCTGCAATATCCCAAGGACATCACGGTGGATGAAACCGGTCGGGTTTTTATAGCCGATTTGTTTAATAACCGTGTGCAGGTGTTACAGGTTATAGAGCAGGTTTTACCGGAAAAAGCGGCAGAGGAAGTAGAACCGGTAGGGCCGGAAGGGGTCGAGGTCCCCGGAGAACAGGTTAAGGCGCCGGAGCCGGCCGGAGCCGTAGAAAGTAAGGGCGTAACATCCATACCGCCGGTGCCGATAAGCGAGACAGAGCCTAAAAAGAGTGAACGCATGGAAACCGGCACGGAAGGGGAAGCAGGCAAATAAGAGCTGGGTGATAGTTCAAAGCTGAAAGCTGGAAGGCTCAAGGCAAAAAGTAATGACCGGTTCAAATGGATTTTGGAAAAACATTTTTAAAACTAATGTTATAGGCACAATCTGCCGATAAAATAAATGGTAAGGTTCAAACTCTGAGGGGCTTTATCTAATCAGATGAAAGATACCTTAATCACACTTGCAATATGTATCTTCTTGACCACAAATCCGGTATATGCCGGGACTTATCTTGATTCAGCCCACGGGAATACCTCTTACGGTGTAAGCCGAACGAGCACTTCCTCCGTCTATACCAAGGGGCACTGCGCCCACTGCCATGAGCAGCACGCCAGTATTGAGGGTGTGGAACCAGACCCTACCGGCGGGCCTGATAAATGGCTGGTCTTCACCACCCTGTATACTGATCAGGATACCGGGCTCTGTCTCAGCTGCCACGCCGGCAGTTCCAGCCAGGTAGGCATGCCCAACCAATACACCTTCAGTTACAAATTCGGAGGGGACACCAGTCTTACCTGTCCAAGCAGCATCGCACAGGCGTTCAGCTTTATCACAGAAGGCGGCGTGCCCCAATCAACCTGCGGCTCCACCACGGGCTCTTCGCATCAGCTGACGGCAGTGAGAACGTTTTTGAAGAGCAAGTGGGGATTCGGCGCCACAAACCCCAAGGTGAATCCGTGCTCCGGGTGCCACAATCCGCACAGGGCGCAGAGGCATAGCTACCCGTCGGGGAGCGCAGGCACGTCTCCGCTATCCCGGCCCACCACGCATGACGGTGACTGGAATGTGTACGGCGCCGCCACGAACGAACGGATGAGCAACTACGTCTATCAGGCCCCTTACTCTTCCGGTTCCGCAACGACCTATGAGCCTGACGGTACGGTTACCTTGGACGGATCCAATATGCCGGATTATGTGACGTTTTGTACGGACTGCCACAATGCCTCTTACAGCACCGGCCAGATGACAAGCTCGCAGAAATCCCAGTTCGCAACCGTCGGTGCACAGCCGTACATCAGGAGCCCGAACTGGACTACATCCCCGCACGGGCAGGCCGATGCCAGTATGGACGCCACGAAAAGAAAGGCTCCCTACACAGCAGACAAGAATTATGTCCTTTCCTGTACTGATTGCCACGAGGCCCATGGCAGCCCCAACCGCATGCTCATCCGCAAGGAAATAAACGGCTCAAGCGTCGTGACCTTTGATACCTGGAATGATCGAGACGGCTGGTTCACGGTCTGCCAGCGCTGTCACACCATCGACAGCGGCCACAAGGGCTCCAATCCGTGCTATGTGTGCCATCAGCACGACACAAGCTGGTTCAAACCTATCTAAAGAGGGGAGACAATGGCAAGATTATCGCTCTATATAGGGTTTGGGAAATTTTAAAATAAATATTCAAGAGACGGTCCGTTCCATGGAACTCAAGCGGCATAACGTAAAAATACTACAAATAATCATTATATATATTGCGGCATTGATCGTAGTAATCCCAAATCTATCCCACGCCAAGGTCACCGGCGTCTGTTACAACTGTCATACCATGCACAACAGCCAGGGCGGCGCGTCCATGGCCCAGGAATATTCTTCCGGGAGCGGCGGGTTGACAGGGGATTCCAGCCCAAACCCGTGTCTGCTGTCTTATGACTGCGTTGGTTGTCATTTTTCCAGTACGGCCAATACCATTGTAAGTAATACCCCCGTAGTTCTGAATAGCGCCGCCCCTGCTTCTCCTCTGGCGGGGGGTAATTTTTATTGGGCTGTGAATACTGGCGATAAATATGGTCACAATGTGTATGGAATTAAGGCTCAGGAAGGCTCGCCGATGGATGCACCTCCGGGCTTCAAGGCAAGTGCTGGCACGCCCAGTGGCTACGGAACCGGGCCGGCCTCATGGGCCACTCAGCTTAACTGCGCCGGTGTGTATGGCTGTCATGGCGATCGCACCCAAGGTGCAACGGCGGATACCGTCGTAGAGGCCATGAAAGGGGCGCATCATGCTGATGACAGCGCCATAGATGGCACCAGTACAGGCAAAAGTTACCGGTTTCTAAGGGGCGTAAACGGTGTAGAGTTAAATGCTACTGGTTATAAATGGGAACAGACGGCCGATTCCACCCATCACAATGGATACAAGGGCGGGGCCACACCCGGAACCACGACGGACGGCATCAGTTACTTATGCGGCACCTGTCACGGAAATTTTCACGGGCACGCAAATCTCGGAGGTTCCACACAGGTTGGTTCTTCTTCGCCGTGGTTCAGGCACCCTACGGATTTTGCATTTAGTGGGGTAGAAGGCGGCTACGCCGGATCAGAATACGATGATTATACAAGTTACTCGACTACAACGCCGGTAGCACTGTCCACGCCATCGACATCGACTTCAACCGTTGACAGCACAAGCATGGTTATCTGCCTTTCCTGTCACCGTGCCCATGGATCGCCGAATTACAAGATGATCCGCTGGGATTATAAGAGCGCCACACTTTCGACGGCCCTGAGCGGCTGTAATGTCTGCCACACCTCAAAAAACTAAGCAATCAGCCGTCAGCTATCAGCTTTCAGCTCTGCAAAGGAGAACTATTGAAGCTCCCCGCAGCAAGCTGCGGGGAATCTCCGTATGCAAGGTAAAATGCATCGTATTCGCTCGCTAACCCCGCCGCAAATAGCGGGGAATGCGCTCGCTATGCATGTTCAGGCACTTCCTCCGGTTCTTTCAAATCCCCCTTAACCCCCCACCACCAGCCCTCAGTGCATTTTGTTGCTAAACCGGCCATTTTCTGATACCTTATCACAACATTCACCGCAAAGGCGCAAAGAGCGCAGAGCTAAATAAAAAATTTAATATAAGCTTTCAGTTATCAGCCCTAAGCTGCTGGCTGACCGCTGATAGCTATTAAAAAGGAATCCTGATTTGTCCTACCCCTTCCTGACACAGGTGAGAAAACCCGGCCGTTACCTGGGCACTGAGATAAATGCCGTCCGCAAAGACTGGCAGAAGGCCAGGGTGCGCCTGGCCCTTATCTTTCCGGATCTGTATGAAATAGGCATGTCCCACCTGGGATTATCCATCCTTTATCACATCGTAAACAACCATGCGGACTTCCTGGCCGAACGGGCCTTTGCCCCGGACCTTGATCTGGAGGAACTGCTCCGCCGCGAGGATTATCCGTTACTTTCTCTTGAATCACAAAGGCCGCTCCGGGAATTCGACATCTTAGGGTTCACGCTGCCCTATGAGCTTTGTTATACGAATGTGCTTACCGTATTAGACACAGCCGGCATCCCCTTCTATGCCCGGGAGAGAGATGAAAATTATCCACTGGTCATCGCCGGCGGGTCATGCGCGGTAAATCCAGAACCGGTGGCCGATTTCTTTGATGCCATCCTGATCGGTGATGGTGAGGAGGCCATAATTGAAATAGCCGATGCTTATTCCCGCTGGAAAGAAGGCGCAGATGGCAAAGATAAGCTTTTAGAATTATTGGCCCGGATTGAAGGCGTCTATATACCGTCTTATTTCAAGATGTCCTATGGCCCGGAAGGAAATATCTGTGCTATCGAATCACTCAGGGCGGGCTATGCAAAAGTCTCACGCCGGATAGTGAGCGATCTCGACCAGGCCCGGTATCCTGTGAGACCCGTGATCCCGCATACAAAACCGGTCCATGACCGTATCAGCCTGGAGATATCACGCGGCTGTGCGCGCGGCTGCCGTTTCTGCCAGGCGGGCATTACCTACCGCCCTGTCCGCGAAAGGCATCCTAAGACTATTCTCCGGATCGCCGAAGAGACCCTAGCTGCCACCGGCCATGAGGAGCTTTCCCTTCTCTCGCTCAGCACGGGAGATTATGTAAATCTGGAGGCGCTTATAAAGGCCCTTATGAATCGCTATTCCAGTGAACAGGTGGCCATATCTCTTCCCTCCCTGCGCGTGGGAACCCTTACCCCTGAGATCATGGCCGAGATAAAACGGGTCCGTAAAACAGGTTTTACACTTGCCCCGGAGTCCGGCACCGCCAGGCTTAGGGCCGTCATTAATAAGGATATCTCGGAAGAAGACCTCCTGGCCACGGCCAGGGAGGCGTTTCAGGCCGGGTGGAACCTTTTAAAACTCTATTTCATGATTGGGCTACCGACCGAAACTTATGAAGATCTCGATGGCATAGCTGACTTGGCCAAACGGGTGTTGGCCTGTGGTCGCCACACCGGCAGGCGCTGCCAGGTCAACGTGGGCATCTCTACCTTTGTCCCCAAGGCGCATACCCCGTTCCAATGGGAGGCCCAGATAGGCATCGAAGAGAGCTGGCAGCGGCTGGATTATATCAAAAACGCCCTGCAAAACCGGAGGATTCAGGTCAAGTGGCATGACCCGCGGCAAAGTTTGCTGGAGGGCGTCTTCTCCAGGGGTGACCGCCGGTTGGCAGCCCTTATAGAACGCGCATACCGGCTTGGTTGCCGGCTCGATGGCTGGGGAGATCAATTCCGGTTTTCTCTCTGGCAACAGGCCGCAGCCGAAACCGGCCTGGAGCTGGAATCTTATATAAGAAAACGGGGCATTAACGAAATATTGCCCTGGGAACATATAGACTCTCTCGTAGATAAGGAATTCCTGATAAAAGAAAAAGAGAAGGCTGTCCATGGTGAAACAACAGCGGATTGCCGGAAGGATGGGTGTGTCCTTTGCGGCGTCTGCGACGGGAAAGGGAGAGTTCTCCGGCTTGCAGAGCCGTTTCAGGATAGTTTCACCCCGTCAAAACGCCTGGAATCCACAGAGACAACGCGCATAAGGATTTACTACGGTAAACTGGAACTGGCGCGGTTCCTTAGCCATCTGGAAATAACGCGCATTTTCAGCCGGGCGCTGAAGAGGGCCGGCATTAATCCGGCCTATTCTAAGGGATTTCATCCCATGCCGAAGATGTCTTTTAGCTCTGCCCTGCCGGTTGGGACGGAGAGTGTGGCTGAATATGCAGACGTAACGACGGTGGGGCCGATTAGACCGGACGATCTGGCTTCTCGTCTGCAAAAAGAGATGCCGGAGGGCCTTATTATCTACGGCGCGGGAAAAGCGCTTACAATTGCCACTGCCGAAACAAGCTATTACCGGATACGGTCAGATAATGCCGTCTTTACGACCGGTCCGATACAGCGCTTCCTCTCAGCGGAAAGCTTCCCGATAGAACAGAAAAGAAAAGATAGCACACGGCGGGTGGATATAAAACCGCTGGTGAAGACCCTGCAATATATCGATGCCCGGACTATCGCCCTATCCCTAGCGAACCATCAAAAAGTCGGGGCTAAGCCGACAGAAATAGTGGAGTCTATCTTCAATCTTTCCGAAGAAGAACTAAAGAATCTTCATATACTGAAATTGCCGGATAATCCCGTAGCGGAAGGAAATTCTTTATGCCTGCAGAACTCATTATAAATGCCTCACCTTATGAGACCCGCGTTGCCCTGTTGGAAGGCGGCCTAGTTGTCGAGTTCTATGTGGAACGCAGCCTGGAAAAAAGTATTATCGGTAACATATATAAAGGCCGGGTTACTCGGGTCTTGCCGGGGATGCAGGCTGCCTTTGTGGATATAGGGCTGGAGCGGACAGCCTTTATCCATGCAGCCGATATCTATAATCAGGTAACCGAGTACGAGATGATGATGCTTTCTCGAGATACAGAGAGTGAAACGGCGGGAGAATTGCCGGAAAAAGATACAGAATATCACCCGCCGGCCTCGTTGAACATCGAAGACCTTTTACACGAAGGTCAAGATATAATAGTCCAGGCATCCAAAGAGCCTTTAGGGACCAAGGGGGCCCGGCTGACTTCCTATGTTACCTTGGCCGGCCGTAATTTAGTGCTCATGCCCATGACCGAGCATGTCGGCGTATCCCGTCGTATCGAAGACGAGGAGGAGCGAAAACGCCTCAAAGACATCATTGAGGCCGTTAATCCGGCTGGCGTCGGTTTTATAGCCCGTACAGCCAGCGAGGGTGTGGATGTCGCCAAGCTACAGGTCGAGATGGATTTTCTAATTAGAATGTGGGGTAATCTTCAGAAAAGGACCGCTTCCGCATCGGTTCCCTCGCTCATATACGAAGATCTGGATATTACCCTGAGGGCCGCACGTGATCTCTTCGCAAAGGAAGTAGATCGCTTGATTATTGATTCACCGGAAGAGCACCAGAGAGTGCTTACTTTCATGGAAACATTTGCTTCCCATCTGAAACCCTCTATAGAGCTTTATACAAACATCACGCCCATCTTCGATGCCTATGGTATTGAAGTAGAAATGGCCCGGGCACTGGAAAAAAAGGTCTGGCTGAAATCCGGCGGTTATATAGTAATCGAAATGACGGAGGCCCTGACGGCTATCGACATTAACACCGGACGTTTTGTGGGAAAAAGAAACCTGGAAGAAACCATCCTCAAAACCAATCTGGAGGCAGTAAAAGAGGTTGCCTATCAGCTGCGACTGCGTAATATAGGAGGCTTAATCATCATCGATTTTATTGATATGAAAAGGGAAAAGCATCGTGAAGAGGTCTTTAATGCCCTGCGTGAAGCCCTCCGCAAAGACAAAAGCAAGACCACTATATTGAAAATGTCCGAGTTAGGATTGATTGAAATGACACGCAAAAGGACACGGGAAAGCCTGGGCCGGCTTCTTTGTGAACCTTGCTTCTACTGTGACGGCGAGGGATTTCTGAAATCAAGACGAACTATCTGTTATGAGATATTCAGAAAGATTGAAAGAGAATCCGCTGATGTAATAGCCCCGGGTGTCACTATCTCCGTTCATCCGGATATAAGTGAGATGTTTCTAAACGAAGAAGCGAGACAGATCGAACTTCTTGAGCGGAAAATAAAGAAACAAATTACTATTCAGTCCCACTCAGACCTGCATCTGGAGCAATACAAGATATCTTATAGTTAGTGCTCATCCGGAAACTATCGTTTCCGTCTTCACGCTTTCAGAGATCCGCTGTCAGCCGTCAGCATGTTTGTTATCCGTTAACCGTTGTCCGACATTTTCTTTCGGTAAACGGTCAACAGTGAACGGTGGACCGGCTTCATGCCGATAGCTGAGTGCTGACTGCTCCATCCAGAAAACCTAGGTTTTCTGGATGGAAAATATTTAGGATATCTTAAATTTCTCCTTCAACCGGCGGCAAGCCACATCCGGGACTAACCCTTCTACTGATCCCCCCAAGCTTGCTACTTCCCTGATCATGGTAGAGCTGATAAAGATCCAGCGGAACCCGGTCATGAGAAAGACAGTTTCAATATTACGGTTGAGCCGGCGATTCATCAGGGCCATCTGAAATTCATAATCGAAATCCGAGACAGCCCGCAGCCCGCGCACAATAACATTGGCCTGACAGTTGGCTACATAATCTACGAGGAGACCGGTAAAGGTATCGATCTCTATCCGTGGATTTTCATTAATAGTCTCCCGGATTATCTCCACGCGTTCTTCAATTGTAAAGAGGGGCTTTTTAGTCGGGTTTACGGCTACGGCAATAATAACCCGGTCAAACATATTGAGTGCCCGGTTGACTACATCAATGTGACCGTTAGTTATAGGATCAAACGTCCCGGGATAGACGGCAACGACCTCTCCCACGATTCTATGCTTACCCACCTGCTTCCCCCCGTCCACATCAAAAGATTAACCACAGAGTACACAGGGCGGCATAGCCGCAACCAAAGAAGTTCACGGTTCCGAGTTCCACGTTCACGGTTTTTTAACCCTGAACTTTGAACCGTGAACTTTAAACTTTGCACTTTGAACTTATTAATACCCTAAATCATTTCTCTGTGTTCTCTGTGGTAATTTTTTTTCCTTCTTTCTCAAAAAAATAGACCGCAGTTCGGCCATAAACTCTTTTTTCATCCTGTATCTGAAAACCGGCAGGGGAAGATAAAACCTCTGCCTTATCGCATTCCACCACCACTACCCCATCCGGTTTCATTAAATTACCCCGGGCCAGCAACTCCAGCGTTTTCCGGGCCATGCCTTGGCCGTAAGGAGGGTCCATAAAGATTACATCAAAAAGGAGTCCGGGCTTTTCCAGAAATCCCAGGCCATGTAGCGGATTTTTCTGGAAGACTCGTCCTTTTTCGGAAAAACCGCAGAGCAAGAGATTCTTTTTGATGGTCTCAATGGCATAGGGATGGTGGTCAATAAAAACTGCCTCTGACGCCCCGCGGCTTAAGGCTTCAACACCCAAGGCACCCGTACCGGCAAAGAGGTCCAACACCCGGGCTTCATCCCAGTCCTGGTTCAGGATATTAAAAATAGCCTGCCGAATCTTGTCGCTGGTAGGCCGGATCCCTTTTCCTTTTATCGGCGCTAGGTTCCGTCCTTTAGCCGTACCGGCAATAATACGCAATTATGCCTCTTCATGGGTAGTGTCCGTTTGATACCGTCACTGGTCATCAGTCATTGGTTGAGTTTGGAAGATTGAGCTCTTTTACCAGTGACAAATGACGTTCACTATAAAAACGGACCACGGACACTACTTCTTTATGAAAGCCCTTCGATGACTATGGAGGCCGTACCTACCGCCCGGAATGCGGTTATAAGCTCTTTGGCCTCTTCGTAAGCCATATCTTCGATCATCTTCTTATTTTCGGACGGTATATTATCTATCTTTTGTTTAAATGGCTTGGTGGCCATCTTTATATCTTTGTTATTCTCTCTGGCCCAGGCCCTCATTTCCTCCATTAGACCGGCTGGCAGTCCTTTATGGGCAACATTCTGCCACTGGGTGCCCACGTTGCCCTTGCGAATACCATAATCAGCAAAACGGCCCATCAGATGCAGCGGAGTGCCGGTAATCCCATGCTGAGCAATTACTACCCCGTCCCCTTTAACGGCCTCGTAGATATGACCGGTGCGCTCCAGATCGATAAATATCTTCTCTCCTTCCAGATAATTACCATGCTTGGAGCCATTGTTAATAGCCAGCATATCCGGGCGCACACCAGTGGCCTTAAGGCCGGAAATAAAGGCTACGGCCTCTTCCATCGTGGTCAACATGGCCTCCTGGCCGGCAGACTTTATCTCCCCCACCTCCACCTCAAGACCGATACCCTGGTCAATAATGGGCCGGGCCAGTTCGGCAGTAATACGGATGTTATCCGGCAATTCATTAAAAGAGGCATCTACAGCAAATGAGGTGTATCCGGCGGCCAGTTCTGCTGCAATGAGCCGGCGGGCCGATTCGATCTCTTTATCCGAGGTGTTTTTGACGGTGATATGGTCGCCATGGATGAAAAAAGGCCGGGTAAAATTTCTCTCTTCTGCATAGCCGGTAACCGTAGTAAAATAGGTCTCAGGGTCCTGACCGGTATAACCGCCGTCTATATGGCCCTCGCTCTTGGCCAGCTCAAAAGCCACCACAGCGTCCAACTCTTCGGCCGCCCGCATAATCCCGGGGATGACATGTTTGATGCGCGTGTTACAGGCCATAACAATAGCCTTTTTATCTTTAAGCACCCTTAAGATGTCCTTAGAGTTTAACAGGCATACCTTGTTTCCCTTGCCAAGTCTCCCGATCACATAAGATGGCCTTTGGGCCAAAACTTTGTCCGCAGCTGGAAGTGCCATAACCATGCCTCCTTTGGCGCTCTAGGGGTACTAACTAAAACTTATCCGGCGACTTAAGATCAGTCCCTCCTACAAATATTTTTCAATCAATATCTCCGCTATCTGCACTGCATTTGTAGCTGCCCCCTTACGGATGTTATCAGCGACAACCCACATATTAATTCCATTGGCAATCGACTCGTCCTCGCGAATCCGGCCTACAAAGGTCTCATCACGCCCGGCAGCATATATAGCTAAAGGATACAGATTTTGGGCAGGATCGTCAATTACTACTACACCAGGGGTTTTTTTCAGAAGCTCTTTGACGTTGTCCGCCGTGATCTTTTTTTCCGTCTCGATATTTACAGACTCTGAATGTCCCCAGAAGACAGGCACGCGGACTGTAGTGGCCGTCACCCGGATGGAATCATCACCTATGATCTTTCTGGTCTCGTTGACCATCTTCATTTCTTCTTTGGTATAGCCATTGGGCAGGAAAGAGTCGATATGCGGAAGACAGTTAAAGGCGATCTGGTGCGGATATACCGACCGGGGCATTTCCTTTCCGGCTACATAAGCGCGCACTTGTTCTTCCAGCTCCGCAATAGCCTTCTGCCCGGTCCCGGATACCGCCTGGTAGGTTGACACTACGATACGTTTAATCCCGGCTACATCATGGATTGGCTTAAGGGCCACCACCATCTGGATGGTCGAACAATTTGGATTGGCAATAATGCCTTTTTTCGTGTACAGGCCAACATCACCGGGATTGACCTCCGGTACCACCAGGGGAACATCCGGGTCCATGCGAAAGGCGCTTGAGTTATCCACCACCACCGCCCCGGATGCCGCAGCCGCCGGGGCAAATTCTAAACTCCGTGCCGCCCCTGCGGAAAATAGGGCGATATCTATCCCTTTAAAGGAATCCCTGGTCAACCGGTCCACCGGTACCTTATGCCCCTGAAAGGTCAACTCCTTACCTACAGACCGTTCTGAGGCCAGGAGACGAACTTCATCCACTGGGAATTTTCTCTCCTCCAGCACCTTAATCATACACTGACCAACCGCCCCGGTGGCCCCGGCCACCGCTACGTTGTATTTAGCCTTTTTGCCCATGGTCGTCACTCCTTTTGCAATAATTCTAAGCGATCAGCTTTCAGTAAAAACAAAAAAGTCTCCATAGTTAATTAGTAACACTTTAGGTGTTTGAAACAGTCCTACATTCAGAAAAGGCTATTAATCTGGAACTCAGAAAATCAGGAAAAGATAAACCCTCTTTATTTGGGTTTGTACTTCCCTGAGTTCCTGATTTCCAGATTTGATATGTTTCTTTGCACTTTTTATCATCCATTTTCAAAACGCTAACTTGTTGCGATAATTATTGTTTTTTATCTTGCGGATCGCTGACGGCTGAGGGCTAAACGCTTTTACGGCTTCGGCAAGGCCGACACAACCAGATCGCCCACCTCGGTAGTAGTATAACCCATCTTGCCGGCAGCCAGGCTCTTCAGCCTTGTCACGATCTCCTTAATGCCAATTTCTATAGCCCGCGCTGCCTTCTCTTCGCCCAGATTATCCACCATCATCTGCCCGGCCGCTATAGCCGCCAATGGATTAATGACATTCTTCCCGGTGTATTTGGGCGCTGAGCCGCCGATAGGCTCAAACATGGATACACCGCCGGGATTTATGTTTCCGCCTGCGGCAATGCCCATGCCGCCCTGGATCATGGCCCCCAGATCAGTAATTATATCACCAAACATATTATCAGTTACAATGACATCAAACCATTCCGGGTTCTTGACCATCCACATACAGATAGCATCTACATGGGCATAATCCGTTTGAATATCCGGATATTCTTTAGCTACCTCATGGAAGGTCCGCTCCCATAGATCGAAGGCAAAAGTAAGCACGTTTGTCTTGCCGCACAGGGTCAATTTGCGGCGCTTGTTGCGATGCCGGCAAGAGTCAAAGGCAAAGCGGATGCAGCGTTCTACGCCCTTCCTGGTATTTATGGACTCCTGTACGGCCACCTCATCCGGCGTCCCCTTTCTCAGCACCCCGCCGGCGCCGGCATAAAGCCCTTCCGTATTTTCGCGCACCACCAGGAAATCAATATCCTCCGGTCTTTTATCTTTAAGGGGCGTATCCACCCCCGGATAGAGGATAACCGGCCGGAGGTTTATGTACTGATCCAGGGCAAAACGGAGTTTAAGTAAAATACCCTTTTCCAGGATGCCGGGCTTGACCCCCGGGTGCCCGATAGCGCCCAGATAGATGGCCTGAAAGCCTTTTAACTCCTCAATAGCCGTATCCGGCAGGGTCTCGCCGGTACGCAGATAACGCTCTCCACCAAAATCAAACTCCGTAAAATGGAACGCCATGCCATACAAGTCCCCAGCCGCCTTAAGGACTTTGATCCCTTGGGCAACAACCTCAGGACCGGTGCCGTCCCCCGGAATAATTGCAATGTTATAGTTTCTGGTTCCCATAATAGGTATCTATCTCCTTTTGATTCAGCCGCAGAAAGTACTTTAAAAACTTTTCTCTGCGTGCTCTGCGGTGAAAAATTAAGCCTTTTTCACCTTCTTCATAATATGCGAAATGAGGCCGCCATCTCTCAGCAATTCCTGCATAAAGGGAGGAATCGGCTGGGCCGCAAATGAAAGCCCCTTCCCCGCGATAGAGATTTTCCCCGAAGCCACATCTATCTCTATGGTATCGCCTTCCTCTACGGCGTCAACCACTTCCGGACATTCGAAAATTAGAAGCCCCATATTGAATGCGTTCCGGAAAAAGATGCGGGCAAAGCTCCTGGCTACCACACAGCTCAGGCCACAACCTTTAAGGGCAATGGGGGCGTGCTCCCGCGAAGACCCGCAGCCGAAGTTTCTTCCGGCCACTATAATATCCCCAGGCTTTACTTTCTGTGCAAACGATGGATCTTTATCTTCCATACAATGCCTGGCCAATTCTCTGGGGTCAAACGTAGTCAGATGTCTGGCCGGTATAATCACA
The DNA here is from genome assembly GCA_031082315.1 of Thermodesulfobacteriota bacterium. Taxonomy (NCBI): domain Bacteria; kingdom Pseudomonadati; phylum Thermodesulfobacteriota; species Thermodesulfobacteriota bacterium. The sequence goes on from JAVHLC010000002.1 coordinate 222,085, forward strand.
TCGGTGTCAATATTATCGCCGAATTTCCAGACCTTGCCTGTTAGTTTCATTTTTTCTCCTCAGCCACAGAATGTAGGAGACAGAATTCATGAGTCAGAAGACTCGATACCGGAGGATCCAATCTTTTTAATTCCTTCTGTATTTTGAATCCTAACTCTTTTTTATCTCTCTGTGTGCTCTGTGGTTAATCTTTTGGTATTACCCCGAGTTCTTCCGGCCCGCCTATGCGGCCCAAAACAGCCGATGCCGCGGTTACCGCCGGATTGGCCAGATAGACCTCGCTCTCCGGATGGCCCATGCGGCCGACGAAATTCCGGTTAGTTGTGGCTATGGCCCGTTCGCCCTTAGCCAGAATGCCCATGTGCCCGCCTAAGCAAGGACCGCAGGTAGGCGGACTTATGATGCCGCCCGCCTCCAGGAAGATATCGAAAAGCCCTTTATGCATGGCCTGCCTGTAAATCAGAGGCGTAGCCGGAATAACGATCAGGCGTACATGCGGAGCAACCTTCCGCCCTCGAAGAACATGGGCTGCAACCTCCAGATCCTCCAAACGGCCATTGGTGCAAGAACCGATTACCGCCTGATCGATGGGCACATTTCCCACATGGGAAATGCCCCTGGTATTTGACGGCAGATGCGGGAAAGCTACCTGCGGCTCAATCTTTGAGACGTCGTACTCAATAGTCTCGACATACGTGGCATCTTTATCACTGGCATAAAACCGGTGCTTTCTCCGGCTGCGGCCACGCACGTACGCCTCTGTGCCCTTATCCGGCGCTATGATCCCGTTTTTGCCGCCCGCCTCAATGGCCATATTAGCCATAGTAAAACGGTCAGCCATGGGCAGATTGTCTATGGCTTCTCCGGTAAATTCCATGGCACGGTAAAGGGCGCCATCCACGCCGATCTGCCCGATGGTATATAAAATAAGGTCCTTGCCACAGACAAAAGGCGGGAGTTTCCCATGATAAATGAATTTCATGGACTCCGGGACCTTGAGCCAGACCTTGCCGGTAATCATCGCAGCCGCCAGATCGGTGCTTCCCACGCCCGTGGCAAAGGCCCCCAGTGCGCCATAGGTGCAGGTATGGCTATCCGCACCGATAACGATATCCCCGGGCAAAACCAGCCCTTTTTCCGGCAAAAGGGCGTGCTCAACCCCCATCTCGCCCAGCTCAAAGTAATTTACTATGCCGAACTCCTTGGCAAAATCGCGCAGGATTTTGACCTGAGTGGCGGCCTTTATATCCTTGTTCGGCACAAAGTGATCGGGAACCATGGCTATCTTCTCCCGGTCGAATACGGATTTAACCCCGGCTGATCGCACTATATCAATAGCCAGAGGGGCCGTAATGTCATTACCCAAGGCCATATCGATTTGGACCTCAATGAGCTGGCCTGGTTTGACCTCAGCCAGTCCCGCCCCCTGGGCCAGTATCTTCTCTGTAATAGTCATACCCATATCCCTATACCGCCTTCCTTTAATAAAAAGGACAGATCAAGTTATGACCTGCCCTTTGTAGCCGGAATTTGTAACTATTCAGCCACTAAGACACCAAGACTAAGATTATTCGTAACACTTTAGGTGTGTTAAACAGTCCTACATTCAGAAAAGGCTATTAATCTGGAACTCAGAAAATCAGGAAAAGATAGACCCTCTTTATTTGGGTTTGCACTTCCCTGAGTTCCTGATTTCCAGATTTGATATGTTTCTTCGCACTTTTTATCATGCCTTTTCAAAACGCTAAATTGTTACGATAATTCTTTTGTGTCTTGGCGCCTTGTTGGCAGTCTTAATAAAGCGACTTGACCGGATTTCTCTTGAGATATTCCAGTCTGTTTAAGGCGTTCAAATAGGCCTTGGCGCTGGCTATAATAATGTCTGCATCTGCCCCTTGGCCAATAACCACCTGACCATCTTCCTCCAGCCGCACGGTAACCTCTCCCTGGGCATCCGTGCCCCCGGTGATGGAGTTCACCGAAAAACGGAGCAGCTTTGCCTTAACACTGGTTATCTTGGTAATGGCATTAAAAGTCGCATCAATCGGGCCAACCCCGAACTCGGCCTCCTGCTGAAGCTCCCCGTCAATGTCAATCTGAACTGTAGCCGTAGGAACAGCCTCAGTTCCGGTAACTACTCCCAGATAGACCAATTGGTACTTATCTTTACCTCGAAATATCTCGTCCGTAATCAGGGCCTCGATATCGTCATCGAAGACCGTCTTCTTCTTATCTGACAGGTCCTTAAATCTTTCGAAAACCCGGTCTATGTCGGCCTCTCCCAGCTTATAGCCAAGCTCTTTCAGTTTCTGCTTAAAGGCATGCCGGCCGGAGTGTTTCCCCATCACCAGGCTGCTCTTAGCCAAGCCAATGGCACAGGGATTCATAATCTCGTAGGTGGTCCGTTCCTTTAACACACCGTCCTGATGTATCCCGGCCTCGTGCGCAAAGGCATTCGCCCCCACTATGGCCTTGTTGGGCTGAACGGGTATGCCGGTAATCATGGTAACGAGCCGGCTGGAGGCACAGATGTGCTCGGTAACTATATCCGTTTGCACTTTCAGGGCATCCGCCCGCGTCCGGATAGCCATGACCACTTCTTCCAAAGCGGCATTGCCGGCCCTCTCGCCTATGCCGTTTATGGTCACCTCTACCTGACGCGCCCCATGGGCTATAGCGGACAGGGAATTGGCTACCGCCAGACCGAGATCATTATGGCAATGCACACTTAACCGGGCCTTCTCTATACCCGTGGTATGCTCCATGACATATTTAATCTTTTGCCCGAATTCATCCGGTACAGCATATCCGACGGTGTCCGGGAAATTGAGAACCGTAGCCCCTGACTTTATCACCGAGGCAAAGACCTTGCAGACAAAGTCCAGGTCACTACGCGAGGCATCTTCGGCGGAAAACTCCACGCTGTCCGTAAAACGCCGGGCGTACTTTACCGCCTCTGCCGCCATTTTTAACACTTCTTCCCGGCTCTTTTTCAGCTTATACTTAAGATGGATATCCGAAGTGGCAAGAAATATATGGATACATGGGTACTTGGCTGCTTTAAGGGCCTCTGCAGCCCGGTCGATGTCTTTGGTATTGGCCCGGGCCAGGGCCGCCACCTGGATATTTTTTACCTCCTTGGCCACGGCTTTTACGGCTTCAAAATCGCCCCTGGAAGACACGGGAAAGCCCGCCTCTATGATATCCACATTTAATTTTTCCAGTTGATGCGCTACGCGCACCTTCTCGCTGATATTCATACTGGCGCCGGGCGATTGCTCACCATCTCGCAAGGTCGTATCAAAAATAAAAATCTTATCCTTCATGATCTTACCGTATTGCCAAAAAATCAGCTATTAGCCTTCGGCTCTCAGTTATTTATTCACCACAAACCACGCAGAGTTAGAAAAATCAAAATTAACCTAACCTCTTGTACTGTGCTATTGACTAATAACTTTCAGTCATCATCTGCGTTCGAACTGTTCGACACGTTCAAGTTGTTCGAGTCATCCAGTTGTTGAACGTTTCGAACGCCGAACGTTCTGACGTCTTCTGTCCTGTATTCTGAATTTTGCCCCCTGCCCCATCACTATTATCTACCCTGCCTGGTGGGTTTGGCCTTGTTCGGCCAGGAGTTTTTCCGCTTTCCGGCGGCGGTAAAGGGCTACAAAAAGGACAGGCCCAGAAGCAACATAGAGCGCCGTCAATATAAACAGGGTGATATGGGGCTCCATAGCTATAACCATTATGAGCAGGATGGCCGCTACCAGGACATGAAAAGGTTTTTTCTGAAAGAGTTGCGAACTTTTAAGACTATGATAGGGTACAGTGCTGACCATAAGATAAGAAAGGATATATATCATTATGAGCACACCCGGATGCTGAAACGTTCCCGTACTGCCTGATAATTCGTGATGCAGTAAAACACTCGTAGCTACCAGGGCGGCGGCGCTCGGACAGGGAAGGCCGTTAAAATAGCGGCTGTCAATGTTGTTAACCTGGGTGTTAAACCGGGCCAGCCGCAATGCGCACGTTGCCACATAAAGAAAGGCCGCCAGCCAGCCCAGGCGGCGATAAGGCTGCAACGCCCAGAGAAATGCCAGAATGGCCGGGGCTACGCCAAAGGCCACAAGATCCGAAAGGGAATCGTATTCCAGCCCAAACCGGCTGGTTGTCCTGGTCAAACGGGCGATTCTGCCGTCCAGCATGTCAAAGACACAGGAGATAAGGATGGCCACGGCGGCCGTGTAATAATGGCCTCCAATAGCGGAAATAATGCTATAAAACCCGCTAAACAGGCTGGCCGTCGTAAAAAGATTGGGCAGGATATAGATGCCCCGTCTCCTCTTATCCCTCTTCTTTTTCCTTCTCCTAATCATGTCAGATACCCCAAAACAGTCTGACCAGCCACAACGCGCTGGTCTATCTCTACTTCTATCTGGGTGCTTAAAGGTAGATAAATATCAAGACGTGACCCAAAACGGATCATGCCAAACCGCATCCCTTTCCTTACCTTATCGCCATTTTCCGCCCAGCAGACAATGCGCCGGGCCAGCACACCGGCCACCTGAACGACGACCATGCGCCGGTCATCCTCTACCTCGAGAAAAACAGCGTTATTTTCATTCTCAAAACTGGCCCGAGCCTGATCAGCGGCCAGAAATTGCCCGGCCTGATATCGTATCTCCTCCACCACGCCGTCATACGGTATGCGATTGACATGGACGTTGAAGATATTCATAAAAATACTGATCTTCAAAACCTGCCCATGTAAGAACCGTTCATCGGTCACCTTTTCAATCAGTATGACCTTGCCGTCTGCCGGAGAGACCACGGCGCGCGGATCGTCTGGGACCACCCTCTCCGGATCCCGGAAAAAATACAGGATAAAGATGCCTGCCGCCCAAAAAAATACCGAGACGATAACCCAATTTAATAGCGCTGCCAGCAGCGCCGTAAAGGCGGCGATAAAAATGAACGGATAACCTTCTTTGGCCACAGGTATTCCGGGCTGCAACATCAGCTAATGCCTATTTCTTCTTCTTTTCCTGCAGCCAGCTCATCATGGCCCGCAGGCGTTCGCCGACTTCTTCTATAGGGTGTTCTGCCTCCCTGCGCCGTAACGCATTGAATACCGGCCGGTTGGCCTTGTTCTCCAGTATCCAGTCCCGGGCAAAGGAGCCGTTTTGTATCTCCTCAAGGATGCGCTTCATTTCCCGCCGCGTCTCATCGGTAACGATTCTTTTGCCGCGGGTCAAGTCGCCGTATTCGGCAGTGTCACTGACCGAATAGCGCATGTAGCGGATACCCCCCTGATAGAAAAGATCAACGATTAATTTCAACTCGTGCAGACACTCAAAATAGGCAATCTCCGGCTGATAGCCGGCCTCGACCAGGGTCTCAAATCCGGCTTTTACGAGTTCTGTTACTCCGCCACAGAGGACGACCTGCTCCCCAAAAAGATCGGTCTCTGTCTCTTCTTTAAAGGTGGTCTCGATAACTCCGGCCCGTGTGGCGCCTATACCTCTGGCGTAAGTCAGGGCTGTTTCCATCGCCTTACCACTGACGTCCTGATGAATAGCCACCAGAGCAGGAACACCAGCCCCTTTTTCATACTCCGAGCGGACGAGATGTCCCGGGCCCTTAGGCGCAACCATAACCACATCAATATCCTTGGAAGGCGTAATCTGCCCATAGTGGATATTAAACCCATGAGAAAAAACCAGGGTTTTTCCTTTTTTAAGGTGAGGCAGGACATCCTTTTCGTAAAGCATGGCCTGGATGTGGTCCTGGGTTAGTATCTGAATAACATCCGCCTCTTTACTGGCTTCGGAAGCGCTAACCGGTTTAAATCCATGTCTTACCGCCAGATCGTAATTAGCCGAACCCGGCCTTTGCCCCACTATAACGTTAAGCCCGCTATCGCGCAGGTTCTGGGCCTGGGCGTGCCCCTGGCTGCCATAGCCGATGACGGCTATTTTTTTGTTTTTAAACTTTTTCAGGTCCGCATCTTTGTCATAATAAATCCGCATCCAACTTCCTCCCTTATCTAGTGTTCATCCGGAAACTAACGTTTCCGGCTTCACGCTTTCAGCGATCAGCGATTAGCTGTCAGCAAAAACCTAAGACAAACAACATATTAAGCTGAACGCTGATAGCTGAGTGCTGATTGCTCCATCCGGAATTTTTGGGCTTCCGGATGAAAACTAATGCCGTTCAGTATAACTACGGCATCTTTTTGCTGCGTGGCATGGCAATGGTTCCGGTACGGGCCACCTCTTTTATCCCCAGCGGTCTTAACAATTCCAGTACCGCCTTTATCTTGTTTTCATCACCGGTGAGTTCAATAGTATATTCCCTCGGGCTGACATCCACAATCTTGCCCCGAAAGATATCCGCCATGCGCAGAACCTCGGCACGAGTATTTCCTTCTGCCTTAACTTTAACCAGAACCATCTCCCGTTCTACAAAATCCCCTTCACTTACATCCACTACCTTGAGCACATTGATCAATTTATTCAACTGCTTGTTGATCTGCTCAATAATTTGTTCGTCACCCCGGGTCACTAACGTTATAAGGGATAACTCCGAGTCCAGAGTTTCAGCCACGCAAAGGCTCTCGATGTTAAAACCCCGGCCGCTAAAGAGCCCTGCCACTCGCGAAAGAACGCCGGGCTTATTTTCAACCAGAACCGAAAATGTATGTTTCATGAGTAATCTCCCGTTTTTTTAACTAGGACGCAGATTTTCGCGGATACCCGCAGGAAATATTTTCTATAGTTAACATTTTGATAATCTACGTTCATCTGCGTCCGAAATTGGGAATTTCTGCACTGTTAAACTAAGAGCATTTCGGTAGTTGCCTTACCGGCCGGCACCATGGGATAAACCTTTTCTTCATGCGGAATGACAAACTCCATAATCACAAGGTTTGGGGTCTTCAAGGCCTTTTTAATAACCGGCACTACCTCTTCGGGTTTGGTGGCCCGGAGCCCCACCGCGCCATAAGCCTCAGCCAATTTAACGAAATCAGGTGCGGTAGCCATTGAGGTGGCTGCATACCGTTTTCCATAAAATAGTTCTTGCCATTGGCGCACCATACCCAGATATTGATTATTTAGGATAGCAATTTTTACCGGCAACCGCTGTTCCATAGCCGTGGCCATCTCCTGGATGTTCATCTGAATACTACCGTCTCCGGCTATGTCTATGACTATCCGATCCGGCGCTGCCAACTGGGCCCCGATGGCGGCCGGGAATCCATATCCCATAACTCCCAGACCACCCGAGGTCATAAGTGAACGCGGCTCGGCAAACTTATAAAATTGCGCGGCCCACATCTGGTTTTGACCGACTTCTGTGGTAATAATCGCCTTGCCCTTCGTGAGTTCATAAAGTTTTTCTACTACATATTGCGGTTTTATCACTCCCTTTTCTTCCTTATAGGAAAGGGGATGTTTTTTATCCCAATCACGCACCTGGGCCAGCCACTCTTCATGTTTTTCTTTCCAGTTTATATCCTTTTCCCTTTTGAGGAAAGTGACGAGCTTTCCAAGGGCGTTTTTGCAGTCAGCCACTATCGGCACATCCACCCTGACATTTTTGCTGATGGAGGTGGGATCAATATCAATATGAATAATCTTGGCATGGGAAGCAAAGGCATCCAGCTTACCGGTAACCCGGTCGTCAAAGCGGGCCCCTACCGCGATAAGGAGGTCACAATTCGCCACAGCCATATTCGAACAATAGGTGCCATGCATTCCCAGCATCCCCATCCACAGCGGATGCGTGCCCGGAAACCCGCCCAAACCCATCAAAGTAGCAGTAGTCGGTATCTGCGCGAGAGTGGCCAGCCCGGTCAACTCGGCTGCCGCATTGGAGGCTATGATCCCGCCGCCGACGTAAAGCACAGGGCGACTGGATTGAACGATTAACTTGCCGGCCTTTTCTATCTGGCCCACATGTGCCCCATAGGTTGGATTGTAGGTACGCATACTGATTGTTTCCGGATACTTAAATTCAGTCCTATCAACCATTACGTCCTTTGGCAAATCCATTAACACCGGGCCGGGCCGTCCTGATCTGGCCAGGTGAAAGGCCTCTCTCACGGTCTGGGCCACATCCTTAACACTCTTCACCAGATAATTGTGTTTAGTACATGGCCGGGTAATGCCGACGATATCCACCTCCTGAAAGGCGTCATTACCAATGAGCTTGGTAGGCACCTGACCGGTCATAACCACCACGGGGATGGAGTCCCCATAAGCTGATGCAATGCCGGTAACCGTGTTTGTAGCTCCCGGCCCGGAGGTGACGAGAACTACACCCACTTTGCCGGTTACACGGGCATAGGCATCAGCGGCATGTACCGCAGCCTGCTCATGCCTTACCAGTACGTGACGGATAGAAGACTTCATGAGTTCGTCATAGATGTCTATTACCGCCCCACCCGGAAATCCAAAGATCAGATCCACGCCTTCCTTTTTCAAACATTCGATCAAAATCTGTGCGCCTGTCAGTTTCATAGTAATCACCTACCGATACTTGGCCAATATGGCCATTATTTTATCCTTCTCGGCTAGTTTCAACTTCTGAATACGCTTCTTCTCCATGGTTTCTTCTGTGGTTAGATAGGGCCTCTGATTAAACTCCTCCAGTTTTCTCTCCAGAGATTGATGTTCTTTTGCCGCCCTCTTAAGCTCTTCATCTTTGTCTATCCAAAGGGCCATCAACGCCTTGTCTTTTTCTTCCATATCTTATTACCATCCCTTGCGCGTCAGACTTTGTTCACTATAAGAAATAACCATCTGATTTGTCAACTGATTATCATCGATTTTAGCATATTTGTTTTATGCCTTAAAGCTGATCAGGATATGTCCCCATCTTTTCCGGCCCATTTTAGCTCGGCCTCGGATGGCCGGATATATGCAGGAACCATGGTAATAATATCGGCCTGCTCTCCGGCCTTAAACTTCTCTGCCGCCAGGAAAGCCACATTAGAAGCCCGGATAAAAGAAAAGGGGCCGGGAGCAAAGAATGCCTTGTCACCAAGCTCCTTTTCAAAGAATTCGCCGTAAGACCGGGCGCCATCTCCAACCAGTATCACCCGTTCTTTTATCCGTACGACAAGGTCCTGCGGCGAAAGGGCTAACTCAGGGGAGGTCTTTATCAGCCGGCCATCCTCATTTGGGTAATAAGCAGCCGTAAAAACCTCTTTCTTTCGGGCATCAATAACGGGAAACACCGGGCGGTCAGCCACGGGAAGGTTTGCGGCCAGCGCATCCAGGCTTGATATGCCCACGACCGGTTTCCCGGTGGCCAGGGCCAGTCCCTTGAAAGTAGCCAGGCCAATCCGGATACCTGTAAAGCTGCCCGGCCCTATAGTCACGGCCAGACCATCAATATCGTTAAGGGCTAATCCGGTTTGGGCCAAAAGATGCTCTACCGCCTGCAATAAACGCCGGCTGTGCGTCTCTTTGCTGAAGAGGCTGTATTCAGCCAGCACCGCTCCGTTATCCGTGAGGGCTACGCTACCGGTATGAGTAGACGTATCGACAGCCAGAATCTTCAAATATTACCTGCCCTATTCACCCTTTTACCAGGAGGCGAAGGATATCATTGTAAAAGACCACGGCCATAAGGGAAATAAGAATAACCAGCCCGACTTGCTGAGCAATCTCTCTTTTTTTGAGGCTGACCGGACGCCCCAGGACCAGCTCAATGCCCAGGAAAAGAAGATGTCCACCATCCAGTATAGGTATAGGCAATAAGTTTAGAACACCCAGATTGATGCTCAATAAGGCCACAAAGAAGAGAAGAGGAACCACCCCTGCCTGTGCCTGCTCACCGGCTAATTGAGCAATAAGAATAGGTCCCCCCAAGGTGGATATGGGCACAATCCGCTGTACCAGTTTTATTATACTTAGATATGTTATATAGACAATTTTCCCGGTCCGGTCGATTCCGGCTACAAACGCTTCGAGGGGATTCATCCTGTCCATAATAATGTGATCAGAGGCCGATATCCCGATCACCGGAACCGTAACTTCCTCACCAAATATGTTGCGATGCGCAGTTATAACCGGTGTTATCTGTACCCTGAAGGCCTTGCCGTCGCGCACCGCATAAATATCCAGCGGCTGTTTACCGCCCTTGCGTACCATCCCGGCAAGTTCATCCCACTCTTTTACGTGACGGCCATTGATGTGGGTGATCCGGTCGCCGGGCCTAAGGCCGGCCTCCTGTGCCGGCAGCCCGTCTTGCACGCCACCTATAGTCGCCGGTAGTGTAGGTTGCCCAAAGGCCATAAAAGTGACAAAAAATATGAAAAAGGCAAAAATAAGATTAGAAAAAGGCCCTGCCGCTACAATAAGACCCCGTTGCCACAATTTTTTATGGATAAAAGACCTAGCCTCTTCATCGGCTTCAACGGTTTCCCCCGGGTTTTCACCAAAAAGTTTAACATAACCACCAAGGGGCACGGCTGATATACGATATTCCGTTTCACCAACTACCTTGCCCCATATCCTGGGGCCAAAACCCAAAGAAAATTTTTCTACCCTGACCTTAAAGACTTTGGCCAGCAAGAAATGCCCCAGTTCATGCACCAGGATCAATACGCCCAGGACTATTATCACGGTAAAAACAGTCGTCATCTATCCTCTTTCCCTACACACGGTATTTCAAAACCTAACCACAGAGTACACAGAGAATTTATTTAACTTGATTTCCCGGTAGCCTAACAGGGTTCCTCTTGCCATTGCAGGCGTGTGAGCCGCTGCTCCTACATTATAACCTATGCTCTCTGCATGAATACGTTTTAACCTCTTCTTCGGCCTGGATTCTGGCCAAATGATCCGCTGCCATGACGTCTTCCAGTGAATTAACTGCTGAGGCTTCCGAACCATACATCGTGCCTTCCACGACACGGGCAATATCCGTGAATCTTATGCGGCCTTCGAGAAAGGCATCTACCGCTACCTCATTGGCCGCATTAAGGACAACGGGCAGGGTCCCTCCCTGCTTACAAGCCGCATACGCCAGCCGCAGGCATGGAAATTTGTCCATATCCGGTTCTAAAAAAGTCAGGTTATTTACTGATGGAAGATCCAGCCGGGGAAGCCCCATATCGATCCGCTCCGGGGCGGAAAGGGCATAGGCAATCGGAATACGCATGTCCGGTATGCCCAGTTGAGCAATTATAGAACCATCTATATACTCCACCATAGAATGCACTATACTCTGTGGGTGTATTTGCACGACTATCTGCTCGACGGAGAGATCAAAAAGCCATTTAGCCTCTATAACCTCCAGTCCCTTGTTCATTAAGGAGGCAGAGTCAATCGTTATCTTCCTGCCCATTTGCCAGTTGGGATGTTTTAAGGCCTCGGCCGGGGTTATATTATGCAACATCTCATAAGAATAATGCAAGAACGGTCCGCCTGAGGCTGTGAGTATAATCCTCCTGACATCTTCTTTACGGTGTCCTAACAGGGACTGGAAAATAGCGCCATGCTCACTATCAACAGGGTTAATGGAGACGCCCTTATCCTTGGCTGCTTTCATAATCAGCGAACCGGCGGTAACCAGGACCTCTTTATTGGCCAGGGCAATATTCTTCCCCGCACAGATGGCCTCGTAAGTGGGCACGAGACCGGCGGCACCCACCATAGCCGAGACAACCATATCAACTTCCGGCAGCGTAGCCACTTCTCTACATCCGTTTATACCGGAAGCAACCTCCACGCCCAGCCCCGCTGGCATTCGGGCCTTTAACTCCACAGCCAGTCTCTCATCCTGGACAGAAACCAAGCGCGGCCTAAAGCGTTCAATCTGTTCTATCAACAATCCGATGTTCTTGCCGGCAGAAAGTCCGGCTACCTGGAAACGTTCCGGAAAACGCGCTGCCACTTCCAACACGTTGCGCCCAATGGACCCGGTAGAACCCAGGATAGATAATCTTTTCAATGTGGCATACCTTTACTGCAAATTAGGGCCGGATGAAAAACACCAGCTCATAAAACAGGACGGGTGCGGCCAGAATAACCCCATCTATGCGATCCAGCATCCCCCCATGCCCTGGAAAGAGTTTGCCTGAATCTTTCACCTGGGCAGAACGTTTAAACATGGACTCCACAAGGTCTCCAATTTGAGCGGTAATTCCCAGGGAAAGGGCCAGAAAAATAACCTGTCTCACAGTTATCCAAGGGAAAAAATGGATGCTCATGAGATAGGCCGCCCCGATACTGGCCGCCAGCCCCCCGATAGCCCCCTCTATGGTCTTTCCCGGACTTACACGCGGATAAAGCTTATGACGTCCCAAGGGAACACCTACGCAGTAAGCGCCGGCATCACCTGCAAAGACTACAGCCAAAAGAAATAAAATCCAGATACGTCCCAGGGCCAGATGTCTTATAAAAACCAGGTGGGATAGGGAAAAGGCCACATATACCAGACCGGCAATGAAGACGCCCATTGAATAAATGACCCTGGGATGAGGCTCATAATTGAACAAATAGTATGCAAGACTCAAGGCCGTGATTAAAAAAAGCACTGCCAGGGTGCAGGGGAAGGAAAAATTATAACTGGAAAGGACGATGAGGCTGCCTAACAACATGCCGAAATAAACCGGGAGGGAGAGATCGGTTCTCCTGGCCAGGGCGTAGTACTCCAGCAAACTAATCGCCACAGTGGCCAAAATCACCAACAAAAAAACAGACCTGGGCCCATACCATATAACGGCTATTAGAAGGGGCGTAGCAATCAGGGCGGTTATTATACGTTTAAGGTGCTGCATAGCTACCCTTAATTTGTTCACTGGTCAGGCCAAAACGCCGCTCTCTTTCCTGGTAATCCAGAAGGGCCCTTATGAGGTCCTCTCTACGAAAGTCCGGCCATAAGACGTCGGTGATATAATTTTCCGTATAGGCCATTTGCCAGAGGAGAAAATTGCTTAAGCGGTATTCTCCGCTTGTTCTTATAAGGAAGTCCGGATCAGGCAGTCCGGCGGCGGCGGTATCCAGGGTCTGGCTTATATATCCTTCGCTTATTTCATCCGGTAGCAGGGCACCCTGGTTTACCCTGCGCGCGATCTCCCGCACGGCACGCACGATCTCATCACGGCCGCTGTAACTTAATGCCAGGGTGAGAACCATATCCTGATTAGACTCTGTTTGTTTAACCGTACGCAATAAGACCTCATAAACTGGCCGGGGGAGCCTTTTTATCTCCCCGATAGCCCTTAGCGATATCCCGTTGGCGAGCATCTCCGCCAGTTCTTTTTCTAAGTAATCAGAAAGGAGACCCATAAGGGCATTGACTTCACCTGGCGGGCGTTGCCAGTTTTCCTGAGAAAAGGCATATAAGGTAAGAAACTTAATCCCTATCTCCCGACAAGTCCGGACTACCTCGCGCACAGATTCAACACCTTGCCGGTGCCCGGCAATACGGGGAAAAGAACGCAATTTCGCCCAGCGTCCATTTCCATCCATGATTATGGCTAAGTGCCGGGGCAATTTTTTTGGATCTAACAACGGACTATCTGAATGAGGCAAAGTCTGCGACCCCTACATCGAGAGATAACTTAGGGAATGACCGGATAATTTCCAGGGAGAGAAAATACACTTAAATGGCTATTTATTAAAACGCCAATATCTCTTTCTCCTTTTCAGCGTAAAGCTGCTCCACTTTTTTAATATAATTATCTGTTATCTTTTGTACCTCTTCCTGCACGGCAAAGGCTTCATCCTCTGAAATTATCTTTTCTTTTTTTAAACCCTTAAGTTCTTCATTGGCATCGCGGCGTATATTCCGAAGGATAACCCGGTATTCCTCGGTGGTTTTTTTAACCAATTTAACGATCTCTTTCCGCCGTTCTTCTGTAAGAGGCGGTATGGCTATCCGTATAATTTTCCCGTCATTTGCCGGTGTCAACCCCAGTTCTGATTTAAGTATGGCCCGCTCAATATTGGCCAGGGCATTGGTATCCCAGGGCTGAATAGTAATAAGCCTGGGTTCCGGCACAGTAAGAGAGGCCACCTGGCTAAGCGGCAACATGGAGCCATAATAGTCCACTTTAATGCCGTCAAAGAGGGAAACAGATGCCCTTCCGGTACGCATCCTGGCCAGCTCATGTTTAAAAACCTCAATGGTCTTTTCCATTTTAGCCTTTAAATCTTTTAAGACTTCGTCCTTCATGGTTCGGCGCCCTGCACTGTTGTTCCGACCGGTTTTCCAAGAATAGCTTTTTTAATATTTCCCTTTTTTTGAATATTAAAGATTATTATAGGCTTTTGATGATCCATAGCTAAAGAAATAGCCGTGGCATCCATAACGCGTAATTTTCTCTGCAATACATCCAGGTAGGTCAAGTTGCGAAACATCCTGGCATTTTTATCTTTAAGAGGGTCCCGATCATAGACCCCGTCCACTCGCGTGGCCTTAAGAATAACATCGGCGTGAATCTCCATGGCGCGGAGGGCGGCGGTGGTGTCCGTGGTAAAATAGGGGTTACCGGTACCGGCTCCAAATATAACCACCCTTCCTTTTTCCAGATGCCGGATCGAGCGCCGTCTTATGTAGGGTTCGGCTACTTCCCGCATCTCAATAGCGGTTTGCACCCGGGTCTGGACGCCTTTTTTTTCCAGGGCATCCTGCAGGGCCAAGGCATTTATCACCGTAGCCAACATGCCCATATAGTCGGCAGAAGCCCTATCCATACCCTGGGAAGCACCGGCTATGCCCCGAAAGATATTGCCGCCGCCAATGACCACCGCCAGTTGTACGCCCAGTCCCATTATCTCTTTAATCTCTTCGGAAATAAAAGTCAGGACATCGTGGCTTATGCCAAATGATTGACCGCCCAACAGGGCCTCACCGCTTAATTTTAGCAAGACTCGTTTATACTTGGGGGTCATCAGACCTATTCACCATTTTCACCGAGCTGATACCGCGTAAAACGCCGAACAGATACGTTTTCTCCGGTCTTGGTTATTAACTCATTTAAGACATCCTGAATGGTAAGGTCGGGATCGCGTACATATTTCTGCTCCAAGAGGCAGATTTCACCATAATATTTTTCTAGTCGCCCTTCAACTATCTTGTCCAGGATCTTCTCCGGCTTTCCGGTTTCAACAGCCTGGGCCCGGTAAATCTCCTTCTCTTTTTCTATTACCGCGGCATGGACATCCTCTCTGCGTAGATAAATCGGATTGGCCGCAGCGACATGCATGGCTATATTCTTAACAAATTCCTGGAATTGGTCTGTCTTGGCCACAAAATCTGTTTCACAGTTGACCTCTACCAACACGCCTATCTTGCCGCCGGCATGGATATACGCCCGAACAGATCCTTCGGTCATCGCCCGGCCCGCGCGTTTAACGGCCACGGCCAATCCCTTTTTGCGAAGGTAGGCAATTGCCTTTTCCATATCTCCCTGACATTCCTTAAGGGCTAACTTACAATCCATAATGCCCGCATTGGTCTTATCGCGTAATTCCTTTATAGTATTTGCCGAAATTTCCACTATACTTACCCCCTTAAAACTAGACATCTCGTATCAGTTTAGCCCCTTGAAAGGATTGACTAAACTTTAATACAAAATTTAAATTTAAAATTGCAAAATTTGCATTTTGTACTTTTCATTTTTCAATGAGATTTACCGTGCTTTTCCAAGACGCTAACTTGTTACGACATCTCGAAAATTAACCTTCATCCTCTGCCGAGGCCGGTAACAATTCTTCTTGTGGCCCAGTATCCCCTGTCAACCCTACCGGCTCGGTCTCCGCCGCAGTCTTATCAGTTACGGCCTGAAGGGCCTCCTCTAAACGCCCCTTGCCTTCTAAGCAGGCATCGGCCATTCGTGAGGTAAGAAGTCTGATAGCCCTTATCGCATCATCATTTCCGGGTATCAGGTAATCAATCCCGTCGGGATCACAATTAGTATCGACTATAGCAACAACAGGAATACCCAGCTTTCGGGCCTCGGTTATGGCGATATACTCCTTCCTGGGATCAACCACAAAGAGGGCCCCGGGCAATTTTCCCATCTCTTTAATACCCCCCAGTGATTTTTCTAATTTAACAATCTCCTTCTCCATTTGAAGGATTTCTTTCTTTTTAAAGCGATGGATACTTCCATCCTCTTTCATGGCTTCCAGGGTCTTAAGGCGGTCGATGCTTTTACGGATAGTCTGGAAATTAGTCAGGGTGCCGCCCAACCAGCGACTGTTCACATAAAACATACCGCAGCGGCTGGCCTCTTCTGCAATAGACTCCTGGGCCTGTTTCTTTGTCCCCACAAATAAAACAGGTTTCCCCCCAGTCGCCGCCTGCACAATAAAATCGTAAGCAGTCTTGAATAATTGCACGGTCTTTTGCAGGTCAATAATATAAATGCCGTTTCTAGTGCCAAAAATGTAAGGTTTCATCTTGGGATTCCACCGCCTGGTCTGGTGACCAAAGTGGACCCCGGCTTCTAATAATTGTTTCATGGTAACATAAGACATAATATTCCTCCTGTTCCCTGGTTAGTTCCACCACCCCCCGCATCTCACCGTTAACCCCGCCCGAGGCGGACACCAAGGTTAATCAGAGGGTGTGTGTATTTAAAACGTTGCTTTTTAACACAAAAATGACGCCTTTGCAATTAAAATCAATTTTGGATTTTTCCCACATTTTTATGGAAGCCATTATTCCTGAGCGTAACTTGCTGGAGCAGTGGGGCACACTTCGAGGGCGAGCAGGAAGGGGAAAACCAGCCCTTTAGAGGCTGGAAGGGGCAACCCTTCCCCGCCTGCGAGTCCCGAAAGGGTCACTCGCGCAAGCCGTGAAGTGAAGGAATGACGGCTCCCATTTCTAGACGGATCAGCTGCGATATGAGGCATTTATACGCACATAATCCGCTGACAGGTCGCATGTCCAGACGTTAAAATCACAAGAACCTCTGCCCATGTCTATGTGCAGGATAAATTCCTCCTGACGCATAGCCCCGGTAGCCGCCATTTCTGCCTCCGGTCCGCAGCCCAGGCCGTTTTTAACCAGGGGGAACGTGTTTATAGCAACGCTCACCCTCCCCGGATCCATGGGGACACCGGACCTTCCCAGAGCGGCCATAATTCGCCCCCAGTTAGCGTCTTCCCCAAACAGCGCTGTCTTTACCAGGCTGGAATTAGCCACGGCGTAAGCGGCCTTACGGGCCTCGCCAACAGTGCCGGCGCCGGTGACACGAACCTCCACCAGCTTTGTGGCTCCCTCGCCATCCCGTACGATCATCCTGGCCAGGTCTATAAGAAGCTCGCCCAGCAGCTTTTCAAAGACGCTTCTGCCCGCAGAATCGTCAATATCTATACGCTTATTATTGGCTTCGCCACTGGTCAGGATTATCACCGAATCGTTAGTGCTCATATCTCCATCTACCGTGATCCGGTTAAAAGACAGCGAAACCGCGCACTGCAAAGATGCCCTCAGGGCATCGGCCCTTATGGCGGCGTCGGTCATGACAAAACAGAGCATGGTCGCCATCTGCGGCATAATCATCCCTGCCCCTTTGGCTATAGCCGCCATACGGATGGGAACGCCATCGATATTACCTTCGCGAAAGGCTGTCTTAGGCATCTTATCTGTAGTCAGGATAGCCCGGCTGACCTCAGCCAGGCGGTTCGGCGCAAGGGACTGCGCCAAGCGGGGAATGGCCCCTTTAATCCTCTCCATAGGCAGGAACTGACCAATAACGCCGGTCGAGGCCACCAGCGCCAGTTTTTCTTTTATCTCCAAATGTTTTGCCAGAACACGCGCTGACTCCCGGGCATCCTCCAGCCCCTGCTCTCCGGTACAGGCATTAGCGTTCCCGCTGTTTACAAGGATGGCCTGAGCCGCTCCCCGACGCAGGCGCTCCCGACTTATGATGACCGGCGCAGCCTTGACGCGATTTCTGGTAAATACGCCCGCCGCCACGGCCGGCTTCTCGGCATAAATCAGCCCTACGTCCAAACGCCCCGGCTTTTTGATGGAGGCCCCGGTAGCCGAAAATAAAAAACCTTTTATCTGCTGGTTATTTTTTCCCACAGCACTTTTTATATTTTTTGCCGCTGCCGCACGGGCAGGGTTGATTGCGCCCGATTTTTTCGGCCTGCCGCCGTACAGGTTCTTTCTCTTCTTCACCTTCGTCGCCACGGGTTAAAGAGAACTCCTGCCTTTTGGGACGCTGATAAGTCTCTAAATCCGACTCCCTGGCCAACTGAACGCGGAAGAGGGTAGAGACCGCTTCTTCTTTGATGCGTTCCACCATGGCCATAAACATCTCGTACCCTTCCTTCTTATATTCCTGTAACGGGTCTTTCTGTCCGTAACCACGGAGTCCTATCCCCTCTTTCAGGTGATCCATGTTGAGCAGGTGATCTTTCCAGAGACTATCTACGGTCTGTAAGGTAATAAAACGCTCCAGGGATCGAAACGCTTCCGTACCGAACTCTCTTTCCCTGGCTGCATACGCCTCTTTTACTCTGGCCAGCAGCAGATCTTCCAGGCTGCCCCGGTTAAAATTACGGACTTCTTCAGGGGCAAAGGATAGGTGAATAGAAAACTGGCTGTAACACCGGTCAGCCAATCCCTTTAAATCCCACTCTTCCGGCAGGCTCTTTTCGTCCGCCACGGCATCCACCATAACCGAAACAATATCTTCGATCATTTCTCCGATATATTCCTGCAGGTTATCGCTGCCCAAAATTTCGCGCCTCTGTCTGTATATAACCTCTCTTTGCTGGTTCATGACGTCGTCATATTCCAGGAGACGTTTTCTGATCTCGAAATTCTGGGCCTCTACCCTCTTTTGCGCATTTTCGATGGCTTTAGAAACCAGGGTGTGTTCAATGGGTTGGTCTTCTTCCATACCCAGTTTGTCCATGATAGAGGAGATACGTTCCGAACCGAATATGCGCAACAGGTCATCTTCTAAAGAAAGATAAAACCGCGAAGAACCTTGGTCGCCCTGACGTCCGGCCCGGCCGCGAAGCTGATTATCAATACGCCTGGCCTCGTGTCTCTCGGTGCCCACAATATGCAACCCGCCTAACTCAGGCACACCCTCGCCGAGGACAATATCCGTACCCCGGCCGGCCATATTCGTGGAGAGGGTTACGGCCCCTTGCTGCCCGGCCCGGGACACGATCTCCGCCTCCTTTTCATGGTGTTTGGCGTTGAGCACGGAATGCCTGATGCCTTCCTTGCGTAAGAGGCTGCTCAAGCGTTCTGATTTCTCAATCGATATAGTTCCCACCAGCACTGGCTGCCCCTTGGCATGGAGTTCTTTTATTTCACGTGAGACAGCCTTGAACTTTTCATTCTCTGTCTTATAGATAGCATCCGGATAATCGGTGCGGATCATAGGCATATTGGAGGGGATAATGACTACCTCAAGATTGTAGATCTTCTGAAACTCCACCGCTTCAGTATCTGCCGTACCGGTCATGCCGGCCAGTTTCTCATACATGCGGAAATAATTCTGAAAGGTAACGGAGGCCAGGGTCTGGTTCTCACTCTCAATTTTAACTTCTTCCTTGGCTTCCAGGGCCTGGTGCAGACCTTCACTGTAGCGGCGACCGGGCATGAGTCGGCCCGTAAACTCATCCACAATAACAACTTCGCCATCTTTGACTATATAATCAACGTCTTTCTTGAAAAGGGTATGGGCCCGCAGGGCCTGGTTCACATGGTGCAATATCTCAATATTTTTAGGATCATATAGATTGTCTATCTTGAGCAATTTTTCCGCCTTGGCCACACCCTCCTCGGTCAGGACCACGGTGCGCGTCTTTTCCTCCACCACGTAGTCTTGTTCTGATCGGAATTTTGGGATAATCTTATCTACACGATAATAAAGTTCTGTGGACTCTTCCGCCGGTCCGGAAATGATAAGCGGAGTACGGGCCTCATCTATAAGGATACTATCGACCTCGTCCACCAAGGCGTAATAAAAATCACGCTGCACAAAATCATCGACGCTAAACTTCATGTTATCACGGAGATAGTCAAACCCGAATTCATTGTTAGTGCCATAAGTAATGTCCGAAAAATAGGCCTGCTTGCGTTCGGCATCGTTCAACCCGTGTACTATTACCCCGACCGAAAGTCCCAGAAATTTATAAATCCCACCCATCCATTCGGCGTCGCGTCTGGCCAGATAATCATTCACGGTCACCACGTGTACGCCCCTTCCGGTAAGGGCGTTGAGATAGACCGGCAAGGTGGCCACCAGAGTCTTCCCTTCGCCCGTTTTCATCTCCGCAATCTTACCTTGGTGTAGGACCATGCCGCCCATAATCTGTACGTCAAAGTGGCGCTGCCCCAGGACCCGCCTGGAAGCTTCCCGGACTGCGGCAAAGGCCTCCGGCAAGAGATCATCGAGAGATTCCCCGTTTGCCAGGCGACTTTTGAATTCTTCCGTCTTCCCCCGTAGCGCATCGTCGCTCAAGGCCTGCACGGACGGCTCAAGACTGTTTATATGGCTGAGCGTTAAGCTTAATCTATTTACTTCCCGCTCATTTTTAGTGCCAAATACCCTGGCTAATAGACTGCCTATCATCTTTACACCGAATAAATAATCATTTTCTATTTAGTTTTCATCCGGAAACTACCGTTTCCGGATTCAGGCTATCAGTATGTTTGTTATTTGTTATCCGTTAACTGTTGTCCGACATTTTCTTTCGGTAAACGGTCAACAGTGAACGGTGGACCGGCTTCATGCTGATAGCTATACCTGTAACAGCAACGCCACCTCATCACATTGAGGGAACTTGTAACATTTTATGCAATCGCTCCAGATCTTTTGCGGCAACGTCGCTTTATCAATCTTTATAAATCCAAGGTGCATAAAGAAATCCGGCCGGTTTGTCAGGGTAAATATCCTGTAAATACCCAGGGTAATGGCCTCGCTGACGCAGGCCTCCACCAGGCTTCTCCCTATTCCACGCCTCTGAAAATCCTCAACTACGGCCAGAGATCTGATCTCTGCAAGGTCTTCCCAGCAGATATGCAAAGCACAGCTAGCTATGACCGGCCCATGGTCGCCATCCTGATAAACGTAGAAATCGCGCAGGTTATCGTAAAGCTCGCTCAACGATCGACCCAATAGATCGCCTTGTTTGGCAAACGTGCTAAGAAATTGATGGATATTGGCGACATCAGATATGCGGGCTTTGCGGATCATCTATTATTCCTTTGCTGCTTTGGCAGCTTCGCCAAGGGGAGCCGGAATGGAAACTGTGGTTATGAACAGCCTAGTGTTTTCCTTCTCTGCTATACGGTCGGCAGCGCTATTGGCGTCGCTTACGGCACTAAACCGCCCGATCTGTACACGGTACCATACACCGGCCCGTGGTATCTCACCCTTGATAATAAAGACCTCATACCCTTTCTTTTCCCACACGGCCTTCAATTCTTCGGCCTTAGCTGCGTCGCGAAGAGAGGCCACCTGTAACGTATAAAAAACATTAGGGGATGGCCTTGTTTTTCCAGCGCCCGTTGCCCCTTCTGCCTGAAGGTTGCCAGGCTCCTCAAGGCCTGGCACGGGTTGACCGCCCCGGTTCATCTCCTGCCCTAAAAGAGCCTCTCCTTGTTGAGTGGTAACCGGCGTCAGGGGTTTATGTTCCTCAGGTTGCTGTCCGCTTTGAGTCGCAGGTGGCGAGGTCATGGCCTCAAGTTCTTTGTTAACACTGCTAAACAGATCCCGGCCTACCCATATGCCAAAGATAAACATCCAGAGAAGGACGCCAAGGGCAGCTATACCTATGGTTACTAACCCGCCCCGGCTGATCTCAAACTGATATATACGTCGGTCTTTCTTCCCTTTAGAAGCCATATTTACCCCACCTAACCTACAGGAACACACAGAGAAAATAAGCTTTCAGCGATCAGTTGTCAGTTGTCAGCCGTCGGCAAGAATCTGAGATAAACAACAAATTAAGCTGAACGCTGATTGCTGAGTGCTGATTGCTCCATCCGGAAACCTAGCGTTTCCGGATGGAAATCCATCACATCTTATCCGGCGCCGAGACGCCCAGTATCCTGAGGCCGTTTTTCAATACTTGCTGTACTCCCTGGATCACGGCCAATCGAGCCTGCGTAAGCGGCTCGGTGTCACTTACAATGCGGTGTTTATTATAAAAATTGTGCAGCCCCGCGGCCAGATCGCCCAGATAAAAGGCTATGCGGTGCGGCTCAAGAGTTGTAGCGCTGTCCTCGATTACTTCAGGATAAAAAGAGAGTAGTTTCAGTAAGCGAAGCTCTTCCGGAGCAGTCAAAAGCGACGTATCCACTTTAGCTACAGGCCATATCTCAATGCCTTTTTCTGCCGCCATCTCAAAAACGCTGGATATGCGGGCATGGGCATATTGCACATAATAAACCGGGTTTTCCTGACTCTGGCTCTTGGCCAGGTCAAGGTCGAAATCCAGGTGGCTGTTTGACCGCCGGGTCAGGAATATGAAGCGGGCTGCGTCCTTGCCTACCTCATCGATGACTTCCCGCAGCGTAACAAATTCACCCGAGCGGGTGGACATAGCCACCGGGCTGCCGCCGCGCATCAGATTTACCAACTGCACCAAGATAATATGCACCTTTTCTTTAGGCTGACCGAGGGCCTCCACCGCGGCTTTAAGCCGCGGGACATAACCGTGGTGGTCAGCTCCCCATATATCGATTATGAGGTCAAAACCCCTCTCAAATTTATTGAGATGATAGGCAATATCTGAGGCAAAGTAGGTAGTAGCCCCCTTCCCGCGTACCACTACCCGGTCTTTTTCATCACCGAGGGCCGAGGCTTTAAACCATAACGCCCCCTCCGCTTCATAAAGAAAGTCTCTCTCTCTGAGTATATCTATGGCCCTATCCACCGTACCGGTGTCAAAAAGGCTCTTCTCACTAAACCAGTGATCGTGAAGGACGTTGAAATCCGTAAGATCCCGCTTGATACCCTCCAGAATAACCTGCTGTGCCTCCCGGGTAAAATATGGTATGGCCGGCCCTGTAGATTCGTTTAGAAAGCGTTGACCTTCCCGCTCAATAATGACCTGAGCGATATCCTTTATATAATCGCCCTGATAATGGTTGGCCGGGAATTCGATTTTCTCCCCTAAAAGCTCCCGGTAACGCAGATAGGTAGAGGCCCCCAAGGTCTCCATCTGAGTGCCGATATCATTTATGTAATATTCCCTTGCCACCTGGAATCCGGCCGCATCCAGGAGATTGGCCAGGCTGTCTCCTACGGCTGCTCCTCGTCCGTGCCCTATATGCAGAGGGCCGGTAGGGTTGGCGCTGACAAATTCCACCTGTACTTTTCGTCCCTGGCCTATTTTAGATCGCCCATAATTTTTACGCTCCCGGTCAATCTCCGCTAATGCCTCCCGCCAGCAGCTATCTTTTACGAAAAAATTAATGAACCCCGGGCCCGCTACCTCTACTTTCGACAAAAAATCAGCGCTTTTCCCTATCTCTTCAGACAGCGCCTGAGCAACATCGCTCGGGCTCTTTTTGAGAGAACCGGCCATTACTAAGGCTACATTCGACGAATAATCGCCGTGGGTCTCTGTTTTGGGCCTTTCGAGCTGAAAGCCGGGAACATCTTTATATTCTATTCCCTGCCGATCAAAAAAGGCCTTTATACTATTTAAAACTACTAGTTGCAGTCTTTTTCGCATCTCTAATCCATTAATGTCTTTAAATTTATAAACCGTTCGACTGTGTTGTCAAGGATTGACTGTAAAGCGCGGATTACGGCTGCCTACGGCACAGAGAAGGTCATAACTGATAGTCCCGGCTCGGTCCGCCACCTCATCTACAGAGATAACCTGATCACCCTGTCTTCCAAAAATGACCACCTCATCATCTACAGCTGCGCCTTTAATGTGGCTCACATCAATCATGGTCAGACACATACACACCGTGCCGAGCACGGGCGCCCGTTTCCGACGTATCAGCACCTCTCCCCGGTTGGAAATAGAGCGGCTGTATCCGGCATCATAGCCTACCGGCACTACAGCAATAGTCTTTGCCTCGGGTGTAACGTACCTCCGGCCATAACTAATCGAGGCGCCTGCCGGTATTTTTTTAACCTGGATCACCTTACTTTTAAAGGTCATTACCGGCCTTAGCGCCGCTACGCCTTGCATGTCCTTACCGGGATATGCGCCATAGATCATGATACCCGGTCGTACCAGATTCATCCGTGCCGCCGGGTAGGCCATCAGCCCTGCCGAATTGGCAATATGATTTTGAGGAAGCTCAAACCCTAAACCCCTGCCGATATTAATAGCCTCATTAAAGTGTTCTAATTGACTCAAAGTGTAATCCCTATCATTACTGCTGTCCGCACAGGATAGATGCGACATAAGCCCCAAGACCTTGATGCCTTCCTTCCCACGAACGTAAGAAAGGATAGCAGGCAAATCAGTTATGCCTACACCCAGACGCCCCATACCCGTATCAACTTTTATGTAAATGCCTGCTACCCTGTCTCTATTTTGGGATTCTCTGGAAAGGGCATCTATAAGCTCAAAGTTATAGACCACAGGAGAGATATTGAACTCAACAATCTCAAATGCGTCCCGCTTTGATTCCGGCAGGTGCAGGATAATAGGAGCCCAGACGCCTGCTTGCCTTAAAGTTACGGCCTCCTCCATTATGGATACGAAGAAGCCATCAGCGCCTTGCTCTTGAAGGGCCTGTGCAACCGGAATAAGACCATGTCCATAGGCATCTGATTTTACTACAGGGAAAACTGCCACTTCTGGTTTGACCAGCCGTTTTGCCTCTCTGAAATTATGCCTTACGGCTGAGAGGTCAATTTCAACCCTGTTTAGTGCCATTTTATGCAGCGCCGGCCCGTGCTATCGCCCCATAGAAATAAGTTTCGAATCTTGCGTAACTTACCAGATTGCATCCCGTGTTACAAGGGCTTTATAGACCTGATTTGCCGCCTGAAGGGAAAGGGGGCGTTATTACCAGGGCCACAAAGCATTAAGGGCTTCTACACTCTTAAAAACATCTTCCTCACGATGGGGTTCAAGGGTAACTATCGGTCTGGGGGAACAATTCTTCAGGCAGGAAAAAACTGAGCTAAAATCTATATTGCCACGACCGAGGGCCAGATGGGAATCGGTGTCCCCTAAATTGTCATGCAGGTGAAGCTGTCCCAGATAAGGCCGCAGTTTTCCCAGCCAGACCGCAATATCCGTGCGGCCAAACACATGCCAGTGCCCTATATCAAAGCAAAAGCCGGCGTGGGGCGAGTTAAGCTGTGACAACAGGGCTACGTGGAGGTCTGGAGTTTCCTCATAAACATTTTCCAGCATCACCTTTGTTCCTGCACTCCGGGCCAGATCTATTAAAGGCAGCCAGGACTCAACACTCCTTTCCAACCAGGAATCAACTTGGTTTTGATAGCTTTGACTGTTAAAGCCGGTGTGGCAGACCACACTGAGCGGCTCAAATACCGGCAGTAGTTCAAATGCCTGACGTAGCCGCCTTATAGTAGCTTTTCGCATAAGTGGATCGGGTGAACCCGGCACCATATCCATAAAAGGGGCATGCAGGGTAACAGAAAGGTCTTCCTGACGCAGGAGGCGTGCTATCTCTGTAAACTGAGCCGGAGAAAATTCATCCAAGGCTCGGCTATCTACACCGATCTCCGGATTGATACGGTTCTTTAAGACCACCGGCAGGTATTTGTTCTTTAGCAGGACAAAAGGAACGTTTATCTGGACAGCACGGATCAAATGCTTCATTTCCAACAAACGCCTCTCTTATCAGTTCTGTTTAGTCTGATGTCTCTATTTGAGGCCAGCATAGTATGTTTTTGAGTCCGAATCAAGCCCGGATCTCCAATTTTTAAACGAACATGCCCGATAACATCTTGACATACCTATGTAAAATGAGTAACGTACCAACTCAACGAAGAAATATTCCCATTTATAGGGCTACTAAATAATCTTTTACGTTAAGGATAGGTGCCTTGGCCTTTAATCCTCAAAGGAGCAAAAGAAGCCAATGCTTTCCATTGTGAATGAAATGCAGTTTAAAGACGGAGACTATATATTCAAAGAAGGAAGTTACGGGGATTGGATCTATGTGATTTTATCCGGCCAGGTTGAAATCTCAAAATATTGCCGGGGGCAAAAGGTTATCGTAGAGACCTTAAAAGAAGGTGACGTCTTTGGAGAAATGAGCTTTGTCGATAAAACGCCGCGCTCCGCCTCGGCCATAGCCAGGGGGAACGTCTCTCTGGGTATCGTGGACCGTGATCTCCTGGACCATGAATATAATAAACTGTCGCAGGATATGCGCATGGTATTCAGGGCCTTGGTAAAACGCCTGCGCGAAACGACTGCTAGAATTAGTGCATTTTCCGGCCGCCAGGATCAACGGGCGGAGAAGCCCCTGGACATTCAATTCAAATCCGGCCGGGATTTCACCAAGGCTTATGCCGTCAACATAGGAGGCGGGGGGTTACTGGTAAGAGTCGATGAACCGGTGTCTGTGGGGACAAGATGCGCGGTCCGTTTCAATCTTCCGGGCGAAAGCCTTCCTATTGAAACGGATTGCCAGGTGGTATGGTCAAGCCTGGGGACGGAAAAGGATAAAAAGATAGTGATGGCCGGATTACAATTTATAGACCTGAAAGCCGAAGATCGAGACAGGATAAGCTCTTATGTTAATAAGGTCGGCCAGCTTGAACAGAAATAAGAATATTAAACATGCGATGTAAGCCTATTCTATTAAAACATGCCATCCAGGGAAGATACAAATAATCCGCTGCGCAACATCCCCTCCGTGGATGAAATATTATCTCTTCCAGAGACACAATCATTGCTTGAAAAATATCCCCGCCGCCTGGTGGTATCGACTATCCGCCAGGTATTGGAAGGGATACGCGGCCAACTCCTGGCCGCGAACAGTCAATCATCCCATGTGGATACCTCTCTGGACAATATCACGGAATCGTTGAAGAAATTTTTAGGCCATGCTGGCCGGCCCAGTCTCCGCCCTCTTATAAACGCCACGGGAGTGGTCATCCATACCAACCTCGGGCGGTCATTATTAGCGGACGTAGCGGTTGGCCAGATGAACGCCATCGCTGCCGGTTATTCAAATCTGGAATTTGACCTGTCTGCCGGGCAGCGTGGCAGCCGGTATGTGCATGTGGAAGAGATACTGCGTCAGTTAACCGGCGCTGAGGCCGCCCTCGTGGTCAATAATAACGCGGCGGCCGTGCTTCTGGTGCTGGATACCCTGGCCAGAGGCAAGGAGGTTATTGTCTCCCGCGGGCAGTTGGTAGAGATAGGGGGCTCTTTCCGCATACCGGATATAATGGCCCGAAGCGGGGCACAGCTGGTCGAAGTGGGCACGACCAACCGAACCCATCCGGCAGACTATGAACGGGCTATAACTGAGAATACGGCCTTTCTAATGAAGGTCCACACCAGTAACTTCCATATAATAGGGTTCACTTCTGAAGTTCCACTAGCAGATCTGGTCGCGCTGGGTAAAAGACATGGTCTTCCGGTGGTGGAGGACCTGGGGAGCGGATGTTTTGTTGATCTTTCCCGCTACGGGCTGCTTAAAGAGCCCACCGTCCAAGAGGCGCTCCAGGCCGGGGCAGATATAGTGACCTTCAGCGGGGACAAGTTACTGGGAGGGCCCCAGGCCGGTATCATCCTGGGCCGGGATAAATTTATCAGGCAGGTCCGAAGCAATCCCCTGAATAGGGCGCTAAGAATCGATAAGTTAACGCTGGCCGGCCTGGAAGCTACCTTAAGGCTGTACCTTGACGAGGAAGGGGCCGTCAAGCAGATACCTACACTACGTTTATTGACCATGCCCATCGCTGAGATCAACAGAAAGGCATTGCAGCTTTACCGTCGCCTGACGAAGGTAGCCGTGGATCATCTTTCGTTGCAGGTTATAGATGTTGACTCCCAGGTAGGCGGCGGGGCCCTGCCGCTTCAGAAATTGCCCAGCCGGGCCGTAGCCGTCCAGCCAAAGGGATTCTCCGTAACAGAACTGGAGGCCAGGATGCGAAGCCTTTCCCGCCCGGTCATCGGCCGCATTGAAAACGATCAATTTATCATGGACCTGCGCACAGTGAGTACGGAAGAAATTCCCCATATTGTCGAAGCCGTCAAAACAGTCCTTTCGGAGTAAGCCAACATGGTAAAAAGGCTCTCCATAACTTCATTGGAACCACAGGATATATTCCTTTTCCAGGAGTATATAAAGAAAGACTTAACCCTTCTCTTTCAGACCCAAGATGTACTCCTTTTGCCTGCGAACTGTGCACCGGATCTTCTTAGCCCCCTGATTACCGAAAGCAAAATGGAAACAATTCCCCAGAATCCCCCCACACCCCCCTTTGGAAAAAACAACTCAGTATTCTTGCCTTTTATATGGCAAAATGAGCCTCTCGGCATAGCTATATTTAAAGATACGCCCGGGACATTTAAAAAAAATATGCTATCCAGCCAATGGTCGAAGCTCAGCCAATTAATCCTGGAAAAAATCCAGGTATATAAGACCTATTTTACAGATACGGAAAGCGGCGCACTGGCCCCGGAGCTTTTAAAAGATACCCTTATCCAGCTTATAACTACAGACCTGAAGAGCAGGGATACTAAGCCTGTCTCCGAAACAGAGAGCTTTCCGGATCTGCCCGGCTCGCCGCCCCATTTTGTGATAATTTTTATAAAAATACTCTCCAGTCGGCCACTAAAGCGCCGCCCTAACATGAGCCCTAAGCCGGGACGTCAAATGGGATTCTGGGCGGATATTATCCCGGCTATAAAAAATGAGCTGAAGGGCTTTGATCTTTCATGCCTGTTTCGCAGAGACAAATCGACCTTAGCCCTGATCGTGCCTTTTTGTGATGAGGAGAGAGGCCGTAATATAAGTCTGGCCATATTTGAACTCTTTAATAAAAGACGCCTTAAGGATGGAATCAAGGCGGCTATAGGGTTTCTGTCCTATCCAATAAGTAGCAACGAAAAATGCCGGAATCTGCCGCCGGGAAAATTATATGATCTTATTATCGGGAAGGGTAAAGAGACTCTGGCCGTGGCCCAAAGCAGGTTCGATTATCCTCTCTGTTTTTCCCGGGAGCTTGAAGAGACCTCTAGCCTTAAAATGGCGGTACATATTCATCGGGTTACGGATAAGCTGAGAAGGAAGTGGGAAAAAACGAAGAGATTTTCCCTGATATTGGCAAGATATGATGACCAAAACGGCAAAGAGGACCATGCTCAACTTGTGGAGAAGGTAAACTCCGGCTTATCGCCGGGGCAGTCAATCCTGCCGTGTACCGAGAACTCCTTCTTTGTTTACCTGCCGGATATCAGCCCGGAAGAGGCCCTTCTTGCAGGACAGAATTTGAAATCTCAGATAAAGGAAGACTGCGGCAAGACCGTAACTATGGGCCTGGCCGGTTATCCGATGCTCGACTACGAAAAAAAGGAAGTCGCTTTTAACGCCTACAAGGCGCTTGTGCATACTGATTTCTTTGGCCCGGACACCATTACCGCCTTTGACGCCGTAAGTCTCAATATAAGCGGGGATACGCTCTTCAACGCAGGCCATATCCACGGCGCCATAATGGAATATAAAAAGGGACTATCCCTCGATCCGCAAGACGTCAATCTCTTAAATAGCCTGGGCGTTTGCCATGCCCGGCTTAAATGGTATAAAAAGGCCATTTCCTGTTTTGAAAAGACCCTATCTATGGAAAAAGATAATTTTATGGCCCAATACAACCTGGGGTTGGCCTATCTCAAAACCGGCATACCGGATAAGGCCTTTTTGGCCCTGCAACAGGCGACTTCATTGAACGGAAATCATTTTGACATCCTTTTTCAGATGGGGAAGTTATTACAAGAACAAAAAAGAGGGGCGGAGGCCGTTGGTTATTTTCAAAAGGCAGCGCAATGCCCGGATGCCAAGGGGTATATATACCGATACCTGGGAGAAGCTTATCTCGGCTTGAATCTAAAAAAAGACGCCATGGCTGCATTTAAAAAGGCGGTTAAGAGCAACCCTGCTGACGCCTTCTCCTTCAGTTGGTTGGGCATGCTTTATGCTGAACTAAAAAACGACCTGGAAATTGCCCGTACATTATGTCAAAAAGCGCTCGAACTCGATCACCAAAACAGCCTCTATTGGAAGACAATCGGGCGGATTTATTATCTCAAAAACGATTATCCTCAGGCCATCCACCATCTTAGAGAGGCCCAGCGCCGGATGAAAAAAGACCACGAAATCTACTATCATTTGGGCCTAGTTTATGAAAAAATGGGTGACATAGCCGAGGCTAGGAGAAAATGGCAAAAGGCGATTAAGGTCAATCCCCTTTTTAAAGAGGCCCGGATCGCGCTTCAGTCCATAGGTACGATTGAGGAATAAGTAAGAACCCTGTCCTTTTTAAGATCATAGTCCTCACGTCTTAAACAACAAGACGCACATTTCAAGATTCTTTACTTCAAATCTTTACATTTACAAAAAGATATTTTTCCCCGATAATACAAAATTATAGGACATTTCTATGGGAAAAAAAGCTCACTAAGAGGAGGGAGGCATTTTTATGAAAAGCAAAGAAAAGGACTATTACCGGTCCCTGTACGAGGTGGCCATGGTAATAAATTCCAGCCTGGATCCGGCCACGGTCCTGGCAAAGATAGCGGAACAAGTTACTTTGGCCATAGAAGCCAAGGCCTGTTCTATAAGACTCCTTGATAAGCAAGGTAAACGGCTGCTTTTAGGGGCCTCTTATGGGTTGAGTAAGGGCTATCTACGTAAGGGTGCAGTAGAAATAGAAAAAAGTGGCCTTGACCAGGAAGCCCTGGCCGGCAAGAGCGTTACTATCCGTGATGCGTGCACCGATCCACGATTCCAATATCCGGAAAAAGCAAGGGAAGAAGGCATTGCCTCGGTAATGGTAATACCCCTTATGATTGAAGATCGAGCTATAGGCGTACTACGTGTCTATTCCGCTACGTGCAGGGATTTTGCCCCTGAAGAAACAGAATTTTTGACGGTCATTGCTAACCTCAGCGCCATCGCCATTGAGAATGCCCGCCTACATCAGGCCCTTAAAGCAGATTACGAACTTCTGGCTGCTTATGAATATAGACTTTTTGACGATTAAAAAGGGGAGAAGAGCTATGAGAAAGGCAAGAATAGGTATAAACGGGTTTGGCCGCATTGGCCGCCAGGCGTTAAAGGCTATACTGGAAAGACACCCGGAAAATTTGCAGGTAGTGGCTATTAACGATCTGTTTGATGCGCCTACCAACGTCCACCTGCTCAAATATGATACCAATTATGGAATATTTAATGTTCCGGCAGAGATCCGCGACGGAGAAATGGTCGTTGGTGATTGGAGAATTCGTAATTTTTCAGAACGGGATCCAGCCCAGATACCATGGCATGAGGTCGAGGTTGACATCGTTATAGAATGCACCGGCCTCTTTCGCACCGGGCCCAAGGCCAATATGCACAGGGAAGCAGGGGCCAAAAAAGTAATCATAAGCGCTCCGGCCAAGGAAGAAGATATCACCATTGTTATGGGAGTTAACGAGGAGGCTTACGACCCGGTCCTCCACCATATTATCTCTAATGCTTCTTGTACTACTAACTGTCTCGCTCCCCCGGCAAGGGTCGTCAACAGTCAATTTGGCATTGTTAAAGGTTTTATGACCACTGTACATGCCTATACCAACGATCAACGCATCCTCGATCTGCCGCATAAAGACCTGCGAAGGGCGCGCGCTGCGGCCTGCAATATAATTCCCACCTCAACTGGAGCAGCAAAAGCCGTAGCGCTTGTAATACCGGAACTCAAAGGCAAATTCGACGGATATTCATTAAGGGTCCCTACGCCTACCGTATCCGTGGTAGATTTCGTGGCGCTACTGGAAAAAAACATCACTACAGATGACCTGAGGAAGGCCCTAAAAGACGCGGCTAACGGTCCGTTGAAGGGCATCATGTCTTATTCGGAGGATTTCCTGGTTTCCTCTGATTTTAAGGGTGATCCCCATTCAAGCATAATCGATGCCGAATTCACACAGGTGCTGGGAGGCAACCTGGCCAAAGTCGTCTGCTGGTACGACAACGAATGGGGTTATTCCTGTCGTCTTGCAGACTTAGCTAACCTTATAGCCGAAAAGGGGACTTAAAGCTATGCGCTAAAGAAAAACAGCGGAATGCCGATAAGAAAATAGAAGCGTTAATCAACAGGCTAATCCATAAATAAGGACGATAGTGAAAACGGCATCCCGCTGGTTGATAATACCTGCGCTATGGACTTATTTCACATGGGTAAGTCCCGGTGCAATGGCTTTAGATACCAATTGTGACAACTGCCATGCCTCCTACAAGGCCGTAGTTATGAAAGGCACACAGGATGATCAAGGTTCAGGGCATTGCACCCGGTGCCACACGGCCATACAGGCAGGCAATACCGGCAAGGCCGGATCAACCCCTTATGTTTATCACAATACCGGGACGGACTTAGCCGGTGGCAATTTTTATTATGTCGGCCTTCACGGTAGCCGCCATGGCCATAATGTGGATGGGTTTACGGATATAGGGCCGGATACTATTAATGCGCCGGGACTAAACAACCCCTCCTCGAACTTCACCAGCGTCCGGCTCACATGTGCCGGTAAATATGGCTGCCATGGCGACCGTACCAATATCTCACCACGCGAAGCCATGAAGGGAGCCCACCATGCCTACAACTCTGCCAAACCGTCCGATGGAAAGACGGTAGCAACAAGTTACCGGTTTCTGTTTGGAGTTACCGGAAGGGAAATGAACGAAGACGGCTACAAATGGGAATACAAGACTGCCGCTGATAAGCATAACGAATATCAGGGGTCTGATAACTGGCGTAATCCAAAAAGTATAAGCTACTTATGCGGTCAATGCCATGGCAGCGATGCCCTGGGCGGCGGTACAGGTAACTTTCACGGTGCGGCCGGCATCGGGGGCAAGGGCCCCTGGTTAAGACACCCGACAGACATCCCCATCCCGGACGGGGAATTCTCCGGTTATACGGAATATAACCCGGCTGTGCCTGTTGCCAGACTGGATATCGAACGCGCAAAAAATCCGTCAGAAGTGAACGTCTCGTCAGGCAATGAGGTGGTAATGTGCCTGTCCTGTCACCGTGCCCACGGTTCGCCCTATCCGAGCATCCTCCGCTTCGCTTACGACGAAAATATGTCCTCTTCAGGCTCTTGTCGTACCTGTCACCGCAATCACTAAGAACTGCTTGCCACGAATTGACACAAATAAACTCGAACATGCATAGCGAGCGCATTCCCCGCAGCTTGCTGCGGGGAGCTTCAATAGATAGAAACCCTTTTATAGCATCTTCATCGAAGCGGTTTTATTTGTATAATTTGTGTACATTCGTGTGTATTCGTGGCTAACACATCTAAATCGGCATTTGATTCTTCAGCACGATGGCATATACCTTGTGTTGGAAAGGATGTACCTGGGGAAACTTTTCGAACAGCCAGCCCTCAAAAACGTTCTTATTGTCTTCGTAAATGATTATCTGCGCAGCCGGATTTTTGGATTCATTAGAAAGTGATGTTATCCCCTGGGGAGACATGGAAAAATTAGGCAGAAAATTTAACACCTTAATTTTTATCTTACTATTAGGAAGCGTGAAATCCTTATTAATCCCCACCACATAATCCTTTTTTTCGTTCGTTTGTTTGTTAACCACGGCTATCACCACCGCCTTCCATTTGCCCTGTACCTCCCGGGGGACAACCACCGGTGCGTGGCCTTTCGTAACCGGTCTTGCCTCCGGTTTTTGTTCCCCCTTCTGGATAGCTTCAAGCATCTCCTTCGGGAACTGTTTTCCCATGGCCGGGGGCATCTGCGCTTGCCCGTCTGGAGCAGGTTCGTGCATAGACGGTTCAGAAGGCATTGCCGGCTTCTCTTGCGCCGTTTTTATGTCTTCCTTTTTCTGACATCCGCCAGCCAACAAAATCCCTCCCGCAATGAGTGGAACTGCAAACATCCCGATTTTTTTGAACGTATCCATTATTCCATGTCCTCCGTATTAGTATAAAACCCCTCACGTGGCCAAACTAAAAACCACGGTGAGGGGTTCTAAGTTTATTATCTTATGACTCGGAAAACCGTTATATTTAACCTGATTGGCACCCGGAAACCAAAAAATTCCGGACGAGCAGCCAGCACTCAGCCATCAGCGTTCAGCTTAATATGTTGTTTGTCTTAGGTTTTTGCTGATAGCTAATTGCTGATCGCTGAAAGCGTGAAGCCGGAAACAGTAGTTTCCGGATGAACACTAACTATTGCTCCGACCGGCCGGCCGGGATAAAGACCTGTAGGCGATTATTATCGGCGTCAACTATAAACAGCCGATAATCAGAAGCCACTTCTACCCGACAAGGGAATATGAACTTCCCCTCCTTCCACCCCTTTTCGCCTATCTCTCCCTGCCAGTTCCCGTTTCGGTCCAGGAGTACGATTTGATGCCGGTGAGAATCCAGGACGTAAATGCGCCCCTGTCCATCCACAGCTATGTCCACCGGAAATTCAGTTTCTCCGCGAAGATCCCCGCGCTTACTAACTTGGCGGATAATCTTCCCTTCTTTATCAAAGAGATAGACTATACCGCGCTGGGCCTCAAGCGCAATTATGTTACCGTCCTTAGCAACTGCTACCGCTGAGAATCCCGTGAACGGCGGTTCAGGAGGATTTATGTGGAGCTTATACGTTAAATTGCCATCAAAAATGTAAATTCTCTGGTTCCCTTGATCCACGACATAGAGATTGTCCTTATCATCTAAGGCCAGGCGAGTAGGCCAAAAGGATGAAGCATCGGGAAATCCATCCGTAAGAATGCTGCGTCTCTCGCCGGTCTCAGGATTATAACTGATAAGACCCTGAGCGCCCCGCTCGCTGACTATAATCGTCCCCCGGCTGGTCTCTACAGCGCTAATGGGTAACGCCATTTTGTCGGATTTAAATTCAGACAGGAACCGGAATTTACCCTCACTGTCGCCAAAGAAAAGCAGGCGGTTATTGCCGGTATCAGCCACAAGCAGTCTATTTTTGGCCTGTGACCAGAAAAGTCCCTGTATCTGCTTAAATTTGCCCATGCCTTCCAGTTGTGTAAAACTAACCTGGAGGGAAAAGGGGGTCTTTTGCTGGGCAAAACAAAGATCAGGTGCAAAAAAAACCGATATAATGCTATACGACCCAAGGATAATTAATAAAAGCCTGATCCTGCCAAACATCAAAGCCATACCGCAAGCTCCTTAATCTCTTTTATGGCACTCTATGCACAGTTCCTTTTTGCGGTCGAAATAGAGCATAAATTTGTTTTCAGCAGTGTGCATCCCGTGACAGGTAGTGCAATAAGTCGGCTGGTTAGTCCGCGGATCTATAGATTTTTCCCTGAGGGGATGCGATAAGCTGTGCTCTTTTTTATGGCAACTCATACAGATATCAACTCCGTCGCCTTTAAAGTAGCGGGGCATATTTGCGGCGTGTGGATCATGACAATGGGAACATTTTCCCTCCTTGATAGCCGTACAGCGGATGCCCTTTTGTTTCTCGATGGATGCCTTCTCACGCCGGTCCGTGTCGGCATGGCAGGAGATGCAGAGCCATTTCTCTTTCTTCCAGATAAGGCCTTTATCCTGCGAGGCATGAGGATTATGACAGGTGGTGCAGGCCTTACCTCCTCCGGCGTGAACATATATCTTAGACAGCATATCCTTCTTATTACCATGGCAATCAAGGCATAATGTCCGGCCGGTCAACTTTGTTGTAAGGGGCTTATTTGCTACAATCGTATCGTGGCATGCCTCACACTTTTGATCGACGAAAGACTGATGGGCTATAGGGTTGAAAACCCCTTTCTTGTTTGAGGCATGGGGATTATGACAGCTAGTGCAGTCGGCATTCTGGAGGGCAAAGGCCAGAGAAACCCCCTTACTCTTGCACTTAATACCATGACAATCCTGGCAAAGACGATTTATATTTTTCCTTACCAACCCTTCCTCCCTGGAGACATGGGGCTGGTGACAAGAAAGGCACTTTTTCTCCCGGAAGGGCGGTATGGAATAGGAAAAGGCAAGCTGCTTTTTTACGCCCTCATGGCAGTCCAGGCATAAGCTATTTGCTTCTTTGGCCAGTAGATTTCTGTGTGCAGAGGCATGGGGACTGTGACAACGCGTGCATTTATCATGCAAAAGAACGGAATGAACGTACCCGCGCCCCAGTTCCTGTGCCAATCCTTTATGGCAACTATAGCAGAGCTTATTTATGTCATCCTTTAAAAACTTATCCTGGTTCGCGGCGTGAGGATTGTGACAGGCCATGCACTGGCCCTTGGCCACAGGATCATGTATGGTTTTCTGCGCAAATTGCTTTTTTAACTGGCTATGGCAGCTATAACAGGTATCAGCCGAAGGCCTTGCCGCCAGCGCTTCACCTGTTAGTGTCCAGACAAAAAAGGCCAACAAAGGCAATATCGCAAACTTAACCCTCATATTGTTAACATCTCTCCATCTCATAAGCTTTCCGGGTATCGCGGAAATTTCGCCATTCGTCCCATATTAAATACGGGGTTTATCACTTATTTTATTTATGGCACAGCCTGCAATCTCTCTTGGCAAAAGGACTGTGCTCATTTTTCTTCAACAAACTTCCCTTAGCGGCTATATGTGGTTCATGACACTCCAGACATAAGCTGGTATTTTGGAGCAACCCTTGATGCGCCTTGATATTAGTAGGTTTATCGGCGGCATGGCACTGGAGACAGAGGAATGGATCACGGTTGGCCAAAAGTCCTTTTTCTTCTCCGTAATGGGGTAGATGGCAGCCGCGACAATTGCCTTGCTTGACCGGCATATGCCCCCGGGCCGAACGCAGCGCCTCCTTTAGCTGGCCATGGCAGGACAGACACAGCTCGCCGGTTTGGTTGAGGAGCAAACTGGCAAGCTTTGTACCGTGCGGGCTATGGCAGCTAATGCAGTTCCCTTCCTTTATGGGTTGATGTACGGCCTGGGCATCTTTTCCTTTGGCCACGAAATTCTTATGACACTTCAGACAGAGTTCAGAAGGTGGGATCATCTGCTGCATAGGATAATTACTGGCATGGGAGTCATGACAGCCCTGGCATTCTCTTCTCATAAACGGCGGGTGACCCTTGCCTTCTATACCTATCTTCTTCATTTCTACATGACAGGAGAAACAAATATCAGTCTTGGAATGCTTGAGAAGAGACTTATAATTCGCTCCGTGCGGCTTATGACATCCTGTACAATTCTTTTTACTCACGGGCGTATGAACGTATGCCTTATAAAATTTATCTCTGGCCTCCTTATGACAGCTGTAGCACAGGGCTTCCGGGGATACGCCCAGCATTCCCTTATAATTGGATCCATGGGCGTTGTGGCAGGCCGTGCACTGATCAGATGCGAGAGGTTTATGTACATAAGCTGCGCTTAGCTCTTCCTCCGTCTTCTTATGACACCCGAGACAGAGCTTCTTTTTTTCCGATTTGAGCAATTGCTTATTAGCCGCGGCATGCGCATCATGACAGGCCGTACAACCCTGCTTTTTGAGTGGCGCATGGGGCACACCTGCCTTCAAAGAACCTGCCTTCTCTTTATGACAGGTAAAACAAAGAGAGTTGACATCCTTAACCAACTGGGGAACAAAATCCGTGGCATGGGGACTATGGCAGACCAGACACTTACCCTCTTGTATGGGCTTATGCCGGCAGACCTGTTCAAATCGCTTGGCGACCTGCTCGTGGCAGGAATAGCAAAGAGCGCCATCCTGAGCCACCGCCTTTAGCGGCTCTTTATCTGCAGATGGATGGTGGCAGGAACCACACCTTTTTTCCGCCAGAGGCTTATGTATAGAAGGCCTTAGTAACTTAGGATGGGCTGTGGCATGCGGGTCATGGCATCCCGTACAATGCGCCTTTTCCACCGGATAATTCTGATGCGCTGCCCGGAAAGAGGCGCTCCCTGAGTTATGACAACCAAGGCAAAGCTCTGTCTCTGGTTTTACAAGATGATCGGCCTGGGGTGAGGCATGCGGTCTGTGGCAGGTCAAGCATCCTTTTTCTACCGGGGCATGGACCTTAGCGCCTTTAAATAGCGCCTCTTGGTGGCAATCAAAGCAAAGGCTATTACCCTGTTTTTTTAAGAAGAGTTTATTGTCGCCGGCGTGTGGGGCATGACAGGGTATGCATTTGCCTTCTTTTATAGGGGTATGAACCGCAACTTTTTCACTTATCCCCAGTTTTTCCGCGGCATGGCAGGTATAACACAACGCGGCGCCCGGTTTCTTGAATGTCCTGATGGGTATCTTGCCATGGCGGTCATGGCATACTTCGCAGTCTTTTTTGAGCGCCGGACCATGGACATAAGGTTTTTTGAGATCATCAAATTTCTTGCCATGACAGTCCAGGCACGCCTTCGGAGCAAACCCTCGCTGCGGTCTGGCCGGACTTTCAGCACAACTTAAAACGATAAGGGCGATCGCTACTACAAGTACTGCAATGCCTATGGCGTTAAATTTTATTTTCCGAGTCCCACACCAAAGGCAGCTTCGCCGCAGGCGGACGTGCTTCGAATTTTTCATGCGCTGCACCATATCATCAGCCTTCATTACTTGTCAAGAGTAGAAGATTTTGCAGTAGGCAGGAATCGTTCTGTCAATTCCCGGATAAAGGGATCATTTATCCTGACTTCAGCATCCTGTCTTAACTCTCTGGCGTAATCCGTCCATAATTTCTCATAGTTTTCCTTGACATAATCCCTTTGCACGACGTCCTTTATTTGTTCAAAGTCCTCGTAGTCAACATCGGACCTGGCCTCCAGTTTTACGATATAATACGCGCCGCCCTCTGAAAGCACATCGCTGTTCTCTCCAACCTTCAAGGCAGAAACAGCCTTAGATAAAAAAGATAATTTATCTTCCGAAATCCAGCCCCTGTCTCCTCCCTTCTCAGCCAGGCCGTCTTCGGACTTATTTTTTGCCAGCCAGGCAAAATCAGCTCCCCCGCGCAGTTGTTCCAGGATGGCCCGGGACTGCGCCTCATCACTTACAGTAATCTGCCTTATCCGGTACTGAACCGGCTTGAGATACTTGTCACGGTGTTTATCGTAATAATCCCTGAGGAGTTCGTCTGAAACCTTTATCTGTGGGTATATAACCTTCTGGGCAAACAACTTCTTTAGTAGGTATTCTTCGTAATACTTAAGCATGCGACCGAAATCTGCATCTTGCTCATAATGCCGATTTAAAGCAACTATATCCACAAGTTTGCGGTCGATCCAGTTATCTACAAGCTTTCTCTTTAAGGCCTGCGGATTATCCGCAACCAGTTTAGACTCCGGTATATCTTTGAGCTGTTGATAAAACTGGCCAACCGTCAATATTTCTTCTCCAATTTTTACTATAGGCCGTTCATCTTTGGCCCACTTTTCATCCCTTGCGGCGTCAATAGAAGCCGGCAATTCTGCCAACAAATCTTCGCTTATGACTATATCGGCCTGCTTGTGATATCTCTTTAAAACTTCCTGACTTAGCGTCTCTTCTTTCTTCTTGCGAAAATGTTTTTCTGCAACCTGCCGTATCTCCTCTAAACTTTTCTCCGGTGCCGGCTTCTTCTCCTCAATTTTTATTATTTGATAGCCGGAGGGAGTTTTAATTACGGGTGTTATCTGGCCGGCCTTAAGAGAGAAGGCTATATCTCTAACTGATTCCGGGAGTTGCCACCGGCGTAAAAAACCCCGGTCTCCTCCCTTATCTTTAAACATATCGATAGAATGCTCCCGGGCGAGAGCGGCCATATCAGAACCGGCTTCGATCTGGTCCCGTATATTCAGGGCCTTTTCCTCAGTTCCCACCGTTAGCTGGCGAAGATGCGTCTCCTCCATCTGCTCATTGTAAAATCGCCGCATCTCGTCATCGCTTACCCAAACCCTGTCCTGAACCTCTTCTTTATAGAGGCGTACCACTGATTCCCTGAGTTTATATTCGTGCATCTTATTTTGCACCCATGGATCCTTATCCAGCCCCATACGATAGGCCTCCTGGACAATCAGGCGTTCATCGATCAATTTATTAACATAATCCATAAGGTCGAGATGCTCATCCGGCCGTACGGCCTCAGTGCGATGCGTTATCTTTAACGCCTCTTTTAAATCCCCCTCAGTTACCGGCACGCCGTCCACCCAGGCCACGGGTTTTTCACCTGAGATCATAAACCCGCTACAGGCCGCAAGCAACAAAAGCACCCCGATAATCATATAGTTTCGTAACAATATAAACAGTGACATATCTAACTCCCCAAATTTGGCCCTTTACTAAGCCGTCAGCATTCAGCTTAATGTGTTGTTTGTCTTAGATTTTTGCTGACAGCTAATTGCTGATCGCTGAAAGCGTGAAGCCGGGAACAGTAGTTTCCGGATGGACACTACCTAACCTCAATATAAGGCAAACGCTGTACCAATTTTTTGATTACCTTTTCGGCAACCTTATCGGCCGTTCTTATTCGCCCCCAATCCAGGACTAAGATATCGTCTTCGCCCGTAGCTCCCAGTCGATCCGCCCAGATGATGGTCTTATTAGGAACATATAAAAGACGCAGGCTGATAGCTGCCTCCGGGATAACCTGTCCTTTGGCGCCCAGATCTTCGGTATATTTTTCAACTGTTCCGAGCAGGATGCCATCGACTTCAAGTTTCTTGCCCAGCGCCTGCAACGTATCATAGTCCAGTTCTCCCCGATACGGATAATTCTCTGAAACCAAGGTATTCCAGACCTGGCCATATTCAACGGTCGCCCAACCCGTTTTTTGCGCTATGCCCGCAAGGAATAGGTACGTGGCGATAACCCCGGCATCCCTGCGCGGGCTCAGGTTCCCAAAGGGCATTACCGCCACCCGGAAACGCCATTTCTCTTGTTCCGCCTTATCCGGCGGTGTAAACCGCTTAAGAGGAGAAAAAAGTTCCTCAATTACTATAGGGGAGAGCCCGGCCAGTGTCGTAATCTTACCCAGGCCAAGGACCGTTTTAAATTCCTCCCCACTGCGGCCGGCATATCCGCCCCAGACAATATTCCCATCCGGCACGGATACCAGGCGGGTAGAGATGGATAGTAACGGGTCATCAGAGCATAAATTTACGCTTCCCAGCAGAATATAAGCGGCCCCAAGCCCGCGATCCATACTATGAATAATTTTATCTGAGAAACGCCCGGTGCTTCTAATTTCATGCCGCAACAGAAATCTTTCTACTACTTCATCAGGCACTATTTCAGCCCCGGCATCTTTAAACCACTGCCGTATATAGGGCATAACCGTTTCCACGGCCTCTTTCTTATCAGAAAGGTTCTCAAAAGGCATCAGCGCTATAGCTTTTCGGGCCAGCGGCAGCCGGGCATCGCTATCAAATGCCGCCCGTCCGGCACAGGAGGGTAAAAAAATAAGGAAGGTTAAGAGAAAAGGCAGTATTTTCCGCATAGGGCTGTTTCATAACTATCTAGAAGCGTCTAGATTAAAGAGACTATAGGGCAGGTCCCGCCCTACCATCAATATTTTGTTTCGAATTTCGATATTCGTATTTCGAATTTTACCTCTCATGGATACAGTGTCCGGATTGTCTTTTTAACTACCTTTTCAGAGGCCTCGCTGATCGTATCTGCACGCGCCCCAAAATGGCGGGTCCCAAAACCCGCCCCACCGGTAGAAGCGCTTACTGACCATACAATGGACCCAGAGTCGGTCTCCGCCATAACTAAGGAGATGGAAATTTCAGGAGCGGCAAAGGATCCACCTTTTGGTTCCTCATACCTTTCGACCGAGCCTGTAAGAACGGCCTGTGCATTTAATGCCCTGCCAATTTCCTTGATCTGCTGCGGAGGCAGTGCTGTTACCGATTCCACTTTGACCGCCTTAAGGGTAGCCGAAAGATCGCCGGCTACGACCACATCCATCAAACCTGAGGCCAGAAGTTCATTAATTACCAGTCTTCTGATCCTTTCAGAAGAGAACTTCTCATTGGTAAGATTATCAAAGGGCAATACGGCCACCTTTTTTATAAAGCTAAAGTCAAAGTCCTGGCGTATATAAAAACTCGGCTTAGGCGCACGGGCACAACCAAAAAGGGTGAACGCCAGTAAAAGACAAATTATAAAGTGATAAGCCCCCCGTCGCTTCATGGTAAAAACAGACTCCTTACTATAATCTTTACCGCATCCTCGGCTGTCTCGCCCAAG
The DNA here is from genome assembly GCA_031082315.1 of Thermodesulfobacteriota bacterium. Taxonomy (NCBI): domain Bacteria; kingdom Pseudomonadati; phylum Thermodesulfobacteriota; species Thermodesulfobacteriota bacterium. The sequence continues at coordinate 264,412 of JAVHLC010000002.1, forward strand.
GTAGGCCCTTCAGCCTTGAAATGCCTGCCCCAGAAGCTGGTTCCGCCCGACGTGTACTGGGTCGAAGCAATAATTGCTCCCGAAGTAGTTTCCACCACAATACAGTGAATAGTTACCTCAGGATAGGATATCGTAACACCCCGCACCACTCCAAAGGCATGGACTGAACCCACCACCACCGCCGGGACCCGCAACCGCTGTCCAATAATCTTTATATTTTCAATATGCAAGGCACTGATGGAGGTAATACCGGCGCTCCGTATAGCATTTAGTACCTCGCCGGGCTCGATAACATCTACACGACCCCTATACAAAAGTTCTGTAATCATGAGATCTTGCACCTTTTTACCTGCATAGGGATCGTTTGTCAGATTCTCAAAAGGCATAACCGCTACCTTTGTAATCTGACGAATATCAACGCCTGAACGCAAATAAGTCTTTCGGCCGGGCGCGCAGGCAGACAAAAATACAAGCGTTAAGCACAAACAAGACAACAGAACGGCTGTCCAAATTTGATTTTTATCAGTTTTACGTATCACTGTCAACAATAATGCCTTCTCCTTTCAGAACCGTCCGGTAAAGGATAATCCCCAGGTATGGGTATCCGTTTCAGACGATGATTTAACACGCCCAAGGGAGTAATTAAACTGAAAATCCATATACTTGTTTATCTGCCACCTATTCTGGAAGGTAAGGGTCTGGTTTTTTGTGTCCCCTGAGTCCGTCTCTTGGGCGCTCAGATTAAAATTAAGTACGGGAACCGGGAGCCAATCTATACTGTAATTCTGGCCAAAAGTACGGGCAGTTCCTGTATCGGCAGTCTGAAGCGAGGCCATAAAATTTAATAGCGCACTGGGGCGATAAGTCAAGACCAGGGACTGCTGGTTGGAGGCCGTACCAGGCGAAGGCCAGCTAAAACCATACGTAAATGTTCCACTTAGCCTGCGCGTCAGTATAGCATTTATATTACCGTTAAGAGAAAGGGTATCTGTAGTGAGATTAGTCTGAAAGGATTCTGAGGTAGTATAATTCAGGTCTGTAACCATATTGACGCCGTCGTACAATTTAGCCAGCGTACTGAGGAGAAGGGAGTCGCTTATAGTCTGTTTCTCGGAAAAACTGTACTGCTCACTGCGTGTCGCGGAAAATGTGGCATCCAACGTATCAAGAAGCGGAGAATTAAGAGAAAAAGCGTACGTATTGGATGCCGAATCGGTGGTCCCCTCCGTATCCCACGAGTCCTGCCTTTGGAAACGCAAAGAGGTCATAAGCTTTGTATAGGGCTGCCAGTTAACGGAAGGACCCCAGCTCCGCGTAGTAGTTCCGCTGGATGCGCCTTCCCCCCCTTTTTGGGTCTTGCTGAAAATGGTTGAAAAAAGATTACTCGCCGCCTCGGGAAGGGATGATGGTTCTTCATCATTGCGCGTCAGGTAAAAACTGAATGAAACCGACAAATCAGGCCTGGCCTTCAAGCTGGTGTTAAAATTCAGGCCCTGGTCGAACCGGTCGGTAATATCGGTCTTTTCCGTCTCATCACCATAGGCCTCTATCTCCGTGATGTATACGTTAGCAGTGGTACCTGTTTCTGAGGTATTGACGATCTTGAAAAATCTGGCGGTCGTAGGCGTAAAGCTTACCTCGTAAAAATAAACGTCCTCTGTCGCCGAGGTGCTCGGAGCCGGAGAAGCGGCGCCGGTTATCGCTGTCCAGTTCGATGCCGTGGTGCCCGAGTAAACAGTAAAGGTCAGTGTATCACTAAAAGCGGTGGTCTTAGCTATGTTTGTGTAAATGCGAAGGTTCTTCACTGATTTGGTACTGGTTAATTCCAGCCCTATGTTGTGATAGAGATGTGAGTTGGGGTCAGTGTTTGGCAACCCAGTGACCCCAACATCAATAGCAGTTATAGCCGTACTTTTGTCCCCATCGATAAGGGCATTTTGCGTCTCGAGCGTAAGTGTCGTTGGCGTTGGAGGTGAAGCCGTATCACGTTTATGAAGCCCCAGAAAAGGCGTTCGCTCTACGGTAACCACCGCGGCTGTGGAAAAAATATCCGTAATATTCCGGTTATAATTGGCCTGGTAACTGGCGTTAATTGGAAGCTTGCCGTCAAAAAATGATTGGCCGTAATCCAGCCGGCCATTATGTGTATGCGCCTCCCTCTCGGTGCGATAGATATCGCCTGAAGGGGCGTCATCTGTGGTCTGGGTAAGGTAATAATTGTAGTAAAGCCTGAAGGGGGCGTAATTATAACTTGTATTCAGAAGATAGGTGTCGGTGGTGGTATCGAGGCGCGTGGGCGAAAGATAATCAAAATCCCGTTTATGGCCCCACTGCAAGGCCAGGGTCGGCAAATCACGTGGAGATATATCAAAGCGGGCATAGGTATAATCGCCGGTCTTTCGTATCTCATCCGCCAAAGATGCGCCGCTCCAGGTCTCTGTACGTTGATAGCCGGCGCTGGCATTATAATAAGGGTTATGCAGGCTGAATTCAATCTGTGGCTCAGCGCCCTGGCTGTAAGTTTTTGTGGTTAAGCTGTCCTGGGTGGTAGAAGTCTTGTTGTGATTGGCCCGGAAATTGAGAGTATAGGTAAGCGCAGGCGTAATTTCATCGGCCAGATTTAGATAATAATTCTGAGAAAAGGTATAGCCGTCGCTTATTTTGGCGCCATCCCTTTTTTGTTTAGTTGAGTTATAACGAATATCGGCCGTGCCGCCTATACCTACCGCCCAGGCAGATGGGCCAGGATAAGTTATAAGCACGGCCAATGCTATAACTACCCTCCACAACCTTTGTAGGGCAGGCATTTTGCTGGTCATCACCTTTAAGAGTTTAACATCCAACCCTTATCCTCAGCCTATCAAAAAGGAACCATCGTAATCTCATAAGGCTTGCTACCCACGGGAATATTCTTGATCAATCGCCGGCTAGTCTTATCTATAACGTGAACTATGCCATCTTCACGATCCACGACATAAAACTTTCTACTCTCGGGGTCCAAGGCCATGGATTGGTGAACCCCACTCACATCGATCACTCCTGTTATGGGCGTCATGATAGACTTCAAGGATGCAGCTATGTCCTCCACCGGGGTCTTAAGAAAGAGCAATTCACCTGGGCGATTCTTTAAAAGATATAGCCGCATAAAATAAGCGTCAACCGCAATGTCCACCCCGCCCGTACCCACATTGGTCAAGGTAGTAACCGCATCCGAGGTGGAGCCATCCATGATTTTTAAGGCATCGATGATTGAGATCGTATCAGAGGCATTGTTAGCTACATAGACCTTACCCCGCTCTACATCTACGTCCAGGGCCGTCGGATTCCAGCCCACGGTTAAGGTATAGGTGTCTTGCACGGCCAGTGTAGAGGTGTTAAAAATGATAACGGATACGGTGTTGGTCTTACTGTTGGCTACATATATATGCAGGTGTTGATCCCGATAATCCCTCCAGCGATTCAACTGACCGGCCGTCAGCCCTTTCATATTATATATGGTGTCCGTGGGGGGGTCAGTGATTATGGCTATAGGGCCGACGCCTACCCTGACCTGTTCGATCTCTTCGTAATTATCCGTATCTATTATGGAAACATTGTTAGAGGCATAATTGGCCACAAACAGACATTCCTTGCCTGACCGGGTCTGCGCTGCGGCGATAGCCCGGGGGTGTCTCCCAAATGATATAGGAATGGTCTGCTCGACCTGGTTTAGGGTCGGATCGATGACCGTAATGTTATTCGACCCGGAATTGGCCACATATACCCTTAGCCTGGTCTTTTTTGTACCGGCGGCCAGACCGCATGGCGCCTTTCCTACCGCTATGGTAGAAACGACCTCGTCCCATTCTCTGTTTATAACCGTTAAATTGTCTGACCCTTCATTGGTTACATAAGCCAGTTGACTTCTTACCCCGCGAATCTCTGTCTTTAGCGCAAATGCGGGGATAAACAGATAATTATCCGCTATAGACCCCTCTACATCCCAGTTGATAAAAACTGAAGTATCCTGCCCTTTGACTATCCTGAAGTTAAAATCCATCTCCAGGCCTTCGGAAGGGATGGAAAGGTCTGCGGCCTTATTTTCCTTAATGACCTGTGCCCGATCAAAGGTAAAGCGCAGCTTTTCATAGGCCCTGGCCACAAGTTTGCTTTCCGCGAGGATGATCTGGCGTCCGATTATACCCCGGGAGTTTATCGGCTGAAGTTTAAGCGGCAACTCTTCCCAACCGCCTTCTTCGCTGAAGACGCCAACGCTGCTGAGGCTAAAGGTGAGATTCAGACCGGTCTGCGGCGGGCCATTCAAAAACAGAACGAGTCTGCCCTGTGGCTGGCTATTCATCGGTTCGGCCAGATGTTTTTCCTTTAGCCCGGCGCAGCCCCAGCACAGAGTGATTACGAGAAGAAGAGACAGACAAAGCAAATAATATTTATGAAGGATTTTGTACATGCATCCTCCTCCCTGAGAGCACAAAGGCCCTTGTATCTATTACTATATCGGCCACTTCAGTCATTAAGAAAAGTGGAAATTAAGAAAACTTTTTCTGCTTTATATGAGTTAGATATGATTGTCAAGGACAAAGGCGGAAAGGCCTGGACGGGTATAGAAAGCTTTCCAGCCAGTGATAGAGAAGAGGGGCAATTTTTTTGAATGGATATTCATTTTCTTCTGGAAATAATCAATAACTTTCTGCTATAGTTCTACCGGTGATTTTTCAAATCTTCAATTTTTGGTGGTGTCCATTGATTGTTGTCAGTTGTTTGTTATAAAAATAAAAGAAGTCAACCGGTTCTACCAGGTAGCAACGAAGGCGCTAACGTTTCAACGCTTCGTCTAACTATCTGGATATACAGACACAATTGACCACTGACAACGGACGACCGACACTACCGGATTTTTGAAGTGAGAAATAATTTTTCCAAAAGGAGGATTTTCATGAACATCTTAATTTTTGGTCCAAATGGAAGTGGCAAGGGAACGCAGGGGGCAATTGTTCAGAAGAAGTACAATCTCCCCCACATTGAATCGGGCGCCATATTCAGAAAGAATATAGGCGGGGGCACAGAGCTGGGGAAAAAGGCCAAGGCATACATCGACCGGGGAGATCTGGTGCCGGATGACATCACCATCCCCATGATCCTCAACCGGCTTAAGGAGGATGATTGTAAAAAGGGATGGCTTCTGGACGGCTTCCCGCGTAACGTTGTCCAGGCCGAGGCCCTGCACAAGGCGCTTAATGAGGCCGGCATCAAGCTTGACTATGTCGTGGAGATTGGCCTGGACCGCAAGACAGCTGCGGAAAGGATTATGGGCAGAAGGCTCTGCGTTAATGACAACAACCATCCGAACCATGTCCATATTGATGCCATCAAGCCGGTAGAAAAAGATGGGAAATTGGTCTGCCGGGTCTGCGGGGGTGAGTTGAAGACTCGGGCCGATGACCAGGATACGGCCGCTATTGATAAGAGGCATGATATTTATTACGATACCAACAGCGGCACCATGGCGGCAGTCAACTATTTCAAGAAGGTGCCGGGGCCAAAGGTAGTTGCCGTGGATGGTGCGCCGCCCATCAATGTAGTCTCAGAGAAATTGATGGCCCAGTTGGCCTAACCTGATACCCTCCATATTTGCAAAAAAGAGGCGGGAGAATCTCCCGCCTCTTTCATAAATTCTCAGGTCGCCAGGTCCCTTACGGTTCGAAGATGCGCCGGGGCTTGCAATAGCTTATTTTTCCCACCTTATCACTTCACCGGATAAGATACGCTGGATCTGTCCGGTCTGATCCCTAAGAAGCAAAGCGCCCGCCACATCCACATCGACAATGGTCCCTTCCAGTTCTTTTTCTCCAGATAGTATCCTGACACGGGCGCCGATAATAACGCATCTCTTACGCCAGGCGTCCAGGATGGGCTGAAACGCCCCCTTTTTGAATGATTCATACCCCCTCCCCAGATGCTCAAGCACGGCCTGCAGGAGCCTTGTACGCGAGATATTTTGCCCGCCGGACAAGGCCAGAGAGGTGGCGGTTTCTTGCAATTCAGGGAGGAAATCTTCCCGGCGCGTGTGAATATTTATGCCAATCCCGAGGATGACATAAGGTGAGGCCATATCGCCGTAAAGCTCTGTCAGTATGCCGGCTACCTTTTTACCTGCCAACAGGAGGTCGTTAGGCCACTTGATAACTGGGTGAAGGCCGGTGGTTTCTTCTATAGATTCGGCAATGGCTGTTCCCGCCAGCAGCGTAATTTTGGGGAGGTCGGATGGATCGAGCCGGGGCCGGAGGACGATAGAAAAATAGAGGCCGGCGCCGGGAGGTGAATACCACGTCCGGCCTAGACGCCCCCGACCCCTGGTCTGGCTTTCGGCAATAACTATGGTCCCCTCCGGAGCGCCTTTTTCTGCCAGGTCTCTCGCCACATCATTTGTGGAACCGGTGGTTGGTAGATACTGAATCTCTCCTTGTGCGAAAGGAGTGGTTTTAAGCCTGCTTGTAAGTAATGCAACATCTATATGGGCGCGTTCTGGAGAACTCATCAGGGTAGTCTTTCCCCGGTCATAAGCTGATAACAGGTTGACCCGGTAACCGCGGGGTATTCTCCGGTGCCGAGCACCTTGATTGTAGGATCAAGCTCAACGGCAGTATTAAGAAGGGAGATGGCCGTCTCGGCGCGGCGCAGCATCAAAGAGATCGGATCCCTGACCATATTTTCCAGACAGCGTTTTGGTTCACGTACAAAATCCCCATAGCTGCCCAGACAGGCGCAACAATATACCATATGGCCGGATGGGGCTATGTAGATGTTGTTGGCGATCAAGACCCCGGAACTGTGCCGCAGATAAAATCCCTTAACCTCCCGGCAGCCGTCGGCGCCGACCAGATCCAACGGATCTACCATCAGATCCATGACCGGGTTGAAAGAACTTCCGGATACATTTTTAACTGTATGTTTTTCCATCCTTCCCACCTTGAAATTTCCAAATACCCTGCCCAAGTAGCCGATCCAGTCATTTGGAATTCCATACAGAAAAGGGGCGCTTAAGCCATACTTCCGGGTTGCCGCCCATATTCTGTCCAACATCTCCTCTACGGAACTGCCTGGCGGAGGTCGGTGGAATACGTCCACAGAGATGCAGATGCGTGTCTTCCCTCCGGCGTTTGGAGAGTTTGCATGTCCGGCCCAGGCCTCGATAACTTTGTCGGCATGTTCCCGACTGACCGCAAACCGGCCGTTGGTCAGGATCCATACGTCGTAATCTGGCAATAAGGTGCGTATTTCCCTCAACAATTGTCCCTGGAAGTCCAATCTCTGGTTATCGGACAGTTCTTTACCATTCGTCCTGGCAGGCCACATGAAGAATTCTCCGCCGCTTATTCGGATGGATGGCCGACCAAAGTTGAGATTAAAAGATAAAGAACCGGTAATCCATTGTGAGTTGCAGCCATTGCCCTGTAAACAATCCACATAGGCGGTTTTAAGCGATTCGCTCAGTCTTTTGGGTGGTACTTTTCTCGCCTCCAGGTCTAGAAATTGCTGCGGTAGTGCGCAGCGAAACTCCCCTTTTCCAAAGAGCCTGTCAAGCTGTCTCAACACAGAGAATTGTGCTACGTGTTTTATAACCGTTATTGCATCATCGGGACTCAGCGTCTCCTGCCTCTCCGGTCCCGAGGTCGTAACGCAGTGCGCACAGCGGTCGTTGCAGTGGAAGGAGAGATATAGCTCCACCTTATTGACGGCAGGTAAAGGAATAGGGGGTCCTTCCGGTAAAGACGGCAGGAGACCTCTGCCCTTCAGTGTTTCAATAACCTCAGCAGTCAGTATCTTCATAGTAATACTGCGTTATCCGTGTACCAATCTGATTTTAGCCTTCCAGTGTGGTCAGATCACCCGGCCCTATCCCGTGACCGGTCTCTTGTAGTGACCGCTCTTCCCGCCCTCTTTTTCCTGGAGGCAGATGTCCGTGATGATTATTCCTCTATCCTTTGACTTACACATATCGTAGATGGTGAGAGCGGCTACAGAAACGGCGGTCAGGGCCTCCATCTCCACGCCCGTCTTGCCCTGGCTGTTGACTGTGGCCTCGATTAACACCTTATTATTTGTTTCATCCAGGGAAAAGGTAATGTTTACACTGCTGATGAGTATTGGATGGCAGAGGGGGATGAGTTCGCTGGTCTTTTTGGCGGCCATGATGCCGGCCACACGGGCTATTCCCAGGACATCCCCTTTATCAGCCCGCCCTTCCTTAATTAACTGTAGGGTTTCGGCGTTTACCAGTACTGAACCGCTGGCCCGGGCGTAACGATAGGTGGTCTCTTTATGGCCGACCTCCACCATAACCGCCTTCCCCTGGGCATCAAAATGGCTTAGGGATTGCATGGCCTGAAAGTCCTTACCTTACTTACGGAATATTTTCTTAAAAAAACCGGCGTGTTTTTCTGCCTCGATTTCGGCAAATTCGCATAAAATTTCTTTCTGACGGGCGGTAAGGGATACCGGTGTGTTGACAATCACCTCTATTATCTGATCCCCTTTCCCGTGCCCTTGCAAAAAGGGTATGCCTTCGCCCTTTAAGACGATGGCTTCGCCTGATTGCATGCCCTCAGGGATAGTAACTTTTTTAGTTCCTTTCAGGGTAGTAACTTCGATCTTGTCGCCCAAGGCCGCCTGAGTGAAGGGAATAGGTACATGACAATAAATATCATAGCCTTTCCGTTCAAAAAAATCATGAGGCTCAACATGTAAAACTACATAAAGATCACCGGGCGGGCCGCCTCTTTCTCCGCTTTCCCCTTCTCCCCGCAATCGAAGCCTTGATCCGGTGTCCACACCAGGGGGGATCTTAATAACCACTTTCTTTTTGACTCGTGTCTGCCCGCTACCGGCGCAATTTTCACAGGGATTAGTGATGATAGTCCCTACGCCGCGGCAGTGCGGGCAGGTGGTACTGATACGGAAGAAACCTTCTGCGCGTACGACCTGCCCTCTTCCTCGGCAGGTTGGACAGGTGCCGGGACGAGAATTCTCTTTACACCCGCTGCCTCCGCAGGCCGAACAGGTTTCCAGTCTGCTTATTTCTATCTCTGTTTCTCTGCCGAAGGCTGCATCGGCAAATGAAATATTCAGATCATAGCGCAGGTCGGCCCCCGGTCTGGAAGCGGTTCGACCGTGCCTCGTAGTCCCGAAGCCGAAGAATTCCTCAAATATATCGCTGAAACTGGCAAATATATCATCAAAACCGCTGAATCCCCTAAATCCGGCGCCCTGTAGCCCTTCATGTCCATAATGATTGTAAATTTCCCTTTTCTGGGGATCCATAAGGACTTCGTAGGCCTCAGCCGCCTCCTTGAAACGCTCTTCCGCCTCGTTATCTCCAGGGTTTCGGTCTGGATGATACTCCATAGCCAGGCGGCGATAGCTCCTTTTTATCTCCTCCTCAGAAGCATCCCGCGGAACATTAAGTGCCTCGTAATAATCGCGCTTGATCATATCTATAACTATTCTACTCTTTAACCTCCCCTTCTACCTGCAGCCCTTTTTCAACCTTTCCCAATTCATCTACATTTTCAGGCGTGACCTTCCCTGCCGCTATCTCCCGTAAGGCCACGACGATTTCCTTATTTCTGGATTGAACCAGGGGCTGTGCGCCGCTACGAAGCTGTTGAACCCTTTTTTTTGCCAGATTAACCAGGACAAATCGACTATTAACCTTTTTTAAACAATCTTCCACCGTAACTCGTGCCATGCTATATCATCCTTTCTTTAGGCCTCAGGCCTAAAAAGCCTACCAACATGATTTTTGGTATGTAATTACCGTTATAAAACATAAAACAAAAATTATAATAAGTTTATTCTACTTAGCAATGTTTTTTTGTTCTTTCTTTTGATGGTTAGGATTCGGACTTACTATTATATGAAGAAATTGTAAACATAATTTGCTTGACGGTTGTCAAAAGAAATTTTATAAATACCTTTTTATGTTTCAAATCTTCAGGGAGTAGTGTTTTGTTTGAAAGCTTAACCGAACGCCTTAACCTCGTTTTCAAGAAGCTTCGGGGCTACGGCAAATTAACAGAGCAGAATATTCAGGACGGCCTTCGTGAAGTGCGCCTTGCCCTCTTAGAGGCTGATGTAAACTATAAAGTCGTTAAAGATTTTGTCAATACAGTCCATGAACGAGCTGTCGGACAGGAGGTATTGGACAGTCTTACCCCGGGGCAGCACCTTATTAAGATAGTTCAGGAGGAATTGACCGCCCTGATGGGGGGGCAGAAACAAGACATTAATTTTTCGGGGAAATGGCCGGTGTCTATCATGCTGGTTGGTCTGCAGGGTTCGGGCAAGACCACCACGGCGGGTAAGCTGGCCCTACACCTGCGGGGGAAGGGGAGGCGCCCTTATCTGGTGCCGGCCGATATATATAGGCCGGCGGCTATCGACCAGTTGCAAAAATTGGCCAATGATTTGAACATGCCCGCTTATCCGTCTGTGCCGGATATGAAGCCCCTGGATATTTGCCAGAGGGCTATGACTCTGGCCAGGGAGAAGGCCTATGATACCGTCATCATAGATACAGCAGGGCGCCTGCACATTGATACGGTACTCATGGATGAACTGAAAGGCATCGAGGCGGCCATTGATCCTTCGGAAATTATTCTGGTAGCCGATGCCATGACCGGTCAGGATGCGGTTAATATAGCCGAGAAGTTTAACCAGACCCTGGGGCTAACGGGTATAATTCTCACTAAAATGGATGGCGACGCCCGCGGAGGAGCGGCCCTGTCTATAAAAGCGGTTACTCAGAAGCCGATTAAATTTGTTGGAGTGGGTGAAAAATTAGATGCCTTAGAGCCTTTCTATCCGGATCGCATGGCCTCCCGCATACTGGGGATGGGTGATGTCCTGACTCTTATTGAGAAGGCCCAAGCCACTCTTGATGCCAAGAAGGCCGTAGAACTTGAGAAAAAGATCAGAAAAGAGTCTTTCACCCTGGAGGACTTCCGGGATCAACTACAGCAGATAAAAAAGATGGGGACTCTGGAACAAATTATCGGCATGATTCCCGGACTAAACAAGATCAAATCATTGCAAGGATTGCGTCCGGACGAGAGCGAGTTGGTCAGGATAGAGGCTATTATAAATTCCATGACCAAGGTGGAACGATGCAATTATACAATCATAAACGGAAGCCGCAGGCGACGCATCGCCCAGGGCAGCGGCACCTCGGTGCAAGATGTAAATAAGTTGCTGAAAAACTTTGTTCACATGCAAAAGATGATGAAAAAACTCAAAAAGGGTGGACTGAGAAATATACAAAATCTGTTTTCGGGATAGTAAAAACCAACAACCGAGGAGGTAAAAAATAGTATGGCAGTTAGAATCCGATTGGCGCGGCGGGGAGACAAAAAAAGCCCCTTTTATCGTCTGGTAGTAGCAAACTCAGAATCGCCGCGAGATGGTAAATTTATTGATAGAATAGGCACTTATGACCCCAAGCAGACGCCCCATGTCGTCCAGGTGGACGAGCAAAAGCTGGCCGCCTGGCTGCAGAAAGGGGCCAAGCCTACAGACACAGTAAGGAGCTTACTTATCAGCGGCGGCTTGTTAAAAAAATAACTTCCACTTTGGACGGATACTGTATAGAATATTTTTGCAGGGTACGATCGTCGAGCGAGCCTAACGATAGGGAGGGTTGGAGAGATGAAGGAATTGATCAGGTATATTGCACGCGCTTTGGTCGATAATCCGGATGCAGTGGAAGTTAATGAGATAGAGGGCGAGCAGACTTCCGTCATCGAATTGAAGGTAGCCAAGGAGGACCTGGGAAAGGTTATTGGCAAACAGGGACGCACTGCCCGATCTATGCGTACTATCTTAAGCGCTGCCTCGACCAAGTTAAGGAAGAGGTCAGTCCTCGAGATCATTGAGTAGCAGGCTAAGGGATGAGGATTACATCCTCATCGGAAAAGTAGTTGGCGCTCACGGTGTCAGAGGAGTGTTGAAGGTCTTGTCCTACACCGAATCGCCCGATAGCTTCAAGGCATTAAAAGCCGTCTGGTTGAAAGATAAAGCTGGTGGACTTCAAGAGCTTAGGGTGGAATCTGCCGGCGTGAAAGGGAAAGTTATCCTTCTCGGTCTATCGGGAGTGGATTCCCGCACAAAGGCGGAGTCATTTATTGATTCAGAGGTCTATTGTCCAGGAAAGTGGCTTGAAGAGTTACCGGCTGACGAATACTACTGGCACCAGATTATAGGGTTGACGGTCCGATTAGAAGATGGGTCTGTCCTGGGAAAGATAAAGGCCATTTTTCCGACCGGCAGTAATGACGTCTATGTAGTCGAAAATGGATCAAAAGAATATCTTATCCCGGCTATCGAGGACGTAGTGGTTAATATAGACCTGACGAATAAGATCATGACGATCCGCCTGCTGGAAGATTTGTTGAATATGAATGATATTTGATATCTTGACCATATTCCCACAACTGCCATCTTCAGTCCTGGCCGAAGGTATTCTGGGCAAGGCCGTCAAGGAAGGCAAGGTCACCGTCAGAGTTATAAATCTGCGGGATTACACCACAGACAAACATCAGATTACGGATGATCGTCCCTATGGCGGTGGTGAGGGGATGGTGATGAAGCCCGAACCGATCTACCGGGCCATCCGGGCCATTAAGGCTGAAGATGTCGGAACCCGGGTGGTTCTGCTCAGCCCGCAAGGCCGGCTTTATACACAGGCCGTAGCCGGAGAAATGAGCGCGCATAGTCACCTATTCATTATTTGTGGGCGTTATGAAGGCATTGATGAACGGCTTCTTCATTTTGTAGATGACGAGATATCCATCGGCGACTATGTCCTTTCCGGGGGAGAATTAGCCGCACTGGTGCTTATTGAATCGATAACCCGGCTGTTGCCGGGTGTACTGGGTTCGCCGGATTCGGCGGCCAGAGATTCTTTTATGGACGGCCTTCTGAAGTATCCCCAGTTTACCAGGCCGCAGGTATGGCAGGGATTGGAGGTTCCGTCTGTTTTATTGTCCGGAGATCATGAAAAGATCGCTCTCTGGCGCCGCAAAGAGGCCCTGAAGCATACCCTGCTCAAGAGGCCGGATTTGTTGAAGACCACAGCCCTTCCTGTTGAGGACCGCCGTTTGCTGGAAGAGATTGAAAGAGAGCGCAAACTGAAGGCCGGCTGATGCAAAATAAGGTTCGGGTGGACATAGCGCTTGTCCACTATCCTGTGTATAATAAAAAGGGCTCTGTTATTGCCTCAGCCGTAACCAATTTAGACTTACATGATTTAGCGCGGCTGGCGAAGACTTATGATCTGGGCGCCTTCCATGTTATAACCCCGGTCAAAGAACAACAGGTTTTTATAGGGCGGGTACTTGACCATTGGCTTTTCGGCTGGGGTGGCATGTACAATAAGGACCGGGTAGATGCCCTTAATTTGGTACGGGTTAGCGATTCCATCAAACAGGCACGGGAAAGTATTCAGGCCGGAACCGGCAAGGAACCCGTTGTCCTGGCTACAGGCGCCAGGGAAAGAGGGCCGGCGCTTGGTATAGAAGAGGCGCGGAGGCTGTTAGCGGGTGATCGCCCGCTATTGTTGATCTTCGGCACGGCCTGGGGATTAGCCGGAGAGGTAATAGAACAAGCCGATTATGTTTTAAAGCCTGTGCAAAAATGCGCAACCTACAATCACCTTTCTGTGCGCAGCGCTGCGGCTATTATAGTAGATAGATTTTTGGGTGACAGAGGATAGGGAGGTACTTTATGGATGTAATGGAACTGATTGAACGTGAACAGATGCGGGGCGATCTGCCTGATTTTAGACCAGGGGATAAAGTAAAGGTCCACGTCAAGATAAAAGAAGGCGAAGAAAAAGAGCGCATTCAGGTCTTTGAGGGGATAGTTATCCGTATGCGCGGGGGCCTTGCTGATACTACCTTTACTGTGAGGAAGGTTTCCTATGGCGTGGGAGTAGAGAGGACTTTCCTTTTACATTCACCACGTATTGATCGTATTGAGGTCATCTCTCACGGCCAGGTACGCCGGGCGAAACTTTACTATCTCCGCAAATTGTCCGGAAAGGCGGCTCGCATTAAGGAAAAGAGGTAGGGATAGTTATGTGGGAGCTTGCCTCGCCCGAATTTGAAGGAGGCGAACGTCTATTCTGGGAGAGAAAACTTCACCTTCAAGGTGTGAGGTTTGTAGCCGGGGTAGATGAGGTCGGGCGGGGGCCACTGGCAGGACCGGTGGTGGCTGCCGCTGTTATTCTGCCTCCTACCGGTGAATTTACGGGGATCAATGACTCTAAAGTCCTTTCTGCCCGCCAGCGAGCCAGTTGCGATGATCTTATCCGTAGCCAGGCCATATCTATAGGCATCGGCGCCGTAGAGTCAGAAGAGATCGATCAGATTAATATCCTTCAAGCCACGCTTAAGGCTATGCAAATAGCCGTGGCTCAGCTCAATCCCAGGCCGGATTATCTCCTGGTGGACGGCATTGTGCCTATGCCCGCCGTCATTCCCCAAAAAACCATAGTCCAGGGGGATTCCCGAAGCGTATCTATTGCTGCGGCCTCCATCATTGCCAAGGTATATCGGGATGCGCTTATGGATAAGTACCATGAGCAATATCCGGTGTATAACTTTGGCCGGAACAAGGGCTATGGCACCAGAGAACACCGCCAGGCCATTAAGAAACATGGCTGCTGCCCCATACACCGGCGGAGCTTTCGCGGTGTAAAGGAGTATGTGGTTGGATAAGATCCTCGCCGGCAAAAAGGGAGAGGACTTAGCCGTGACATTCCTCAAAAAAACCGGGTATGTTATTTTGGCCAGAAACTACCGGGACAGCATGGGAGAGGTGGACATTATTGCGGAAGAAGATGGGGCGCTGGTGTTCATAGAGGTTAAATCCCGTGGCTCCCTTAGGTATGGAGATCCCAAGGAGGCTATTACTGCCCACAAAAAAAGACAGTTGTCCAGGACGGCCCTGGCGTTTATAAATAAGAACGGGCTTTTCAGACAACGAGCCCGCTTCGACGTGGTGGCCATCCAATTTGCAGGTGGCCAGCCGCAGTTTGAACTTATCAAGAATGCCTTCGATGTTAGCTATTGAGATTATAAGCACTTAGCTATCAGCCATCAGCCGCCAGCAAAAAACCTATAATAAACAAGATATTAAGCTGAATGCTGACCGCTGAGGGCTGATGGCCCGAAAGGGTTTTTACGTTATGGAAGAGCAGTCATATACAAAAAAATCACCGGCTGACTTGCTGAAGCTGGATGCCGGCGAAACAGGCCGTTTTCTGGATCAGTTGCCTTTGCCGGATCGGATTGACGTTATAATGCGCGCCTCCGCGAAGGAAAGACAGGCCCTGATATTGCTGACGAGCCACCCAGAAAAAGTCATGGCCCTTTTCCCGCCGGAAGAGTTATTTTTTACGATAAAAGAGATCGGGGCCACAGATGCCCTCCCGCTCATTAGTCTGACCACTCCTGAGCAACTGCACCTTATCCTGGATATTGATTGGTGGCAAAAGGACCGCCTTAGACCCGATAAGATTTTTGAGTGGCTGCGCCTCCTCTTTGCCTGCAGCGAGGACAAGGTAGCCGCGTGGCTTAATACCGTGGAATTTGCCTTACTGGTGAGTCTGTTTAAATATTTTGCCGACGCCTTTAAGGTCGGCACGGAGGAAGACAGGCTTGAAGAGATTGACGCCTTCCCACCCTTTACCGTGGATAATTATTACTTTATTCGCTTTAAGAAGCCCGGCGTTCAGGAGACGCTGGGTAGGATCGTGGAGATTGCCCGGGAGATAAATCCAAAGCTTTACTTTGATCTCATGGAATCCATGATCTGGGATGTTGAAGTGGAGAGTGAAGAGGCTGCCTATAAATGGCGGCAGGCCAGACTGGCAGAGCATGGTGTCCCCACCTTTCACGAGGCCCTGGATATATACAAACCGCCTTCCATACCCGACCCCTCCCGGGTAAGGCCGGTTGTACATCCATCTCTGATCGAATCCGATATTGAGTCCAAAACTCCGGCGCCTGTATATCCACTGACTGTCCCCGAACGGCCCACTTTTCTACTAAAGGTCCTTGAACTCATAGGAGATCAGGAGCTTCTGGACCGCATCAAGCGCGAGTGGGCCCATGTATGCAACCATGTGGTCATGGCCGATGTGCTTGACTTTGATGAGATGAAGGATATTAGGCGGGGGCTCCAGAAGGCCTCCCGCTACCTTAATATCGGCCTGGAATATATCAGTCAGGGGCAACCCGAACAGGCCCGGCAGCTCCTTGAGGCCACGCCCCTAACCGAGATATTTCGCTTCGGCTATGCGCAGACTATAGCCTTGAAGAAGAAGGCCGTATTTATGGTCAATAAGGGCTATGTGGAGAAGGACCTTTCTCCGGCAGATGAACCCTGGCGATGGTTTTTGGCCGGGGGATTACGGAGGCATCCGCTCTATTACGACCCATTTGGCGAAGACAGAATGGATAGAGACGATGATTATCGTGACTTTGGTGCGCTACGTGAGGTGGAGGAGACTAAGGAGAGGCTGGAAGAGGCTGGATTCATCGGCAGGTTGATGAAAGAACGCTTTACCGATTATGGCCTGATAAAGGACCTGCCCCTGGCCACATGCAATATTCAGATGGCCATAGACCTCACCTGGAGTGTAATACTGTTTACTGTCGTGTCCCAGAAGCTATTAAGTAATACTCCGCGTCTTTGGCCCCTTACGGTTGAGGAACTCCACACCCTTTTCCCCAGGCTTTGGGCGGAAGGCAGCAAAGAAAAGGGGCGAAAGCTCTCACCGGACATAAAAGAAGAGATGGAAAAGACCCTGCTGGGGCCGTTTTTTTCTCCTGCACCCGAAGAGCGGGGGCGTATTACCCGCTATCTTGAGGTCTGCCATAAACGCATAGAAGAAGAAATGGGCCTTCTTGATACCCGCATCCCCATCGATCCGCGTTACATCCATGTCCTCCTCGTAGAGATTTAAGATTTCATACGCCACCCGCAAACCGGCCGCTGACGGCTGATAGTTTTGTCAACGTGGCGCCGCGTGCTCTGGGTGAACCGAACTAAAAGGAAGCCGTCATTCCTTCGCTTCACGGCTTGCGCAGTGACCCTTTCGGGACTCGCAGGTGGGGAAGGGTTGCCCCTTCCAGCCTCTACGGGGCTGGTTTTCCCCTTCCTGCTCGCCCTCGAAGGGTGCCCCACTGCTCCAGCAAGTTACGCTCAGGAACAATGGCTTCCATAAAAATGTGGGGAAAAGTCCACGTTTGAATAGCTTGATTTTTTACCCCCTTGGACTATAATGGCCTCGCTTTGGAGGACAGATGGTAAAAAAAGTGCGTTCTATTGTTATTTCCGGCAATGGCACAAATTGTGAGATGGAGATGGCCCATGCCTGCCGCCTGGCCGGTGCGGACGAAGTTGACATTGTCCATATCAGCGATCTTATTTATGGTGTCAAGCGCCTTGATAACTACCACTTTTTGAATCTGCCCGGCGGTTTCCTGGATGGAGATGATCTCGGCGCCGCCCAGGCCGGTGCCAATCGTTTTCGCTACGCCATGGTCCGGGACAGCGGAGAGCGCCTTCTGGAACAACTGCTTCGTTTTATTAATGCAGGCAAACTTGTCTTCGGCGTTTGCAACGGGTTCCAGTTGATGGTCAAGCTGGGCCTTCTGCCTGGCTTTGACGTCCACTATACGGAACGCAAGGTAACGTTGACCTATAATGACTCCGGCCGCTTTGAAGATCGCTGGGCCTATCTACGGGTGAATAGCCATTCTCCTTGCGTGCTTACAAAGGGCGTTGACCGCCTCTACTTACCGGTACGGCATGGCGAGGGGAAATTCATTACCCGGGACGCCTCTGTATTAGAAAGATTACATACGGAAGGGTTGGTGGTTCTCCAATATACACGGGCAGAGGGTGATGAGCCGACCATGGAATACCCCTGGAATCCTAATGGTTCCACAGATGCCATCGCCGGTATTTGCGATCCTACCGGGAGACTCTTCGGGCTTATGCCCCATCCTGAGGCCTATCTGCATTATACCAACCATCCTCGCTGGACACGGGAGAAACTGCCTGAAGAAGGCCAGGGGCTTATATTATTTAAAAACGCCGTCAATTTTATTCGTAAGCACCTCTAATACAAATAAAACCGTTCGCAGGGGGCATATTTTCACGCAAAGGCGCAAAGACTGCAAAAAGAATAAAATTTGGAACTCAGGAACTCATGAAAAAATCTTTTGTTTCTGATTTCTTGATTTCCAGATTTTCATTTTTTCCTCTGCGGCTAACGGCATAGGCCTGATGGAACAAGAAAAGTTACTACAATTTTTAACTGTATTGCGCCGCAGCATACTGTGGATAATTACGGCCCTGGCGGCCGCTACCATAGGCGCTTACTTTCTTTCCGGCCGGATACTCGCCGCCCTCCAGGACCACCTCCATCAAGAACTGGCTTTTTTTTCAGTTTCCGAGCCTTTTATGGCGTTGATTAAACTTTCCTTCGCCATCAGTATCTTTGCGCTTGTCCCCTTTATTATGGTAATGCTCTGGCGCGCTGTAGCGAAACCTTATGGGCTGACCAGGAAAACAGGGCTGGTATTTGTGCTTACAGGCATCCTTTTATTCTATGCCGGGGCCGCCTTTTGCTATTTTGTCACCCTTCCCTTTGGTGTCAAATTCCTCCTTGGTTATCAGACCGCGCACGTTAAGGCGGCTATTTCCCTCGACCGCTTCCTTACCTTCTGTTTTGTCTTTATTCTGGCCTTTGGGATCATGTTTGAGTTGCCTTTAGGCATGGTCTTCTGTGGCAGGATAGGACTCTGCGGAGCCGGCTTTTTCCAGCGCTACCGCCGCTACGCTATATTTATAGTCACCATTGTGGCGGCTGTCGCCACTCCTACGCCCGATGTGTTTAACATGATGCTTATGGCCGTGCCTCTTTATGCCCTATACGAGCTGGGCATTGTAGTCTTGCGGATCATGGGGGATTAAGGCGCATGTATATCGACACCCACGCCCACCTGGACATGTATGATTCTGCCTCAGACCGGGCACAGGTAGTCTCCAGGGCCCATGCGGCCCGGGTCAGACAGATAATTACCATTGGCATTAATCTCCCCAGCTCAGGGCAGGCAGTGGCTATTGCCGAACAGTATGAAGGCGTATTTGCCGCTACAGGCATACACCCCCATGATGCGAAAGGGGTAACCAACGAGACTTACGATGGCCTAAGACATCTGACTAAAAATCCGCGTGTAGTGGCCATTGGTGAGATAGGACTTGATTTTTTTAAGGAATATTCCCCGCGGCGGGAGCAGGAGATATGTTTCAGGCAGCAGATACAATTGGCAAAGGAGTTAAGGCTGCCGCTGATTATCCATGACCGTGATGCCCATGATGAGACCATCCGTATCTTGAGGGAAGAAAAAGCAGAAGATGTGGGCGGTGTATTCCACTGTTTCTCCGGTGATTATACCTTTGCCGGGAAGTGTCTGGATATGGGCTTCTATATCTCCATCGCCGGTGTTGTTACTTTTCCCAAGGCTACCATCTTGCAGGATGTGGTAAAAAATGTCCCTATGGATCGTTTGCTCATTGAAACCGACGCCCCATTTCTGGCGCCGGTACCTTATCGGGGGAAGCGAAATGAGCCGGCCTATGTCATCCATGTAGGCCAAAAGATAGCCGATATTAAGGGATGTCCCCTCGTAGAGGTCGCTCAATGGACACGAAAAAACGCCCAAGCCCTTTTCAAACTACCGGCCCGGTGATTCTGGCCTCGGGTTCGCCCCGGCGTCAGGATTTTTTGCGGACCTTGGGGCTTAAGTTTGAGGTGGTAGTCAGCCACGTCGAAGAGGCCCCATTCGTGGATGGCGACCCGGCCCGCTATGCCCTGGAGATGGCAGAGGCCAAGGCCCGGGCGGTTTCTTGTAGTCATCCCCAGAGCTGGGTGGTGGCTGCGGACACTATTGTCATTATAGGCCATGAAGTCCTGGGTAAACCAAAGACTGAGAAAGAGGCGATTTCCATGCTGGGCCGCCTTTCCGGCCGCTGGCACGAGGTTATCACGGCCTTCTGTCTGTTGCACCACGAGAAAGGCGCGGCATATAAAAAGGCGGTTCAGAGCCGCGTAAAGATAAAGAGATTGACTACGGCCGAGGTTGCAAGTTATGTAGTCACGGGAGAACCTATGGATAAGGCCGGGGCCTATGCCGTCCAGGGTATCGGCGCTTTCATGGTAGAGAAGATAGAGGGATCATATACCAATGTGGTCGGGCTGCCTTTATCTGAATTAATCGAGGCCATGCAGGCCGTGGATATAATCCGGCCCAGGGTAGCGAGTAGCGTGTAGGATGACGGAAGATATGCTTTCAGAAAACATTGACGCGGTCCAAAAAAGGATTTATGAGGCGGCTAGCCTGACCGGGCGCGACCCATCTACTGTCAAGCTGCTGGCGGCTACCAAAGCCGTGCCGGCGGCTGGGATAAGAGAGGCTGTTTCTTGCGGACTTACACTTTTCGGAGAAAATTATATCCAGGAGGCACGGACCAAGATCGAAGAGGTCGGCCTTGGGGTATCCTGGCATTTCATCGGCCGCCTGCAGACCAACAAGGCCAGGTATGCAGTCCGGCTTTTTGACCTCATCCACTCTCTGGATAACGAAAACCTGGCCATGGAGCTTAACCGGCGGGCAGCGGCCGTTCCCCGGATTATGCCCGTTCTGATTGAGGTCAATTTGAGCGGAGAAGAAAACAAGGGCGGGATTGTCCCGGATGCCCTTTTGCCTTTTCTGGAGAAAGTAGCCGTGCTGCCCAATCTTTCTGTGCGCGGGCTTATGACCATGCCTCCTTTCTTTGCCGACCCGGAAAAGGCGCGGCCTTATTTCCGCCGTCTTAAGGAGCTGGGGGAGGAAATCCAGGTCAGGAATATTCCCAACATCCGCATTGAAGAGGTATCTATGGGTATGACCGGGGATTTTGAGGTAGCCATAGAGGAAGGGGCTACCATAGTGCGTATCGGCACGGCCCTGTTTGGACCAAGAAGGCAGCGTATAGCGAATAGCGATTAGCGTTTAGGATATAGCGATCATACCACTCGCTACCCGCTATACGCTATTCGCTAAACGCTATTTTTGACCTTTTCCCAGACGGCATCCATCTCCTCCAGGGTGAATTCTTCCAGCGGCCGGCCGTCTTTTTCCAGTGTGCCCCGCATCTCATCAAATCGCCTGATAAATCTATCTACCGTAAGTCGCAAGGCCTCTTCCGCATTTATATGGAGATGTCTGCTTAAATTAACAAGGGTAAAAAGGACATCGCCCATTTCATCCCTGATGTGCGCCGGGTTATTTCTATTGCAGGCCTCTTTTAGTTCCGACAGTTCTTCATCCAGTTTTTCCCAGACGCTGTCCGCATTCTCCCAGTCAAAACCGGTCCGGGCGGCCCGGGCGCCGATACGCTGGGCGCGAAGCAATGCAGGAAGATTACGGGGCACCGAAGCAAAAAATGACCCATTCTCACCTCGCTGCCTAGCCTCCTCCCGCTTGATCTTATGCCACCGGTCTCTGACTTCTTCGGCACCGGCAACCCTTTCGGCGCCGAATACATGGGGATGCCGACGGATTAGCTTGGCTGCAATAGATTCCATCACATCATTTATGTTAAAGGCTTCCGGTTCTTCATACATCAAAGATAAGAATATAATAAGAAAGAGCAGGTCGCCCAGTTCTTCACAGACCTGACCGGGGTTATCGTCCTCAACCGCCGCTACCACTTCATAAGTCTCTTCCAGGAGATAGTTTTTTACTGTCTCTGCGGATTGTTTCCGGTCCCAGGGGCAGCCTTCCGGGGCACGAAGCCGATCCATGATCTGGACTAATCTGAAAAAGTTTTCTTTGATTTTTTTATTATCACGCATTGGGGATGAGCGGGTTATTTCTTATTGGCCGGCGGATTACCTTTTATCACCCTTTTCTGTTTTTCTTTGGTATCGAATGACTTAAACAAGGCCTGCTGCTTTTCGCGAAAGCTTTCCTTCAGGGTATGGGGAACCAGGCAAAGCATTATCTCCATGGGGTGTTTCAGATACTTATATGATTTCGATTTCTGTATAAAGAGGCCCTTTTGGGGAAGAAAGACGGTAATCAGTATCAATATCAAGCAGACGATAAAGATCCCCTTGACAAACCCCAGGAGCGCGCCGGCCGTACGGTCAAACCAGCCCAGTAATGAGATCTTCATTATCTTTTTGCCGGCCATACCGAGCAGGATGAATATCAGATAGACCAGGAGGAAGATGCCTGCGAAACTTAACAGATGCCTGATGCCGGCATTTGTAATCAACCCGGAGAGAAGATTTCCCATCCTTATATAGTAAGCGCTGGCAAGGACGAAACCGGCTAACAGGGCTACAACCGAAGAAATTTCTCTTATAATGCCGCGAATCGCACTTTTGACGGTAAAAAAAGCTATAATTGCGAGTATAATTATATCCGGCCAATACATAAACTTCTCTGCCTCCACTAAACCTGCCAGAAGATCAGTGGCATTATAGGTGACCCCCCCTTATTTTTCAACTCTAATCATCCCAACGGCCTTTCTCCGTAGCTGTTCACCTACTTTACCCTTGTCAAACCCCTACCCATGTGTTAGAAATAAATCCTAAATTCGAAACATGAGACCCCTCCGGCGGCGTAGCCAAGTGGCAAGGCAGCGGTCTGCAAAACCGTTATTCACCGGTTCAAATCCGGTCGCCGCCTCCATTCTAAATATAAGCGTTCGGCCCTCAGCGTTCAGCTTTCAGTTTGTAGCTTTCCTTTATACTCATTCCATGCTAAAAATAAAGTAAGTACTCTGGTTGTCAGGTTCACGGTTGGCTACTTTGCGCTTTTCATATTTTTCGTCGCTCTCTAACCTTGAACTGTGAACCTTGGAACTTTGAACCTGAGTAGTTACAAAATAAAATTATAAGTTCGAATCTTGTCCTGGATGAGGTGAACTATGCGCACGGAACTCTTGGTCTATAAGACTCTTTTTGATGGCGAGGAAGAAAATGAGGTCCCTGAGGAATTGATCCCGGCCCTGGAACGGATTCGGAAAGATGAAGGAACGATTCAAGATTACCTGGATATAGCTGACCGCTACCGGGAAATTGAACAGCCGGACAAGGAGTTTGCTGCCCTGGAACTGGCTTTAGACCTCGGGCATGACGACCTTGTCTTCTATCATCTGGCCCGGAATCGCGCCGGACAAGGACAATACGCCGAGACGTATCAATACATAAAGCGTATGCATTCCATGCATGGGACGGCCAGGCTCCTGTATCTGAAGACCTTGGGCGAATTAGGAAAAACAGAAAAACTCAACCAGTTTTGGCAAACTAATCGGAGCGACTCTGAACTCAAGCAGTTGATAAAGCAGAAAGGCCTCGATTATTTCCCCAAAAACGTGCGCAAGTTAGTCAAAGAAAAAGTTTAGCCGGACGCAGAGGATACATATTAAATTTGAAACTTTGTAACACTTTAGGTTTTGAAAAATATGCCTAAGCAAAGCGCTATAAAAGCCAAAATCCCCCTCAATCCCCCTTTTCCAAAGGGGGAAGTGTTTCTCCTCCCTTTGAAAAAGGGAAGTTGGGAGGGATTTAATAATACTTTTGCAAAGAACTAAACTGCTACAAAATGTTTTCTTTGCGTTCTCTGCGTCTTTGCGGTGAAAGATTTTTGAAATGTCCGCCAACCTACCCAAAAATCTCCCCCATATCAAAGTGGGCCTGGCCCTGAGCGATGCCGGCTTCTACCACCGGGAGACTATGCGGCTTCCCGAGGATCTCTCGGAATTCTTTCAGCGCTACCAGGATAAATTTGAAACAGAAGAACTTTTTTTTGAATTACAGCCGGAAATGCCCTGGCTTAAGAAAAAAGGGGATTTTTCCTATGTAGCGGATGAGGATAACAGATGGCTCAAACTGGGCCGGGCCGCGGAACAAGGGGCGTCCGAAGGGCCTTATGCCGGGATTATTGAGGCCATGCGCCGACCGGGCCACATCTTTGGGGTGCACCAGTCCATACGTGATATGGACATCCTTTCTGAGGATATCCACAAAAAATTGGAGACGATAGAGAGCGCCCAACAAGGCATGCTGTTTGCGCACCTTATATCTGCTGACTATTTTGTATTTCATCTGGCGCAAAGCAAGGATTACTGGGACTGGAATCGCAGCGAACAGATTGCCGTGGCCTTAAAGGCTTTTCAGGGCTGGGCGGATTTTTATAAGCAATCCGGCTTTAGCTTTATCCCCATTATAGAAAATCTTGAATTCCCGAAGTTCCCGTCCACACCGGAAGAGATGGTTAGTATCTTCAAGACCTGCCGGGAGTTTCTTCCCAATCTTAAACTCTGCTTTGACGTCTCCCACTTCTGGCGTTCCCGTGCCCTGATACTGGAAAACAAGGCCAGATTCGAACATCTTATCCCCAACTTTCGTATCTTAGAGGCATCATGTACTGACTATCTCGATTATGCCATGGAACATATCTTTACCGCCGGGGCCGGTCTGTCTGACGGCGATATCTTTCTCTATCACCTGGGCGGATGCTGGAAGCACCTTACTCATGAGATACCCGGTCTTCGTCCGGGAGAAAGCCCGTTTTTGCATAAACTGAGGCTGGATGAGCCTGTATATGCTTATAACCCACAGGTGGAGATGAACCTCCCCAAGGTCATCAACCGCCTCCTTCGTTACAACATAGAACGACGGCAGGATGTACTAATTATGCTCGAAATCTATCAGCGGAATTACATAGAGATGCTCGAGGCGGCCCGGCTTATATACGACGATATTGTGAAAAAGGCCCGCCGCATTGCGGAAGACACACGAAGGTATGCGTATCTGTGGGAAGAGAAATAGTTTCATCCGGAAACCACCGCTTCCGGATTCACGCTTACAGCGGTCAGCTTTCAGCCGTCAGCAAAAATCTAAGATAAACAACCCATTAAGCTGAACGCTGATTGCTGACTGCTCCATCCGTATCCTGAGTTTTTGGATAGGAATTAACTAGAAAAAATGCCGCCGGATATTGATACGTCTCAACCATGGATATCGTACATTATTACCGTAATCCAGCTATCTTGACGCGCATACTGGAATTTTTAGGTGTCCCCCCTGAGCTGCTTACTGACCTGAGTACGAGTATTGATCTTTCCCGCCCCTTGGTCGATTCAATAGAATTAAAGGAATTGCTCTGTGCTGCTACTACAGAGTATATATCTGCCTACGGACACAGACTCCTCGAGACAAATCACCGCGATCATGCCTCCATGAAGCCTTTCAGGCTGGGTTGGACCCTGGATAACGGCCTTGACATCCACCGCTCAATATGGGATCGGGAAAATGCCCTCGGCGTTCTCGATGTCGAGTATTTTTCCAAGTCATTTCCGGGAGAGCCTTATCTTGCCCCGAAGCGGGCCTTCATGCTTATGGAGCCGGTGTATCAGGGCATTTTAGATGTCTTTAAGTCTTATGGACTCGCACCCCTGGCTGTTACTACCGGTCAGGGCTATAATTTTGACGTATTTGTCAGCAAGGATAGCCCTGCTTTTGACAGCTTGGCATCCTTAGGGCATGTGGAAGAGACGCTGAAATATGACTATAGCCACCCCTCGCCTAAAAGAGGACGGCCGGTGCCGGAAGAAGATGCCAGGGCCTTTGATGCCATGGGCAAGTTGTTTGAATTCCTTTGCCACCGAATCCTGACAGAGGTATCCGCCTGCACACCCCCTATTCCCGTAGTAGTAGGAGATGTGGTCTGCGGGAACGAGAAGCGTGAGGCTATATCCCTGGACCTTTCCCTCTACACCAATCCCCTCCACACCCGGAGTATTCGGTGTCCATTTTCTGCCTACTCCAAGCACATGTTAAGAGGAGACGTCCTGGGTGATATTGTAGCCAGGCGTGTAGGTTCCCTGTTTTCTGTCCCCAGAAAACTGCGGGATGCAGAACTTCCTCTGACCAGAGTTCTGGATACACGAACAAGCGCCGAGAAATCCGCCCGATGGGCAAAAAAGGTCGGTACATATATTCCTGATCAACCAAAGGGCATGCCCGGGTTGATTCGTGAATACAAAGAATCCCGTCTCCACGCCTTTCATCTGGGGTACGACGACGCCCGGCAGGATAACGCATCCGGCTGGCTCCAGGGTTATGATCGTTTTGACTTAAGCTCTATCCCGCCCTGTGTAGCCCTGCCGCTTCATTGCCCTAACCCTTTACTTCTTCAACCTACCAACCTGCGTACAATAGTCCGGGCGCTGATGGCTATCGGCTGGCATCCCAAGCATATTGCCGGCCTGGTCTATTCCAAGTATGCGCGCGATTTCGGTTGGGACGTCAATTTCAGGCGCTACGATGCCAACCGCTGGGCCAATGTCTGGGTGCGCATCTACGCCGGAATGATTGTAACCGGTGTGGATCAGCTCCTCGATCTCAACTGTATTTCGCAACAGGAAAAAGGAGAAGCATGGATGGGAATGAGGTATTGTCCTGCGCCAGATTGCGGGTGCAATCTGGCTGATTACCGGGCTATGCTGGAGAGAAGGATATAGCCAGTAATTCTGCTATGCCCACAATGTCCGTGGGCTTAAAGCACGGGACTTTTGCTGCAGGAAAAGTATTGCTGGAAACCAGGGCCAGCAATGAGGGATCATTAACAAATAAAGGGGCCATATCGTCGGGTACGATCTCTATCTTTGGGAACCCCTCCTGTTTAAAGCCCTCGACGAGGATAATATCTGACTTCTCGGGCAGTGCGGAGACTACTTCCTCCAGGCCAAAGGTCCCAGCCTTTTCAGTAAGTATAGAAAACCCATCTGGTGAAGCCAAAACTATAACCTCTGCCCCGGCCTGCCTGTATCGGTAGGTATCTTTCCCGGGGATGTCCAGAGAAACATCGCGGTGATGTGTATGCTTTACCGTCGCTACCCTTAACCCACGGCGATTTAAGTCTGGAA
The DNA here is from genome assembly GCA_031082315.1 of Thermodesulfobacteriota bacterium. Taxonomy (NCBI): domain Bacteria; kingdom Pseudomonadati; phylum Thermodesulfobacteriota; species Thermodesulfobacteriota bacterium. The sequence continues at coordinate 291,466 of JAVHLC010000002.1, forward strand.
TGAGCCGTTCAATAAGAAGCGTCTTCCCGCTTTTTACCGGACCAACAATGCAAACCACTTTCACTTGAAAATCCCCCCGCCCCCCCTTTGCCAAAGGGGGGTAAAGATTACCTGGCCACTAAGAAGGCGCCAGGGAAGCCATTGCTTTCAAATTGTTGCTGAATATCCCTGGCCTTATCCAGGTTGGTGGAGGCAAAGACCTGGACGCGATAAAATAGGGCATCTCCACGGTTATGGGCCTCGATATCGACCTGGCCATAGTTTCTGTTTAAGGTGGCCCGCATGCGGTCAGCATTATCCTTGTTAGTAAAGGCGCCAACCTGTATCCAGAAATTGCCTGCCCGGTAGTCCATGGTCTGAACGAATCGCTTAACCCGCCGTCCGTTTTCAGAGACTTCCGTGGGCGTACCAAGGGCTTCTACGCGCACAAAAGCCGTTCCGTTATTGTGTATGCCGATCTCTCTGGCCGCCACCAGACTCAGGTCTATAACACGGCCTTTTACAAAAGGGCCTCGGTCATTTATACGCACCACCGTTTCCCGGTTATTTTCGAGATTGAGGACGCGTACATAGGTGTGCATGGGCAAGAGCTTGTGGGCGGCGGTAAATTCATACATGTCGTATATCTCGCCGCAGGAAGTGCACTTGCCGTGGAAATCAGGGCCGTACCAGGAGGCTTTACCTTCTTCGGCAAAACCACCTGCTGAAGGTATAGGATAATAGACCTCGCCAAATATCTCATACGGCCGCTGAGTGGGGGGGATGCCTTTTGTATCACGGGTTATGCCGCGAGAGTATTGATACCGGGGCGCTGTGGCGCAGGCCGTGAAGAAAGTAACCATAGAGACATAAAGGATACAGAGATAGAAAAATTTCGAATTTAATATGTGTTCTCTGCGTCCTTTGCGCCTCTGCGGTGAAAATATTCTTCCTTTGCGTCTTTGCGGTGATGCTTTCCCCATGGCCGGTATGATAGGGGAAATATGTACGCTTGTCAATGGCCTAAAACTATAGACAACGTCACTGGTCATTAGTCATCGGTCATGTTAACTGTGGAAAATCAATCAACTTTTACCGGTGACAAATGACTATTGACTAATGACATCGTGTAATCGTTTACTTGACGCATGGCCTAAAAAGTTTTAGAGTTGATGCATGTTCGGTATCGGTATCTCAGAGCTTATCCTGATCTTGATCGTGGCGCTCATCGTTATCGGTCCGCAAAAATTACCTGATCTGGCCCGCTCTCTGGCCCGGGGCCTGGCCGAATTCAAAAGGGCCTCTTCTGAGTTCAAAGAGAGCTTTAACTCAGATAATCTGGACACCTTAGGAAGCCCGCCGGTAATAGACAGCCCTCCCCGTAATTTAGAGACGGAAACAACTACAACTGAAAAACCGGAGAAGGCCTCTGACTCTCCACCAGATACCCTGGCCGAAAGAGAAGGTGTAAGCCCCAAGGATCCCCTCCATGGCTGACTTCAGGCTGCCTTTTACTGCCCACCTAAAAGAACTACGCAATCGGCTCATCATATCCTTTTCAGCAATCGGCATCGGATTTCTCATATCTTACGCCCTGGCCGAAAGGATATTCGTCATCCTTGCTGCTCCGCTCTTTGCGGCCATGGGCCGGGGTAATAAGCTTATTTATACCGGCCTGCCCGAGGCCTTTATCTCCTATTTTAAAATCTCTATGATAATGGGCTTCATCATTGCCTTCCCGGTTATCATACACCAGATATGGAAATTCGTATCGCCTGGGTTGGAAAACAAGGAACGCAAATATACGTTAGTATTTGTCGTGTCATCGACCCTTTTATTTTTCATGGGGGCCGTTTTCGGCTATGTCGTAATCCTGCCCCTGGCCCTTAATTTTCTTCTGGGCTTTGCCGGACAATCCCTAAGACCGCTTATCACCATGAAAAGCTACCTTATTTTCGCCTCCAAGGCCCTCCTGGCCTTTGGCCTGGCCTTTGAAATACCTTTCTTCCTGGTCTTTTTAGCAAAAATGGGTATCCTCACCTACGAACAATTACGGGCTAGGCGTAAGTATTATATCCTCATTGTCTTCATTATAGCCGCCATACTTACTCCGCCGGACATCGTCTCCCAGGTTATGTTAGCCATCCCGCTCATTATATTGTATGAAATCGGCGTATTAGGCGCGCGCCTGTTCGCAAGGCCGGTAGGTTCTTAAGTCATTGCTGTCCAATACATTCAAAGAACAATCTTTTGGGACAGGTTAACATATTGATTTTATTGCTAACATTAAAATATCGAAAAACGAGGTTGTCGTCCAAATCCCCCTTGATCCCCCTTTCCCAAAGGGGGAAGTGTTTCTCCTCCCTTTGAAAAAGGGAGGTTGGGAGGGATTTAAGAATACTTTTTCAAACAGCTAAACTGATACCTACTATTTAATCCCGGGGGTAAGTTTATGAAAAACAGAAGCTCGATTCTTTATTTGATGATGCTGATAATTGTAAACATTTTTTGTATCTCTCCGTCCACTACCATAGCGGCTGAGCCAATACGTATCGGCGTCTATCTGCCCATGACCGGTCCGGCCGCCGTCTATGGACAGGTGGCCTGGAAAGGGCTGCAGATGGTCCACAAGGACCGGCCAACCGTACTCGGCCGACCGGTCCAGCTCATACTGGTTGATGATAAAAGCGATAAAATGGAGGCGGCCAATGCCGTCTCGCGTCTTATCGAAAAAGAACGGGTTACGGCTATAATCGGCGAACTCACCAGTTCCAACACTCTCTCCGGTTCCCCCATAGCAGAGAAGGCACGAATCCCCATGGTTACCCCCTGGGCCACTAATCCCCTGGTAACACAGAACCGCCAGTATATCTTCCGGGTCTGTTTTTCAGACCCCTTTCAGGGCTACGTGGCCGCGAAGTTTGCCCGTGAATATCTCAAGGCCCGCACGGCTGCAGTAATGATAGATATTAGCCAGGATTATTCCGTGGGCTTGTCTAATTTTTTCATGAGGGAATTTACTAAAAGGGGAGGAAAAGTCGTTATCAAGACGGCTTACCAGAGCGGCGACCTTGATTTCACGGCGCAGTTAAGCAGTATAAGCGGCATACGGCCTGATATTATCTACGTCCCCGGTTATTTTATGGAAGACGCCCTTATCGCCCGGCAGGCCCGCGAACTTGGCATCAGGTCAATTATAGTCTCCGGCGATGCCGCGCAGGCCAATGAATTGATAAAGATCGGCGGTAAGGCCGTAGAAGGGCTGTATTTTACCACCCATTTTGATGAAAAAGGGGTTACCACAAAAACCGGCCGACTGTTTGTAAAAAATTTCCACGAGATAAACAAGGATGCTCCGGACTCCGTGAGCGCCCTTTCCTACGATAGCTATAATTTCCTGCTCGATGCCATTGAAAGGGCCCGTTCTGCCCATCCCGAAAAGATAAAAGACGCCCTGGCCAGAACAACCAATTTTGAAGGGGTAACCGGAAACATTGCCATAAAGGGCCGGGAGACCATCAAGCAGGCAGTAATACTAAAGGTGGAACACGGCGGATTCAGATATATAACTACTATTCAGCCTCAGTAAAGGATGAGATTACTCACTTATACACCTTAAATGACATATGAAGATGTGACCCTGACTTCGCCCCTACACTCCATCCTTACTGGTATGACAGATAAAGCAGCCGGTTCCTTTTGTTGGCCCTGTAGTACCGGCAATCATGCCATCATAATCCCAGCGCAGGATATCTTTGTAGGGACTACCATGTGGTTTATGGCAGGAAAGGCACATGACCTGATCCGTTCCTGGACGGACAAGACTTTGATCACCTGCATATGTCAAAATGTCAGGACGGGCCACAGGGGCTTCGCAGTTATATGGGCCTATTGTAGAACCGTCAGGGGTATTATAGAGGCGATATTCCTTGTTTGTATCGCTTGGCAATGCATAGTTGTTGGGATGTCGTAACCAGGGGCTGGCCGTCCCGGTATCATCCGCGTTGTGAAAGCCCGTATGACACCCTGCACACCAATTCGACATCGATCCATCGTCCTGCATAAGACCACTACTTTTACTGGCTGGAATACCGCCACCGGCATAAGTATTATGGTCTGATTCGTTTTTGGTGCGTTCCCAGTCCGAGTCTTCAATACCCATTACTCCACCGCTACCATGTTGATCTGAGCCGTTGGCCAAAAACCGGTAATAAACGGCCTTAATATTATTTCCGGCATTCTGTACATCTGAACCAACGACTGGCTGGGCATCCTCACCGTGGTGATACGGATAATGACAACTCGTACAAGCGGCTATGCGGTCATGACAAATGGCGCAAGCACCTCCTCCGCCGGTTGGGCTGCCCGGGGCCTCTGTTAAATTTGTATCATTTGTAATACCCGGAATCGTCAACACGTTATGCCCATAGGCTTGGCCTTTCGATACTACCCAGTAAAAATTTCCCCCCGCAAGCTCAGTTCCGGCTGCCGGCGGCACGGTATTAAAGACCACCGGGATGTTTGAGGAGCCGAGGGCCTTGACAGTAGCGCTTCCCGTGTTGGAATGGCATCCTCCGCAAGTGCCGCGTGTGAGGGCATCAAATGGCCCGGTCTCGGATATACTGCCAACACCGGGCATCGGACTTCCGTCCTGGCTATTGTGCATGGTGTGGCAGTTGACACATTCGCCGGTAACTTTGGCCAAGGCCGGGGTTAAAAAGATGAGAAAATGGAAAATAGAAAATAGAAAAACGGACGACAAGAGAAGACCTGGCCTTATCAAGGCCTTTGATGCGCGCTTCCATACCATGGCGGGCCTCCGATACAAATCTAAATGCAAAAAAATCTCCACAAAGGCCGCTAGGTAAGCGCGGCCTTTGTGGTTTATCTAAAGGTTAGTCCTTTGTGGTATGACATCTGAAGCATCCGGTACCGGTTGCACCACCGCCACCAGCTATCATGGTTGAGTAATCCCATCTCAGAATATCATCATGAGGGCTTGCATGTGCCCTGTGACATGAGAGGCATATGACCGGGCTATTACCTGACGTAACTGTCGTTCGTGCAGCAGCAGGAATTGCACCTACATAACCAACAGGGGCTTCAAGACTATATGCATTACCGCCGACTGCATCATTGTAATTTGCATATTCCCCACCTTTTGCAATCACATCTGTATCTGTGGGATGCCTGAGCCACGGGCTTCCTGTACCTATACCGCCAGGGCCGCTTGCATGGAAATTCCCATGACACTGCCCGCAGAGATAGCTGATGGTAGTTTTAGTGTCTTGGGTTAAAGCACCCTGATACTCATTGTGGTCACTAGCAGACGCACTTTGTTGCCAGTTGGGATCTTCCAGACCCAGAACACTATAAGCGGACAAGACTGTACTGCCCAGAAAACGATAGCTCTTAGCAGTAGTAGTACCATCTATGGGTGTACTGGCGCCATGATGTGCACCACTTACACCTGCAAAACTTGCAGAAAAACTATTAGTGTAAGAAGCGCGATCAACATTTCTATTTCCATGACAACCGTTAGAGCCTGCACAGGTTAACTGATAAGTAGTGGACCACTTAGTAGTGGACGGATCATAGGTTGCATTGTAACCGGGCGGATTGTTCAGCAGAGTTGCATCCTGTGCTACCATATCCTCTATGTTGTGACCTTTTACATCAGAAGGGCCATTCACTACATAAGAGAAATTACCCCCGGCAAGATTATAATTAGTCCCGCTCCATGTCTGTAACGTTCCGGGATCGGTTGTAGCTCCTCCTGTGTTCCAGACTACAGGGATATTACCAGCGGTCTTAATAGTAATACCGGCACTATTGCTATGGCAACCCAGACAGCCACCTAAGAGAAGTACAGGAAAAGGTCCGCCAGGCGAAGCGTCAACAGGAGCAACCCCGTTCTGGCTGTAGTGCATGGTATGGCAGTTAGCGCATTGGCCAGATACGCCTGCCAGGACCATCCCTCCCATGGCCAATACAAAGGCCATAGACAGTAAACAAATTAATGCCTTTTTCATTATCTATACACCTCCTTTCCTTTATGAATTTTAATCCTTGCTTTTATATCCATAATCCTACCTCCTTGAACTAGCTGTCAGCGTTCAGCTATCAGCACTCAGCATTTAAGAGTTTAAAAATTAAAGTTCTAACCTGCCATGCCGATAAGCCAGTTAAGATAAAATTTACTTTTTCCCTACCTAGAACTATAATTACTTTTACAACAGAAGACAAGGCCAAGTCAATAAAAAAATAGCGCCCAGCTATCCGTAATCAGCGTTCAGCTTAAGGCCTGTTTGTGACCTGATCTATAACAAGTTACAGCAAGTTCAATGCCAACAGGCTCCCTAATATATAACTGGTTGATATAACTATAATTTTAGTTATCTATTATTTATAGCTATTGACTGATGTGGAAGTGTTTTTCACATCAGAGAGGAAAAAAAATTCCAATGTGGCATTTTGGTGCCCACTTGTTAGCCACAGAGCACACAGAGAACACAGAGATAGAAGATAGGTAACAATTTAGCGTTGTGAAAATGCATGATAAAAAGTGCAAGGAAACATACCAACTCAGGAAATCAGGAAGGAGAGGGCTTGAAAGAATTCAGGAAGACGTTTGCATGCATAGCGAGCGCATTCTCCGCTGCTTGTAGCGGGGTTAGCGAGTGAATATGATGCATTTTACCTTGCATACGGAGATTCCCCGCAGCAAGCTGCGGGGAGCTTCAATCAGGAACTCAAGAAATCAGGAAAGTATTTTTGAGAAATTGATTTTCAGCAGTTCGGCTTCTGGTTGCTCTGTTTTTTCATGAGTTCGTGAGTTCCTGATTAATAGCTTTTTCTGACTGTAGGACAGTTTCAAACAGCTAACGTGTTACGAAGATAGAAGTCAGGGGTCGGAAGTAAAGGATGGGAATAGGCGTTGGATTTGGGATAAGGTGAGACCTTGACAATAATCGCTAATCGCTATACGCTCCTTTTTATACACTATGTTCAAAGGAGTATCCCTATGAAACGATTGCCTTGGTTAATAATGGTGTCGGCGCTAATCCTGGTCTCGGGCTGTGCCCGGTACGAGACCCGTATCGTCCCTTTTAAGATGCCGGAGGCATATCACAATGTCCAGGCTGTAGATGGCGCTAAAGTGGCGGCCGTGGCCTACGATGACTCTAATACCGCGCAGGAGGCCTTCGGGTTTGACATCCGGGGAGCCGGACTCTTGCCGGTGCAGGTTGTCTTCGACAACCAGGGCAGTAAATCCCTTCTCATAGACCCCACGCATACCTACTTAATCGACAAAGAGCATAACCTCTGGCCGGTCATGGAGAGCAGGCTGGCCTATGAACGGGTCGCAAAGAAGACCGAATTGGGCGAAATCGGCGCCGGTGCAACCAAACATGCCTTCCTGGCCGGCGCTGCCGGCGCCATTATCGGGGCGGCGGTAGGCATTGTGACCGGTGAAAATGTAGGCGCGGCTATAGGCAAAGGAGCGGCTGTGGGCGCGGCCGCCGGCGCCACCTTGGGCGGGACGCAGGCCTATGGCTCTCAGGAGACCCGCTACCGCATAATGGATGACCTGGAAAAGAAGACCCTGCAAAATAACGCTATCCCGCCCGGACAAATAGCGCACGGCTTTATCTTCTTTCCGGGAGAGGCCAAGGCAGCTAAGGAGCTACGCTTACAGTTAAAAGAGCTGAAAACAGGGAAGGTACATAGTTTGGTGTTGGCTTTTTAAACAAAAATGTAACTATTCAACCACAGATTCACACAGATGAACGCAGATAGGTTTAAATACAAAGAAATCACAGATATTGTAACCGTTCACCGTTCACCGAAAAAAACTTTTCAGGTTCTTACGGACAACGGTGAACGGATACTGTATATGATAATAAAAGAAAAAATATCAGTGATGATCAGCGTAGATCGGCGGCTGAGTAGTTACACAAAATTTACGCAGCAATAGTGCAGTGGCTTCGGATGACCCGGCCAAGCTCGGCCCATTTGACCGGTTTTTTTAAGAGGATGACGGCATAGCCTTCTTCCAGGGTCTTTTTGGCCTGGATGGCGGTGGGGTTACCGGTTAAGACCAGGATATTAGCGTCCGGATCAAATGCCTTTATCTCCCGCGAGGACTCATACCCATCCATAACCGGCATATCCATATCCATCAATACCAGGTCGGGGTGGAGTTCCTTGTACTTTTCCAATCCCTCCAGTCCGTTAGCGGCCTGGGCAATGGTAGAATAACCTTCCATTTCCAATATCTCGCTCAGGGTGCTTAACACACCCAAGTCATCATCGACAATCAATATCGTTCCGCTACCCATTAGGAACAGTCCTTACAGTGAGTTAAAACCTTTTAGAATAAGCACACTCCTTTGTCAAGAAAAAAACAACATGTTGTATAAAAAAATTTGGTTGATACAATATTTAGTAAAAACAGTGTGTTATAGGCCCATAAAATAGGGGCTTTCCGGGCGGTCAATGAGAAAGGTTAATGATTACACGGCGTTCAGCTATTTACCGCGGAGGTCTCCGGGAACGCCGAGATAACATATTGAATGGATTATAGTTTTTCGCTGCGGACTCTGCGTGCTCAGCGGTGAAAAGGTTTTTTTACGAGGCCATCAGCCTTCAGCCTGTCCAGATATACCGCTTCTGACCACCGGCTACCTCATTCCAGTTCGGCCCAATTATGCCCTGAGCGGACATTGACCACCAGTGGCACAGATAAGGTCACGGCCTTTTCCATCTTTTCCCTGACGAGAGGGATTACCTCAGCCGCCTCTTTCTCCGGGGTCTCCAGGATCAATTCGTCATGGACCTGCATAATCATACGCGCTCCATAACCGCCTGTGCCCAGGGCGTCGTGCACCTGGATCATGGCCACCTTAATTATATCTGCCGCTGTGCCCTGAATCGGGGTATTAACGGCTGTACGCTCCGCAAACTGTCTGGCGGCGTTATTCCGGCTGTTGATGTCCGGAATTTGCCGGAGACGGCCCAGCAGGGTCCGGACATAACCCTTCTCCCGTGCGGAGGCGACAGCCTCCTTTATAAAATTTTCCACACCCCGATACCTGGCGAAATAGGCATCGATAAAAGACCGGGCCTCCTTTTGTCCGATCCTGAGTTCCTGCGCGAGACCAAAGGGACTCATGCCGTAAGCCACGCCGAAATTGATCGTCTTGGCCACGCGGCGCATCTCGGCCGTGACCATCTGCGGAAAGACGTGGAAAATTTCCGCCGCAGTCATGGTGTGCACGTCTTCCCCCTTTGCAAATGCCCTTATAAGGCCCTCATCCCGGGCAAAATGGGCCAGAATGCGCAGTTCTATCTGCGAATAATCAAAAGATAGCAATACCCGGCCGGGGTCGGTAACAAAGGCCCGGCGTATCTGCCGTCCTTCCTCAGAACGGATGGGTATATTCTGGAGATTGGGTTCACTGCTGCTCAGGCGGCCTGTGGCCGTAACCGCTTGGTTATAATAGGTATGAAGCCTTCCGGTGGCCGGATTAAGCAGTTTAGGCAGTGCATCCACGTATGTAGATTTCAACTTTGCCAGGTTGCGATAGGTTAAAATCTGCCCTGGCAAGGGATGATAAAGGGCGAGATCCTCCAGTATGCCAGCTTCCGTCGAATAAGAGCCGGTTTTTTTCGTCTTCTTCAGACGGGGCAAGGTTAATCTCTCAAAAAGTATCTCTCCGAGCTGCTTTGGGGAATTTATGTTGAATTCACAACCCGCTGTCGCAAAAATTTTGCTTTTAATATCAGATAGTTGTGCATCAAGCTCCCCAGACATCCTGGCCAGAAAGGCGAGATCGATCCTGACGCCCGTCATCTCCATTCCCGCCAGGACTTCGAGAAGAGGCATTTCTACCTCACAAAAAAGGTTATATAGGTCCCTCTCTTCCAGATCCGGCAATAAGTGGCTGGATAGTCCGGCTATAATCCCGGCGGCAGCACAGGCAGAAGAGATGGCCTGGCCGCCCAAATCACCCGGATGGACGCCTAGATAATGTTCCGCCAGCATCTTTAAACTATCCGCCTTCCGGGAGCGGCCCAAGGGGTCCAGAAGATAGGCGGCGATCATCACATCTAAGTAAGGACCTGAGACAGGGATGCCGTTTCTTTGTAAAAGAATAAGATCATATTTCAGATTGTAACCGGCCTTAACCCGCAAGCTATCTCGCAAGAAGGCAGCAATCCCATCGATAGCCGATGATTTAAAATTTACATCCGGTAAAGGGATATAAAAGGCCTCCGGCGGTTCTATACATAGGGCTATGCCAGAAATATCGGCCAGCATCGGATCCGGCGATGTGCCTACAACCGTCAGGCTAAAACCTTCAGCGCCTTCAAGCCTCGAAAGCATTCCGGCTAAGGCATCTCCCGTGTCGACCGACTGAACTTTGGCCGCCAGCTGCTGCCCGTCGTCGTTGACCTTGGCATCTGCCAGCTCCAGTTCTTTCAGAAACTTTGTAAATTCCAACCCGGCAAACAGCTCTCTTAAGGCGGCCGGATCCGGGGGGCCGACCCTTAGCATGGAAAGATCAATCTCTAATGGGACATCAACACGCAGCGTTACGAGTTCTTTGGAAAGGAGGGCCTGTTCCCTATAAGTGGTCAATTTTTCCCGTAATTTAGACTTATCAATACTCTCCAGAGAGGTAAAGAGGTTTTCTACGGACCGGTATCTTTGTATGAGGCTTAACGCCGTCTTGGGACCGATGCCGGGGACACCGGGGACATTGTCAATTGCGTCACCGGCTAAGGCGAAGACGTCAGCCATCTGCCCGGGCTCCAGGCCATATTCTTTGCGCAGGTTCTCGATGTCTATCCGGCGATCCTTCATGGGATCCCAGATGGTTACGTACGGAGAAACAAGCTGCAGCAGGTCCTTATCGCCGGAGACGATGACGATCCTGTGCTCGTCAGAGGCCAGGCGTTTGACTATGGTCGCTATGAGATCATCGGCCTCGTAACCTTCCAGTTCAAAAGCAGGCAAATTTTCTGCCCGAATAATATCCTTTATATAAGGTATCTGGATAGATAGATCATCCGGCATGGCTGGGCGGTTGGCCTTATACGTCTCCAGCAGAGCGTGCCGAAACTTAGGCCCCCGGGCATCAAAGACCATAGCCAGATACTCGGGCCTCTTCTCCCGCAGCACCTTGAGCAGCATGTTGGTTACGCCGAAAATGGCGTTTGTAGGCAGGCCCTGAGACGTAGAAAGATGCGAGATGGCGTGATAGGCCCGGTAGACGTAGGAATGGGCATCAATAAGATACAATAAGGTGGGGCGTTCGGCCATGCCGATTTATAACGCTAAAGACGGCAGGCTGTCAATTCTAAGATACGCCGGTGGCGTGCCTGCTGCATCCCGATCCATTTAAGTAAAATTCTTTAGTTTCCACCCGAAAATCCAAAAGTTCCGGCTGAGCAATCAGCACTCAGCTCTCAGCGTTCAGCTTAAGATGTTGTTTGTCTTATTTTTTTGCTGACGGCTGAAAGCGGATCGCTGAGGGCTTTCATTCGGAAACGACAGTTTCCGGATGAAAACTAGTTAATATTTTGGGAAGAGTCCGGTCTTGCTCCTGCCTCTCAATGATTCCCGCAGGCGCTCTCATGTCCATGGCCTGCACAGGTATGCTGGTCGGTAAATTCAGGCAGCTTGTTGGCCTGCAGGGCATCCAGGGCATCTTTTACCTGGCCGCCCTCACGATACAAAAAGACGCGAATACCCGCCTGTTTAAATCCCAGGAGTGGTCGCATACCCATACCGCCGGAGATAATCCCCTGTACCCCGTTTCTGGCCAGAAGCATAACCGGAGCCAGACAGGCGCCAGGCTCATGCCCATCATTGGGTATCACTTCCACATCTTGGATCTTTGTCTCATCTATTGTCACTACCGTATAGACATCACAGTGCCCGAAATGTCCGGAGAGCCCGGCTTCAAGCCCTCCTGGAAAATTGGAAGGGACAGCGATCTTTACCATATTTAAGTTAAACCTCCTTCACAAAATTTTAACTCAGAGTCACAAATCAGATTTCTTCCTCTTCGACCTCTTCTATTTCTTCTTCGGGTGCCTTCTCTTCAATCTCCGGCTCTTCTTCATAACCTGCATAAGCGTAAATGGCAAGTATATCTTCAAAACGCGCCGCCTTTTGTGGATCCCGGGCGCTTATAAAAGGCGCGAGTATCTTTCTTACCTTGGCCTGTTCAATACTAACCGTTGGGTCTGCCTGACACACAGGACAACTTTTGATATGACGAATCGCAAACTCTACCATTCTAGCCGGCGCCAGAGCATCCTCGATTATTTGGTCACTCCAATCCCTGGCCAGCTTTTTCAGGCGATCACACTGCATAGGCCTCTTTCCTCTATGTGTTTGTTTAACGTGCAATTATCTGTCCTTGTTGCCGGGTAGTTTTTAATGTATTCCAAAGCGCTTTTTGTTATAAGATTTTTACGGCCAATGCAAGAAAAAAGTTTAGCATTTTTATTTTTGCCTGACCCGGTAAACCTTTTTAATAATTTAACGTCGAATTTTAAAAAAACAAACCACAAAGTACAGCGAAAAAACGATTTCAACCGTTTGAACAGTTTAAACAGCTTGAACTGTTATTAGTGAAAGCAGTTCTGGAGGCGATAATATTAGGAGATCACAGAGAGAAGAAGCCAAAAGCTGTTATAACTTGCTGATATTCTTATTTTCTCTGTGTCCTCTGTGGTTGAGTTCTAGACAGACGATAATCCAAAAGGAGAGCTATTATGACAGTTAGAAAAAGTTTTATGCTTGGTTCAGGTCTCATCATTATGTCCCTTTTTTTATTTTATCCGGCCAAAGGCCGCGCTGAAGTAGATGTCAGCGTCAACATAGGCCTGCCGCTCCCGTCGGTTGTCATTTCGTCCCCGCCCGCCGTGGTCATGATTCCGGGATCTCCGGTCTATTTCGACCCGGATATTGAAGTGGATATTTTCTTTCATCGCGGCTACTGGTACAGGCCATATCGGGAGCGCTGGTATCGGGCTACTCATTATAACGGGCCTTGGAGACACATCGCGCGCCGTGCCGTGCCTACTGCAATTGTACACGTGCCGCCCAGCTACAGGCATATACCACCAGGCCATGAAAGGATTCCCTACGGACAATTAAAAAAGCACTGGAAGGAACACGAAAAGGCCTCCAAAAAGACGCATAAATCACATAAACACGGGCGACACGGCGATTAACGATTGTTCGTCCGGAAACCAAAAAATTCCGGACGAGCTATCAGCGTTCAGCTTAATGTGTTGTTTGTCTTGGGTTTTTGCTGACAGCTAATCGCTGATCGCTGAAAGCGTGAAGCCGGAAACGGTAGTTTCCGGATGAACACTAACTACCCATATTAAGACAAACAATGTTAATAGAAAGTGACAGGAGATAACACCATGAAAAGACTATGCTTTATTGTAGCAACCTTGGCGTTAGCATTCTTATGGTCATTTACGGCAATGGCCGTAGATGAGGAAACGCAACTAAGAACCGAGGCCGACCAAATAAACCAGTTGACAACAAAATCGGGCAGGGGTACAGAAGCTAATGTAAGGATAAATGCGGTTTTCGAAAATTGGGGGGCAAGGGAACCTTCACAATCAGTCACAGCCGCCCGGGATTTAAAAATGGGCCACGGAGAGACCATGATAGCCGGAGCGCTAGCTGCCGAATTATATGAAAAAGACCCGGCAACCTATCCCACTTATGACGCCGCATATCAGAAGGTATTAGACCTCAGGAGCAAAGGCGACCGAACTACCGGATGGGGGGTAGTAGCCAAGGATCTAGGGGTAAAACTTGGCCCGGTGGTGAGGGAAATGAAAAGCACCGGCACCTTCGTTGGCGGCCGGACAGACCGTTTTTCAAGCAATTATGCTAAAAAGGAAAAACAACAAGTACGGGAGCGGGTACAAGAAAAGGTACGAAAACAAACACAGGAAAAGACTCAAACCAGGGAACGGTTGAGGGAAAAGAGCTGCGACACGGAACAGAAAGGGAATCAAATACGTAACGAGATTGAAAACAAGGCAGGAACCGGTTTTCCCTCCGGCCCGCGCGGTGGGGGCGGCCGGGGACGGTAATTGAGGAGACAATTTGAACATTTTGAACAGGTCAAGCGGCTCTAAGTAATATATCCTGTTTCTCTGTGTGCTCTGTGGTTAATCTTAGCACGAATTCAGATTAATGGAGAAAGGCATGACTCATAACATTAGGTTGTGGCTGGTGGGGCTGGTGATAGCGATTCTTTTATGTGGGACCGGGATAACCTACGGGCAGACTTCAACTACCGATGAACTGTACGCTGAGATCGGTTTTAACTTTTATACCGGCGATTATGGAACAGACACAGACACAGACACATATACCGTACCCTTTACTTTCGGCTATTCACCCAGCCAGCTATGGGATTTTTATCTTAGCATCCCGTATATACACCAGAGCGCCAGCACTGCCGTCACCGTGGCCGGGAAACCAATCCGCGTGAAGAAAAACCTGACCGGCGGTAAAAGCAAAATTACGGAACAGTATATCGACACCGCCTCTCACAGCGGACTTGGGGACATCTGCCTCGGCGGAAGCTACACGGTGCTTAGAGAGACGTCTGATGCACCGGCCATCTACGCCCTGGCAAGCATCAAGTTTCCTACCGCCGATGAGGAAAAGGGCCTGGGCACAGGTGAATATGACTACTGCTTAGGCGTTGGCCTGGACAAAAGAATCAACAAATGGACACTCTTTGGAAACGCAAAGTATAATATCATCGGATCACCCGGCGGGATAGACCTGGATAATTTCTTCTCTATGACGGCCGGCGTGAGCCATCAGTGCACTACCGCTTTTAAAGGGTCGGTCTCTATCTATGCCGCAGAAGGCGCTTCGGCCGAATCTGACAGCCCGTTAGAAATCAGTTTAAGCGGAGGGTATATTATAGATAAAGATAACAAGGCCTCAGTTTATGTAACAAAAGGCCTGTCTGACGGCAGCCCGGATTATGGCCTGGGCGCGGCCCTGACGCATTATTTTTAGTCCACAGATTACGAAAATACACACTTGATTAAAGGGCGCCTTGACGGCGCCCTTTCCCGTTTCTGCAAGAAATCTATTAAATTGACAACTCCCCTCCCTGCGTATTATAAGTTTACACATGCGAAAACGCATATATTCCATCTTTCTATCCGCTTGCTTTTTGCTTGTCGTTTTACTCCTGAGAACCACCTGGGCGGCGTCACCCGTTACTTATACCCCGCTTAACTATCAAGAAATCGGGCCTGGCCTTTGGTTTGCGAAAGTAGCTATCTATAAAGAAAGACAAAAGGTGGAAACGTTGGTTTTGGTCAAAATAGACCCGAAGAAGAACAGATTTCGGGTCCTGCATGATAAGAATGTCAAGACTATAGAAAAGTGGCAGGCGGTCACGGGCGCCAGTGTTATCTTTAATGGAAGTTACTTCCGCGAGAACTTCGACCCGTGCGGCTTAATTATAAGCGACGGTCAGATTAAAGGCCATGTCCGGAATCGCTATATGAAGGGTATGTTTGTGGCAGAACCTCAAAAAAATAATTCACCGCAGGCCGCAATCCTTGACCTGACGAAAATGAGTCTGGTATCTAACAACTTGCCCTGGAGCCAGGGGTTGCAATCTTTTCCCATGCTCATAGACAAAAATGGCGTTGTCCGGGTAAATCAGAGCGATCTCAGGGCCAGCCGCACGGCTATCTGTACAACTAAAGATGGCTGCGTAATTGTAGTGCATACCGAAGAGACGTACTTTACGCTCTATGATCTGGCCCACTTCTTAAAAAAATTGCCGCTGGACATCGAATACGCCTTAAACCTGGACGGCGGCATGGCGGCTGAGCTTTGTATCAGAACCGCAGGCCTGAATTACACGCACTACGGATACCAGATGTCAAATTATACCGGAGAGCTTAGCCTAAAAGGTCTCCAGGCCAGGATACCCTTGGTAGTCGGGGTCTTCCCGCGCTAATTTTCTCTGTGTACCCTGTGGTTAAAAAAGGGATTTTCAGATGAACAATGAGGTATTAAAAGCCATCTACGAAAGGCGCAGCATACGGGATTTCAGCCCTATGCCGGTTGATGAACAACAGATAATGGAGATAATCCGAGGCGGCAGTTGGGCCCCGTCCGGATTGAATAATCAGCCCTGGCGCTTCGTCGTGGTCAAAGATGCAAAAGCAAAGGAAGAAATAGCCGGGCAAACCCGGTACCATTCCATAATTGAGACCGCACCCGTCATCATCGCCGTATTACTGGACCGTAAGGCCATGTACCATGAGTTGAAGGACTTCCAGGCTATCGGGGCCTGTTTACAAAACATGTTGCTGGCCGCCCATGCCCAGGGTCTGGGGGCGGTCTGGTTGGGAGAAATATTAAAAAACAAAGACCGGGTGCGCGAAATAGTTTCCCTGCCTTCGCACCTGGAATTGATGGCGATTGTTGCCATCGGCCACCCCGCACATCGCAATCAGACGTCGGAGCGCAAGGGGCTTAACGACTTGATTTTAAAGATAATTTGAGCGTTCGGACGTTTAAATACCTTCCTTTAAAGATAACAACGGCAAAGAGCTTTTCTGTAAATGTCTTAAATGGGGACGTTCGTGCAGAACGTGCTTGACAAGCTGGTGGATTTGTGAGATATAGAAACCCATGCCAAGATTAGCGAGACTGGATGCGCCCGGTGTTCTGCACCATGTCATCGGGCGGGGTATAGAAAAAAGAAAGATTTTTCTGAACGACGGCGATCGAGTCGACTTCATCGCGCGGGTGGCCAGACTTGTACAAGAAGGAGCGATAGACGTTTTTGCCTGGGCATTGCTGCCCAATCATTTTCATCTCCTACTGAGGACGAAAAACCTCCCTTTAGCTACAAGTATGCGAAAACTACTTACCGGATACGTAGTCAATTTCAATAAACGGCACCGGAGGCACGGGCATCTTTTTCAAAACCGCTATAAATCTATAGTGTGCCAGGAAGACCCTTACCTGAGAGAATTGGTGCGTTACATTCATCTAAACTTATTGAGAGCTGGAATAGTTAAAGATATTGACGAATTGAACCGCTGTCCCTGGTCAGGCCATTCCGCCCTGATGGGCAAGACTAAAAGGGAATGGCAGGAGTGTGAGTATGTCTTAGCTCTTTTTGGCAACAGCAGTACCCGCCGGCGGAATTACCTGAAATATATCGAAGAGGGCATACCATTAGGAAGACGACCGGAGCTGGTCGGCGGGGGATTGATCAGGAGCATGGGGGGCTGGTCAGAGGTTGTGTCTCTCAGAGGACGCGGTGAAAAGCAGGCATCAGACCAGCGGATTCTTGGAGATAGTGAGTTTGTGCAGGAAGTTGTATCCGGTCTTGATGACTTGGTGAAGAGGAACCTGCGGCTATCCGGGCAGCGAATGGATATTGATAAGCTGGCTGAAGCAGTATGCAAAAAACACGATGTGTCACTTGGTGAGCTTCGTTCCGGAAGTCGAAGGCATCCTGTGGTGAAGGCCCGGTGGATTATCTCATGGGTTGCGGTAAGAGAGCTGGGATATTCGGGTGCCGATGTGGCCAGGTATCTAGGCGTGACGAATTCATGCGTAACCCGGTCGGTATCCTTCAGACCACCTGACGTAGTCAGTTACCTTGCGACGTTATGAATGTTCTGCACGAACGTCCCCTCATAAATTACGTACCCTTGATGAACTCGGCATTCAGTCTATTGGCACAACCTACGTTGATTCAACCCTTATAGATGCCCAAGGAAATGAGCATCGTCAGATCGGCAGTTTTACCAAGACAGACGGTACCACCGGAACGGCCACCGATGTCTGGTTCCAGTCGGATAAGGCCTACACCATTGCCACCGAATGGCTTGATGTGCCGCCGGAGATAGCCGCCCTACCGGACTTGCAGGGCTATGGCAACGTCTATGACCTGCACTAGGCTATGGTCAGGGATGCGGATAGGCAGTAGAGTATTGGCCGAGAATAAGACCGACGGTCGGAAATTTTTATTGACGAGATAGAATCAGGATAGACATTCCTTTATGATCTATTATATACTCGCCAAATTCCGACGGTGAAACAGGAACTGGCAGAGGGTAAGGGTGCGGAATTGTAAGGTGAAAGATACTATAATGCATGGAAAGATCAGAGGATAATTTATGAGGAGAAAATATGAGGCAATTAAAACTTTAGCAAGCGCTCTCGTGTTTTTTTTAATTTTTGCAACGGCAATTGGATACGGTTTTGCCGAGGTTAAAACAGGCAATGCAAAAGAATTCACGCAGGCTGGATCTCAGAATATAACGCAAGTTAAGTGGCTGATATTTACAGATACGGGGTTTTCTTATGAACGTAATTTAGTTATAAAATTGAACGCAAAAGATATTAAGGAATCGAAATTAGTTGGTGAAGATGAAGTTGAAATCTTTATAGCTTTAGAGGATCTCAACGGAGACCATGATAATGAAATTTTTGCTTACTTCGTTCATCCATATTTCTGTGGAGCTAAGGGTAATTGTTCCTTTAAAATTTACATGAACATCAAAGGCAAATTAAAAGAGATCGGTCCCCCTATTGTTCCATACATTCCTATTGATGAAAAAGGACAACAAGATATAGCCGGTGTTTTAAACAGCAAAAAATTAGGATGGAATGACATAATCATAGGTAAGTTTATTTATGAATGGAATGGTAATAAGTATAAGGCTGTTATGCAAAATGATTCTGTAAAATAAAAGGGAGAAAAACATGGGAACCTATAGTCAATTTTTAGAGAAGCTCGGGAATCTTGAATCAAGTGGCCAGTACAATGAAATTAACCCTATTGGTTATCTCGGCAAGTACCAAATGGGAGAAGCGGCTTTAATCGATGCTGGGTATTATACAAAAGACGGCACAAAAAGTAACGATTGGGTAGGCACATGGACAGATAAAGATGGTATCTCCAGTATGGATGAGTTTCTGGCCAATCCTCAAGCACAGGAAAACGCTATAAGAGCTTATCACGAAAAAATATTGAAATACATCAAAGCTCTCGATTTGAACAAATACATTGGTCAAAATATTGGTGGCGTAGAAATTACAGAATCTGGCCTTTTGGCAGGAGCACATTTGGTGGGTGTTGGCGAATTGAAAAAATTTCTCGAGTCTAACGGTACATATATTCCTGAGGATGGTAATGGAACTCCTGTAACAAACTACTTAATGGAATTAGGTGGATATGATCTCCCTTTTAACAAGCCTCGTAGTACTTCAACTAACGTTTTGGATCCAGGCATAGAACTTTCAAGCCAACTCTACACCGCCGCTGCCACCACCCCAGCAATCAGCCCCATCGTATTGGATTTAGATGGAGATGGGGTGGAGACGGCCAATGTCAAAGATGGGGCCTATTTTGACCAGGACGGCAATGGGTTTGCGGAGCAGACTGGCTGGGCAGGGGCTGATGATGGGCTTCTGGTTACGGATAGAGACGGAAACGGTACGATTGATACAGGCAAAGAATTATTCGGGAATGAAACCCTTTTAAATGACGGGACCACAGCCGCTAACGGCTTTCAAGCATTAGCAGAGTTGGATGACAATCTGGACGGTAAGATAGATGCCGGTGACGCGGCCTGGACCGGTCTGAAGGTATGGCAGGATGTGGACGGAGATGGTTTTAGCGCTGCCGATGAGTTCCACACCCTGGATGAACTCGGAATTCAATCTATCAATACAGGCTACGTCGATTCAACCCTTATAGATGCTCAAGGAAATGAACACCGGCAGGTGGGCAGTTTTACCAAGACAGACGGCACTACCGGAACGGCCACCGATGTCTGGTTCCAGTCGGATAAGGCCTATACCATTGCCACGGAATGGCTGGATGTGCCTCCGGAGATAGCCGCACTTCCAGACTTGCAGGGATACGGCAATGTCTATGACCTGCAACAGGCCATGGTGAGGGATACAAGCGGAGAATTAAAGGCCCTGGTTGAAAATTTTGTGGCTGAGACGGATCCAAATGTCCGTGATAGTTTAACGGAGCAAATTCTCTTTAAATGGACCGGGAGCGATGGGGTCGATCCGGCCAGCCAGTCCTGGTTTGGCGATGCCCGCAAACTGGCAGCCATGGGAGCGTTATTTGGGGAGACCTATGCGGGGGCAACGGGCCCAGCTGCGACTGTACTCCTGAATCAAGCCTACCGTGGTTTATTCGAGATGCTTCGTGCCCAACTTATGGCCCAGACGCATTTAAAAGACCTTTACGGCATGGTTACGTACACCTGGGATGAGGCGACGGAAAACGTCAAGGGTGATCTGACCGCTGTGGCTGCCGAGATACAAAATCGGCTCACACTCAATCCTGAAGCCGGTAAAGAGTCTCTTTCTGAATTCGTACGCACCCTCAGGGGATTTGCTGCCGAAGATATGATGGATTTTATGACATTTCGCTCTCCCTTCGCCCTGCAAAGTGAGGAATTGGCGTGGATCGTTGATACTGTAGGCAAGTACTCCGTCACCGGCACAGTAGCGACTGAGACTCTAAATGGTACTACGGGTGGAGATACCATGTACGGCTATGAGGGCAACGATGTTCTCTATGGCTATGCAGGCAATGACACCCTCTACGGCGGTGACGGCACAGACAGCCTCTTCGGCGGCGCCGGGAACGACGTCCTGGATGGCGGGGCCGGCAACGACTCCCTGTCCGGAGAGACCGGCAACGATACCTACCGGTTCGGCCTGGGCAGCGGCCAGGACATCATCTCCGACTACGATGCGACCAATATTGACGTTAACACCATAGAGTTTGGGGCAGGTATCACTGTAGCGAACCTGGAGCTGGTAAAGGCAAGCACTACCCTTAAGATAAATATCCAGGGCACCACCGACTCCCTGACCCTTCCAAACTGGTTCACCGGTGACGCCTATAGGATAGAGCAGTTTAAGTTTGCCGACGGCACGACTCTGACCCCGGCCGACCTGGATGCTATGGGCTATAAGGTCTATGGGACGATAAATACTGAGACCCTTTACGGCTCCAGTGTCGGAGATACCATATACGGCTATGAGGGCAATGACAACCTCTATGGCTATGCAGGCAATGACACCCTCTACGGCGGTGACGGCACAGACAGCCTCTTCGGCGGCGCCGGGAACGACGTCCTGGATGGCGGGGCCGGCAACGACTCCCTGTCCGGAGAGACCGGCAACGATACCTACCGGTTCGGCCTGGGCAGCGGCCAGGACATCATCTCCGACTACGATGCGACTCCAGGTAATACAGATACGGTTCAATTTGATTTAAATCCATTGGACTTAATATTCGCGCAATCAGGGTATAATCTAAATGTAACGGTTAACGGTACGACGGACCAGATAGCCATACAAAACTGGTCGTTAAGTACAAATTATCAGACCGAAGTATTCCAGACGGCTGATGGAATCGCTTTACTCAACAGCCAGGTTGGACAGCTTATACAGGCTATGGCCACATTCAGTACAGAGGCAGGCATAAGCTGGAGCCAGGCTATACAAGACAGACCGCAGGATGTACAACAGATACTCGCCCAGTATTGGACACCACCACAGCCATAGTCTCCATGGAGAAGCCAAAAGAAGACCTTCTCAACCCTGAGCCTCGGACAGAGGCTCAGGGTGACGGTACACAGAAAATCGATACAGGGTTAAGCTGTCTGGTCATGATTGCAAAGTATCATGGCGTAGCCGCAGACTCTGCCCAGTTGAAGCATGCCTTTGCCATCGGCAATGAGGGCATGACTACTACCGATATAGTCAGGGCTGCAAAAGAGCTTGGGTTTAAGGCAAAGACGGCAACCGTAGAGTACGAAAGGCTCCAAAGACTTCCCCTCCCGGCCATCGCTGAATTTAAAGATAATGAATATATAATACTCGCAAAGGCAGATGCGGAACAACTGCTGGTACTGCGCCCTGTAGAGACCAAACCAAGGATTCTTAAAAAAGAAGAGTTCTTGTCACGATGGGAAGGAAAGATAATACTTTTATCATGCAGAGGCACCAATCTTCCGGGATCGGAGGAAGTCTTCGGTCTAAAATGGTTTATCCCCACGATATGGAAATACAGAAAGCCTCTCTCCGAGGTGCTGATCGCCTCGCTGGTCCTCCAGATATTTGGCCTCGTAACCCCCATATTCACCCAGGTAATAATCGATAAGGTCCTTGTGCACAGAGGACTTACCACCCTTGATGTCCTGGTTATAGGGCTCGTCGCCATCGCCTTGTTTGAGGCTGTGTTGAACATATTAAGGACATATGTATTCACCCATACCACAAGCAAGATAGACGTTAGCCTCGGAACACGGTTATTCAAACACCTGCTTTCCCTTCCGCTCAGATATTTTGAAGTGAGAAGGGTCGGGGATACGGTGGCCAGAGTAAGGGAACTGGAAAACATCAGGCACTTTCTCACCGGAGCGCCACTTACCTCTCTTCTGGATGCTATGTTTATAGCAGTATTTGTAATAGTGATGTTCTTCTACAGTACGACCTTAACCCTGGTTGCCCTGGCCGCCCTCCCCTTTTTTGCGGCGCTCTCCGCAGTGGTCACACCCCTGCTCAGGCATAGACTTGACGAGAAATTCAACCGGGGAGCGGATGCCCAGTCATACCTGGTGGAGGCGGTTAGCGGTGTTCAGACCGTAAAGTCATTTGCGCTTGAGCCGGAGGTCCGGAAGAAATGGGAAGGACTGCTTTCGAGCTATATAAGGGCAGGCTTTAAAACCTATCAATTATCAGGAAGCGCCGGCGCAATAGGTCAATTTATCAACCGGACATCCTATTTACTGATCTTATGGGTTGGGGCCCACCTGGTAATTGACGGAAGATTAACCGTGGGGCAGCTTATAGCCTTCCAGATGCTTTCGGCCCGGGTAAGCGATCCGGTGCTGAGGCTGGTTCAAATGTGGCAGGAATTCCAGCAGGCAGGGCTTTCTATAAGGAGACTGGGAGACATATTCAATACAACGCCTGAACCGGCCATAAATCCCACCAAGGCAAGGCTTCCGGCCATAAAGGGGCATGTGAAGATTGAGAGCGTGAGATTCAGGTATCGAATGGATGGCCCGGAGGTGTTGAGAAATTTTTCGTTTGAAATACAACCGGGTATGGTTGTGGGGATTGTAGGAAGGAGTGGTTCGGGAAAGAGCACTCTCGCGAAACTCATCCAGAGGCTTTATGTCCCTGAATCAGGCAGAATACTTGTGGACGGAGTGGACATATCCCTGGCCGATCCTGCATGGCTGAGAAGACAGATAGGAGTTGTGCTCCAGGAAAACTTTCTTTTCAACGGGAGTGTAAGGGACAATATGGCCATACATTACCCTTCAGCAAACATGTCCGATATAGTGAGGGTTGCGCAGGTGGCAGGCGCCCATGAGTTTATCCTTGAACTTCCCGAAGGATACGACACCGTGGTGGGGGAAAACGGCACCGCCTTGTCAGGAGGGCAGAGACAGAGGGTAGCCATAGCAAGGGCGCTTCTTATGAACCCCAGAATTTTGATATTTGATGAGGCCACCTCAGCCCTTGACTATGAATCTGAAAGCATAATACAGAGGAATCTTAAAAAGATATGTCAGGGAAGGACTGTGATTATAATAGCCCATAGGCTCTCCACATTAAGACATGCAAATAGAATAATGGTCATTGACAGGGGTGAACTCGTGGAGTCAGGGGCCCATGATGAGCTGATGGCTAAGAGAGGACTCTATCATTATCTACACAGCCAGCAGGAAGGGGGGGCAATGCTTAATAATTAAAGGCTCATCTTATCCCCCCGTTAGCAAAGGGGGGCGAGGGGGGATTTGAAAACTCTTGGTAGTAACTATGCTTACGTATAATAACAGCCTGAAACAGGTATGATTTATAAAATCTCCCCGAACCCCTCTTTTCCAAAGAGGGGAATAGAGGAAAATAAAAGATTACCACTCACATGATAAAACGGCTCAAAACTATATTTAAACAGGACAACCTTGAATATGAGTTTCTGCCCCCGGCCCTTGAGATAGAGGAAACCCCGGCCTCTCCTCTGCATAGGGTATTGATCTGGGTGATTTTTATAATCACCCTTTCAACTTTTGCCTGGTCATATCTGGGGCGTGTGGATGTAGTGGCAGTGGCCAGGGGAAAGGTTATCCCGGATGGAAGGATTAAAATTATACAGCCAATAGAAACAGGGGTGATAAGGACTCTTCATGTGAAAGAAGGACAGCGGATCAAGGCGGGGCAAATTCTGATAGAGCTTGACCCTACAATCAAAGAGGCGGATGTGACAAGCTCTGTAAAAGCATTATCCATCTATCAGATTGATAAAAAAATGCTTATGGAAGAATTAAGCGGCACGGACGCTGAAGAAGCTTTATCAGAGGGCCACCTCAAAAATGTGGCCGCAAGAAAATCTTTGAGGGACACGGCCGGTATTCGGCAACTTCAGACCAGACTGAAAGAGGTTAGGGAATCAGAATACAAGGCCAAAGAAGATGCCCTGACACTCATTATTGCCCAGAGGGAGAATGCGCTCCACGCCGCAGGGGCTATGTTAACAAGGCTTGAGAAGACCTATGTAATATTGAAAGAACAGGAAAATGCCTTCAGGGATCTTTACGGGCGTGATTATATTCCAAAGATGGATCTTCTCGACAAACAAAGGGAGTTATATTCTACAGAGCAGGAACTGGAGGCACAGAAAAGGGTGGTAGGGCAGGTTAAAGATAGTCTTGAGGAGGCCAGAAAAAATCTGGATGCCTTTAAAAAGGAAAGGGTGAAAGGGATAATCGGCGATATAGTGGAAAGGGAAAAGACTATTTCGGCTATGGAAGGAGAGGTCATAAAGGCGAAAAAAAGATATGAGCTTGAGCAGTTATGTTCTCCGGTTGATGGGACTGTACACGGGATTTCTTCATATACCATCGGAGGAGTGGTAACACCGGCCCAGCCTATTGTTACGATTGTCCCGGCTGGGACGCCTCTTATAGTAGAGGCCATGGCCTTAAATAAAGACATAGGATTTTTAAAGGTCGGACAGGAGGCAGAGGTTAAGCTTGATACCTTCCCCTTCCAGAAGTATGGTACTATCAAAGGGAGGGTATCATCCATAAGCCCTGATGCCTTTGAAGACGAAAAGCTCGGATCTGTATATAAGATAAGGGTGGAGCTGGAGAAATTAAGCTTAATGGTTGATGGCAGAAACGTTCCGGTCTCACCGGGGATGACCGTAGCCGTTGAAGTCAAAACAGGAAAAAGGAGAATAATAGAATTTTTCCTTTCACCTATCGTAAAATATGCTAAAGAGAGTCTTACACTGAGGTAGATAATCCAAGGGAGGTACTATGGTTATGCGGAAAGCCTTACTAAGGGTGCTGTTATTACTGTCTTTTATCTGTATAGTCATGCCGGGTTGCGCGGGCACACTAAGCCCGACAGCGCCGCCGGCCACCGAAGAAAAACACTCCTACGGCCCTCTAAAATCAGGCGAGACCGGGAATTCACCCACATATTACGACTTCGATGACGTTCTCATACCGCCGGAACTAAAGCTTGATACCCAGAAGTCGATGGTTGTAAGCACTTCCACCTTTAGCGGCGGAGTGCTGGTATTCAACGGTTATGTTGATCAGGCCTCACTTATCGACTTCTTCCTTAAAAACATGGCCAAGGATAACTGGCAACTGAAAGGAAGCATCAAATACCGCCATACCGTACTTACCTTTGAGAAGCCGAACAAGGGCTGCGTAATAACCGTTGGTGAACAGACGTTTAACACGCCGGTAGAGATATGGGTCGGAATCCTGCATGAACCGGGTACGGGGCAGCTTCCTATGAGGCAGTCGAGGCCTTAAATGATGCGCTTCTCTACGCTTTCCTCTAAAAAGATTTTGCTCGGGGTAACGGGCAGTATAGCCGCCTATAAGGCGGTGGAACTGGTGCGTGAACTATCCCGGCAGGGTGCGGCAGTAACCGTGGTGATGACTGAAAGCGCCGGTAAGTTCGTTGGTCTCACCACATTCAATGCCCTCTCCGGCCAACCCGTTTACACGGACCTCTTTAATAATCCGGCAGATCCGGCCCTGCACATCAATCTCCCCCGTCAGGCCGATGCCGTTGTAATCGCCCCGGCTACGGCCAACTTCATCGGCAAAATGGCCCATGGGATAGCCGACGATCTCCTTTCCACTATAGTCCTGGCAGCCCAAAAACCTATCCTCGTCTGTCCGGCCATGAATAGCGCCATGTACGAACATCCGGCCACAAAAGGCAACCTGGAGCAGCTCCGTAAGTACGGATACCTGGTTGTTGAACCGGAAACCGGCCCCCTCGCCTGCGGAGATGAAGGGCCGGGCCGTCTGGCCGAGCCGTCCACTATATGCGAGGCCGTAAAGATAGCCCTTGAGAAAAAAGACCTCCAGGGCCAGAAGATTTTGATAACCGCCGGGCCGACAGAAGAGCCTATAGATCCGGTTCGTTTTATCTCAAACCGTTCATCCGGCAAGATGGGTTACAGCCTGGCCCGCGTGGCCAGACGGCGGGGGGCGGAGGTTGTACTTATCAGCGGCCCCACCTGCCTTTCCAAACCCTGGGGCATAGAGTTCGTGCCGGTACGCACTGCGGCCGAGATGTACAAGGCGGTCATGTCCTGTTTTGACTGGGCCACTATTGTGATCAAGGCGGCAGCGGTGGCTGATTACGGACCTTCGACCGTTCTCCCCCAAAAATTAAAAAAGGGGACACCGGATCTGTCGCTCAAGCTCACACGCACCCCTGATATACTCAAAGAATTGGGTAAGCGCAAAAAACGGCAATTTTTAGTAGGGTTTGCGGCGGAAAGCAAAAATTTAGCAGTTGAGGCGCGCCGAAAATTACAGGAAAAAAATCTGGACCTGATCGTGGCCAACGATATTAGCGCTCCCGGAGCCGGTTTTGGATTTGATACCAACCAGGTAAAGATCATTACGGCGGATGGCGGGGTAATCGATTCCCCCCTCCTCGATAAGGAAGAACTAAGCTATATGATTTTAGATAAGGTCTTAGAAGTTATGCGAAGAAAATAGCAAAGGGTTACTGCGCAAGCCGTGAAGCGAAGGAGCAATGGGCTCCGTTTTGGAATGAAAAAATTGGATAAGAAAGTCATTAAACGCCAGGTATGAAGGCCCAACGTAAAGAAATACTGGAAATACTCTCCCAATGTAAAGACTACCTCTCCTTTCGCAAGGCTATGGGGCTGGGTTTTTTGCCTGCGTCATCCGGTAAGGTACTGTATGAAACTGTTATGTTGGAGGGAAGCTCAAAAGGCAATGAAAATAATCCCCCCGTGTCTTCCGTTATAATCCCCCCCAGCCCCCCTTTGAAAAAGGAGGGTATGGGGGGATTGACAGGCATCTCGCCTATAGGAGGAAGGGGTTCAGAGGAAAACATCGGCCAGGAGAAACGACCGACTCTGGCTGACGTGCGCCGCGAGCTTGGCGATTGCGAGCGTTGTAAGCTACACAAGACGCGCACCAATATAGTCTTTGGCGCGGGCAACGAACAGGCAAAATTAGTATTCGTAGGCGAAGGGCCGGGACTGGATGAAGATATACAGGGAGAACCGTTTGTCGGCGCCGCCGGACAGCTTTTGACCCGGATCATCCGGGCCATAAACCTGAGGCGTGAGGATGTCTATATATGCAATATCATCAAGTGCCGGCCGCCCAAAAACCGAAACCCGGAGCCGGATGAAATAGAGGCATGTAAGCCATTCGTGCTTAAACAGCTGGAGGTTATACGGCCTCGCCTGATCTGTGCCCTGGGAAGCGTGGCGGCCCAGGCCCTGCTCGAAACAGCAGCGCCGATTGGCATATTGCGGGGCCGTTTTCATAGCTTTCGGGGCGTAAAGTTGATGCCTACCTACCACCCCGCCTATCTACTGCGCAACCCAGCTAAAAAACGAGAGGTCTGGGAAGATATGCAGATGATACAAAAGGAATATCAGGCGTTATGATTGACGGCTTCGTAAAAAATCCATTTGCTGCGTTGTCCGCCTCCGGCGGATCACTGCGGCGAAGAGCTTTTTACTGCGCCGTCCAAACTTTGCCTTAGTACGAGTTCACCATGATTATCATCAGATATGGCGGCGTGGTCTTCATAGTCTTGTGTCTTTTTTTGAGCAACGCTACGGCCTCGACCGCCACAGTCTCCGGCCCCATCCATGTAATAGAGGTGGAAGGAAGCATAAATCCAGGGTCGGCTAAGTTCATTATCGATCATATCGAGCAGGCGGAAAAAGATAAGGCGCAATGCCTCATCATACGGCTGGACACACCGGGCGGGCTGGAGACGGCCATGCGCTCTATAGTCAAAGGTATCTTGAACTCTCCTGTGCTCATTGTGGTCTATGTCTCGCCGGCCGGGGCCAGGGCCGCCTCTGCTGGTGTGATGATTACGATCGCTGCCCACATCGCCGCCATGGCCTCGGGGACGAATATCGGGGCGGCGCATCCGGTAAATATCGGCGGAAGGGATATGGATAAGGAGATGGCCCGCAAGGCGGAAAACGATATGGTGGCCTTTGTCCGGAGCATTGCGGAAAAGAGGGGGCGCAACGCCGGCTGGGTCGAGGACGCCGTTCGCAAAAGCGTTTCTATTACCGAGACAGATGCGCTCAAATTAAAGGTCATTGATCTTATGGCCCGGGATATGGATGATCTTCTTATCCAGTTGCATGGCCGTGAAGTCCAGACCACTACCGGCATAGTAAAATTTAATACCAGCCGGGCCAGGGTCATTACCTTCAGCGAAGGCATTGGTGAAAAGGTTCTCCGCCTTATAGCTGACCCCAATATTGCTTATATCCTGATGATGATCGGTCTGGCCGGTCTGTACTTTGAATTGGCCCATCCTGGGGCCATCTTCCCTGGAGCTATAGGGGCCATCTCCCTTATACTGGCCTTTTTCGCCTTCCAGACCCTGCCGGTTAACTACGCCGGGGTCCTGTTAATCCTTCTCTCTGCCGTGCTTTTCCTCCTCGAAATTAAAGTTGTCAGCTATGGGCTGCTCGGTCTGGGAGGGGTCATCGCCCTTGTACTGGGTTCCATGATGTTGTTTCAAGGTGGTGAGCCGGC
This sequence comes from Thermodesulfobacteriota bacterium, assembly GCA_031082315.1. Lineage (NCBI taxonomy): Bacteria > Pseudomonadati > Thermodesulfobacteriota > Thermodesulfobacteriota bacterium. Next base: position 320,635 of record JAVHLC010000002.1, read on the forward strand.
TATACGCCCGGATGTAAAGGTATTAGTTCCGACCATTGCCGCTGTTTCTGTCTTCTTTATTACCGTGGCCTTCCTTGCTATACGAGCAGTCAGGGCAAAACCCAAAACCGGAACGCCTGCCTTAATCGGTGAGATAGGCGTTATTAAAGAATGGTCTAACGGCAAGGGTAAGGTATTTGTCCACGGCGAGTACTGGAATGCCGTAGCAAACGAACAGATGGAAGCAGGTACGGACGTAGAAGTTGTATCCGTTGATCGGCTTTTACTTAAGGTTCAAAGGAAGAAAATATCTTAGGAGGGTCTTATGTCTCTTCCATTTTTGGTGATAATCTTTTTTGCAGTATTATTCTTTGCCAGCGCCTTGCGTATTCTTAACGAATACGAGCGGGGCGTAGTCTTTCGTCTGGGCCGGGTTATCGGGGCCAAAGGGCCGGGGCTTATCATCCTTATTCCGGGTATTGATAAGATGCGCAAGGTGGATTTGCGCACCGTTACCCTAGATGTCCCGCCGCAGGACATCATAACCCGCGACAATGTCTCTGTTAAGGTCTCGGCTGTGGTCTTTTTCCGGGTTATGGACGCTATGAAGGCGGTGATTGATGTGGAGAATTACCTTTTTGCTACATCCCAGCTTGCCCAGACTACACTAAGGAGTGTCTGTGGCCAGGCCGAGATGGACGATCTTCTGGCCGAGCGGGAAAAGATCAATTCAAAGATCCAGGGGATACTGGATATGCACACCGAACCTTGGGGGGTCAAGGTAAGCGCGGTAGAGGTAAAACAGATAGACCTGCCGGTGGAGATGCAGCGGGCCATGGCGAAACAGGCGGAGGCGGAGAGAGAAAGACGGGCGAAGGTTATAAACGCTGAAGGTGAATTTCAGGCGGCAACCAAGTTAGCCGAGGCCGCCGGCATCATTGAAAAATATCCTATGGCCTTACAACTACGGTATCTTCAGACGCTGCGTGAGGTGGCCGCAGAAAATAACTCGACAACGCTCTTTCCTATTCCCATAGACCTGTTCAAGCCCTTTTTATCGGCTATGGAGAGTAAAAAAACAGAAGGCCTGTAGAACGTTTCATTATACCTGAGGAACCAGGAAGCCGAAGGCGCTGCCCAGTTTGCGTGCCAGATCCAGAAAATGGCGCGGCAAGGGGACTTCCCGGTCCACGAGCAAGATATGGAGTTCCTGGGCGCGGGCAAGAATGCGTGAGCTGTCGATGCCCTCCTGGTTGTCGCAGAGAAACTGAACGCGGAGGGCATCGGTCAGAGGAATACGCATTCCCTCGAGTTCAGTGGCGAGATGGTTCATTTCCTCTGCGATGCAGGCATTGTTTTCCTTCACAAAGGTCGCAAAAGGTTCTCCCGGATTAGGCGTGCCAAAGAGATCATTAATAATGGCCCCGGACAGTTTATTGATATACGATGCCTCGCGCTCAGGGTATTTTCGAGAAAGATGTGCCTTCAATTTCTTGAAAAAAATCATTTTGATGACTTCAACCCCTTCCCTCATGATGGGGATCAATTTACTCTCAAACTGCACGACGGCCTCCGAGTTCTGTCCACAGGGATCAATACTGCTTTCCGTTATTTTTGTTTTTCTTTTTCTTGTTCGTATCTGATTAACCCCGCTAAAGCAGACATCTCTTCGGCCAGGAGGTCTATCAAATCATCCAGGGTCACAATGCCGACCAGTTTGCCTTGCTGATCTATTACCGGAAGACGCCGAATGCCCCTGCCGCGCATAATCCGGATACCATCTCCCACACTTGCCGATTCCCTTACGGTGAGCAGGCGGGCGCTCATAACATCTTTGACCAGACTCTGGTGCGGGTCATTCCCCTCGGCCACCACCCTGATGGTTATGTCCCGGTCGGTCAGGATGCCTATGGGATGCCTGTTTTCGGTAATTATTACGGTGCGCACTGAATAATCCCGCATGAGCTGCGCGGCCTTGTGAATAGAGTCTGTGGCCCTGGCGATGACCACTTCACGGATGCAAATCTCACCAATAGACATGACATATCTCCCAATGAACGTTTTTAAAAGGTCACAGTAAGTCCTCTGAAGACGGACGCTTCATTTATATCCCACCGGCATAATCAAGATGGGATCGTAAATTCTGCTGATACCCAGCACCTGCCGGATCACGTCGCTGTGAAAGGCCCCCACAATGCCGGCCCCCAGCCCCAAAGCCCCGGCCTGGAGAAAGATATTCTGCCCGGCATGCCCGGCCTCGATGTAGGTATAAGGGATGCCTTTTTCTCCATACTTCCGGGTACACCGTTCATATTCCCCGGTTATTATGAAGATAACAGGGGCCTCAGCCATCCAGCTCTGGTAAAGTGAGGCCATGGCGATATCGTCCCGAACCTCTCCGGCCTTCACCTGGGTCAGCCTATGCGCCTTCGGGATATAGTGATAGACTCCGGCCGCCAATCCTTCTACCCCATTTTTCCCGACGGCCACCCAGATGTCCAGGGGATAGAGGGCGCCTGCCGACGGTACGGATTTGTAAGGATCGTTTGCAGTGACGCCGTAGACGGCCCAGAGGATTTGGGAAAGCTGCTCCAGATTCAGGGCCTTAGCCTTGAAATGGCGGATGGTTCGCCGGGCCTTGATAACCTCTTCCACGGACTTTTTACCGGTAAAGGAGGGCTTGGGAAGCGGGACGTCCGCATGGGTTTGGGCCATAGCGAAGATGGGCAGGAAAATTAGAGAGGCTATAAAAAGGATGCCCAGGGTATTCATGACATTACTTTATTAATAGTATCGGTATGCCTTATCGCCATACACTAATAATTATACAGGGATACAACAAGAAATCCAACCTGAATAATTACATTTCGATTCACCACATAACCGCGAATAGTATTTTGCTGTTGAATCCGGGATGATAATTCCACTTTACACCCCTTGCTGTTCGGGCTATACTAAAATTGAAAGCCTGACTAATCGGAAAATCCGCTGTCCGGTTTGCCCTTCTCCAGGAGGGTTAATGGAGGGGTGGCGGTCCTCTCAGGCTTTCTGTTCATGTTATTTAAAGCCCTCTCTGAGCCGTTCCCGGTATTTCCTTTACAAGATATCCATTTAACCTGATAGGTATATCGAGGCCGTTATTCTCTTTCACTTCCTGTAGCCAGTCTTCGATTGACACAAGATTGTGTCCCGGCTATACTTTAATAAAAGGGTTTTCTATTTCTGTCCTTCGGGAGGAAAACGGCGTGAGATTTGATGCGTTCCCGTGGCGACCATACATCTGGATGCTGATGCCCATCCTCTTGCTCCTGTCAACAACCTGCTCCCCAAAAATCAAAGGTTGGTCTCAGGAATCCTACCGGAGTTCCGGGTTCGATAACGATGCCCTTAATCAGGAACGGCTGGCCCTTCTGCCTGTAATTGTTCTGGAGCGACCTATCGAGAAGGCCAATACGCCTGAGGGCCGGACTCTCTCTGCTCCTTACACCCCTCCGCAAAGTCCTCCGGGCGATTCCGAGGGAGGAGTTCCACTAAATGCTCATGACGCCTACCGGGTCTGCCTGGGCGAGATACTGCTTAGCAAGATTCAATCCCGGCAGCCTAACCTCAGACTGGTGCCTTCCAATGACGCCCTGAAGCGCCTGAACGACGAGGGATTGACCGGCGCCTATCTTAAGTTCAACCGTAATTTCCCCAAAGTGGGGTTTGACAGCGCCTCGCTTAAGGACTTTGGAAGGGCACTCAACTGCCGCTACCTTCTTGTTACTCAGGCGGTAGTGACTGAATCCAAGGCCGATGCCTCACTCAGCATTATCTGGACCTTTGGTCGCCAGTCAGTGCTCCATTCGGTCAGGATCTCAGGACAGATCTGGGATACCGTCAGTGGTCAGCAAGTCTGGGAAGGGTCCGGCGTTGGTTACAACAGGCTGACTGCCTATGAGGGATTGCCCCTCATCGAGGAAATGGCGAACCAGGCCGTGGACAGGCTCCTCGACACCATCATGCCCTAAATACCCTGCCGTTTATGAGAAAAAAGAATCCATTTAATTGTCTCAGACCGGAAATACGATTGTTTTTTGCCTGCATTGTCATAGCCTTCATCGCGGCCTCCAGCCTCACTAAAGGCACCCGGGCGGCCGAGAAAATTTCCCCTTTTCACCCCGGCGAGAAACTGACTTTTCAAATTAAATGGAGTTTTATACCGGCCGGTGAGGCTGTCCTTGCGGTACTCCCGATAGAAACCATAAATGGTATTAAATCGTATCATTTTGTAATGCTGGTCAGAACTTATCCATTTATAGATATTTTCTATAAAGTTCGCAACAGAATAGATGCCTATACAGACGTAGAGATGACCCGCTCAATTTTATATAAGAAAAAACAACATGAGGGGAGTACCAAAAGGGACATCGTTGTGAATTTCGATTGGGAAAGGTCAGAGGCTCAATACTCCAACTTTGGAGAAAAGAAAAATCCCGTTTCTATATTACCCGGTTCCTTTGATCCGTTGTCCGTTCTTTACGCCTTTCGACTGCATGATCTGAAAGAAAATACAGAAATCGAGATTCCGGTAACCGATGGAAAAAAATCAATAATAGGAAAGGCGCGGGTCGTAAAAAAGGAAAAAATCAAACTAACAAGCGGAACGTATGATACCTATTTAGTGGAGCCGGAATTAAGGCATATCGGCGGTGTATTTGAGAAAAGCAAAGATGCTGAACTTAATGTATGGGTAACGGCTGATGAGCAACGGCTCCCTGTTAAAATAAAGAGTAAGGTAATAATCGGAAGTTTCGTAGCAGAACTTATTTCAGCCGGAATGATTGATCAAGATATAGGCATGTTAGAATAGATGCCTATCTGCCGGAAATATTTCTTCCGCATTGACTACACGCAGTGGCTCTTTGGTTAATTTTGACCTTTGAGCCTTTTTCTCCATGTCCTGGAATATTTTTTGCAGGCAAAACCTCTGGCAGATTAGTACACGATTTTGGGTTTGCAAATAAAAAACTGTCAAAATGTTTAAGCATATATTATAACTTGCCGATACAACTGATGAACTGAAAATGACAACTTGACAGCCGGATATATTTAAGAAGTATAAGAAGCAATGTTAAAAAATTATAACTTCCTAAAAATATTTTACAAATCCCCCATCTCCCCTTGCTAAAATGAGGCGAGGGGGATTTAGGATAATGTGGATTTTTTGACAATCTCTGGAGAAGAAAACACAAAATATGTTTTTTAAAAAACAAAAATTTGCCTTGGGGTTAGATATCGGCTCCCATTCTATAAAGGTAGCCGAGGTGACAGACTCTTCCCATGGGTTACAACTGAAAAACTTTGGTATAGCGGCTGTCCCCGCACAGACCATTGTCGAAGGAGTGGTAAAGGAGCGGGCACAGGTGGCTGATATTATAGCCGCACTGGTGAACAATTTAAAAATAACGGGCAGGCGCACAGCGGCATCTATCGCCGGTTATTCGGTTATTATAAAGAAGATAAATATGCCGCTTATGAGTGATAAGGAACTGGAAGATAATATCGCGGTCGAGGCCGCACAGTATATTCCTTTTGATATTAACGACGTCTATATCGATTTCCAGATACTGGGAGCGAGCGTAGAGAAAAAAGACCGCATGGACGTTATGCTGGTGGCTGCAAAGCGTGAAACGATAGACGAATACTCTGAGTTAATTCGCGATGCCAATCTTGTTCCTACCATTATCGATGTCGATCCATTTGCGCTGGAAAATGCCTATGAAGCCAATTACGACACGCAAGATCAGAACATCGCCCTGGTGGATATCGGGGCCTCCAAGATTAATATCAACATCCTGATCAACGGCGTCTCTACTTTCACCCGGGATGCCTCCTTTGGCGGCGATCAGATCACGGACCAGATTCGATCTAAGCTTGGTCTGCCATACGATCAGGCGGAAATTTTGAAGATAAGCGGCAATGTGAACGGCGATAATAGGCCAATCCTTGAGGAGATATTTTCTTCTACATGTTCCCTCTGGACGATGGAAATAAGGCGGGCCATTGACTTCTATTACGCAAACTATCCGGACCATAGCCTGGCCAAGATTGTGCTGAGCGGCGGATCGGCCAAGATCGCCGGACTCAGCGATATCTTACGCCTGGAGACAGATATCCCGGTGGAAATATTTGATCCCTTTGCCCGCATAGATGTGGACCCTGACCGGTTTGATCCGGAGTATATAGGCCAGGTAGGCCCGCAAGCCGCTATAGCTATCGGCCTGGCCCTGAGAAGTGTAGAGATATGATTAAAATAAACCTCTTACCAGTCAGATTAGCCAAGAAGAAGGAAAACATCCGTAAACAATTATCGGTATGCCTTCTGTCCGTATTCTTTATTGTTTTAGCCATGGCTTATCTGGGTATTTCCTTTTCGTATCAGATAAAATCGCTGACTGCTGATATCGGGGAGGCCCGGAATGAGATAGGTGAGTACAATAAGGTAGTCCAGGGACTCGAAGAGCAAAAAAAACAAAAGGACTTAATCCAGAAAAAACTCGATGTCCTTGGTCGGCTGCAGAGAAATAAAACCGGGCCGGTACATATGCTGGATGAAATAAGCACAAATTTGCCGGAAAAAAGGTTATGGCTCAAGGCCGTCAAACAGACCGAAAATAAGCTCCTCCTGGAAGGAGTGGCCATGGATAACGGTACTATAGCCTTATACATGAAGAGCTTGGCCGCTTCTCCTTATTTTACCAATGTGGACTTAATAAATTCGGCCCAGGAGACGGTCAACAGCGTGAAATTGATGCAGTTTAGCATTACTTGCGAGATCAGGGGGGCTTCGGTAGATACGTCTATAGCGGAGCAGCCTGCCGACCAAAAAAAGAAGGGTGAGAAAAAGGCATGAAAGGGTTAAGTCTGCCACCCAAGATAGAACATATAGTTACCGGGTTGCCCTTTAAGCAGAAGATTTTGATTTATATCGGCATACTTGCGGCCCTGGTAGCGGTTTTTGTCGTCATTTTGATCGGACCCCAGTTCAGAAAGATCGGGAAGCTGCGCGGGGAGCTTGAAGACGCACAGGCCACCCTGGACAAGGTCAAACATAAAGCCGCTAATCTGGCACAATTTAAGGCTGAACTTGAGGCGACCAAGGCCCAATTCCAACAGGCCCTGTTGCTCCTCCCGGATAAGAAAGAGATCCCCTCCCTGCTAACCAACATTTCAAGTCTTGGGAACGAAGCGGGCCTGGAATTTATTCTTTTTAAGCCGAAAGAAGAAGCACCCAAGGATTTTTATGCCGAAATCCCTGTAGAGATTATCGTTGAGGGGCCATACCACAACGTGGCCGTATTTTTTGACAGAGTGAGCAAGCTGCCGCGCATAGTCAATATCTCTAATGTCTCTATGACTGATCCCCAAAAGGCACATGGCGCGATGATGATAAAGACCTCCTGTCTGGCCACCACGTACCGATTTGTAGAGGGCGAGCCTGGTGAAGATAAACAGAAAAACAACTAGTTGCAATAGTTGCAACAAAGGTATCCGGCTGATGGCGTGTAGTTTGATGTGCCTGATGCTTATCTTTGCCGGCTGCAAGGACAAGAAAACGGAACCCCCCTTAAGTGTGCCGAATGAAGGGTCTCAGAAAGCCGAAGCCGCCTCTCCTGCCTCCGGGATGAACGGCGAAATCGGGATGCTGGAAAAATATTCTTATAACCCGGTCGGAAAGCCGGATCCGTTTAAGCCCTTTATATCAGAAGATAAGGCAGGGGATAAATCAAAAACCGTATCGCCCGGCAGCGTGGCCTTACCGCTGCAAAGCCTGGATATTGGCCAGTTGACGCTGGTTGCCGTCGTTACCAACAGCAGGGATCCCTACGCCATGGTGGAAGACGCATCGGGCAGGGGTTACATCTTGCGTACAGGAAGCCGTGTGGGGACGCAGGAAGGCGTTGTAACCGGCATCCTGGCGGACCGCGTGGTAGTCACGGAAACCGTGAAAGATTTTACCGGAAAAATAAGGAAACGCCCCGTGATACTCAGGTTAAGTGGATCAGGGGAAGGAGAAGATTAATGTGCTGGATTAGAATACAAGTTCTGGCCATTATAGTATTCATGGGCCTCGGCCTCTGGTTGCCGGCTGACACGGCTTATGCGGCATCAAAATCAACATCAATCCGGGAAATTGAGTCTGTTATTGTCTCCCAGTATGAATCCACGCTCCGGGTTACTATCCAGGGAAAGGAGCCGTTAACATATACCGCCTTTAAACAGGTCAATCCCTTGGCCATAATTATTGACATCCCGGAAGCAGACGTAAGCCAGGTAGCCTTCCCCACGGATTTTGACACCAGCATTATTAAGGCTATAAAAGGCACATTTTTGGGTGATAAATTGGAGGCTTATTCCCACATCGAAATCGCATTGGTGAAAGATATACCCTATACTATTACCCGAATGGATAAGGGTATAGTTATTGCTTTTCAAAAGGGCCCTATCGTTGCCGTAAAAGAAGAATCTGCGCCAGAACCCGATTCGGAACTTAAGGCGGCAAGGGAACCGGACAAAGCGATCGAGACCACGGCCAGTTTAGCCGCTATGCCTCCGGCCAAAGGCATAGTTGACGTGGCGGTAGATGCCCCCGCAAAAGGAACAGTAAAAGTTGTTATTTCTGCTGATGGAATATTGCCCCGTTCAAAGTCCTTTACATTGTCTGACCCGTCCAGACTGGTTGTAGACATCCCTGAAATTAAACTCGTATATCCAAAGAGAGCGGTCTCTGTCCAGAATGATCTCTTAAAAAAGATTCGTATGGCCGCAAAAGCAGGCGGGGTTCGTATTGTTTTCGACTCTAAAAAGACGGCGTTGTTCCCTTATTCTATTGACCAGACTGCCGGGACCATTACGGTGTGGATCGGCAAGCAGGCCCCGGCCCGCCTCCGGCAGGAAAGCCGGAAACCCGAACCCGTGGTATTACCTTCGGTCGGGACTATAGAAGCTATAGACTTCGAGCCTCTGGAGGAAGGCAAGGTTCGTCTTACGGTGAGGGCTGACCGGAAATTACCATACAAGCTAATTAACATCGATAAGGATACTGTGTTACTGCGCCTGAGCCAGGCTTTGCTGCCCAAGGCATTGGCCAGACCTTATGACACCGGCTATTTTAAGGGTGCGGTAAAAGAAATAATCCCGCAGCAATCCATATCTGCAAAACATACTGTGGACATTACCATAAAGATGCGGGACGAGGTCCCCTTCCAGACCGTAGAAAAGGAAAATACTATCCAACTGGAATTTGCGGCCACAACCGTCCCTCCGAAACCAGACCAGTTGGCCCAAATGGCGCCGGAGGCTGCCAAACTACCGGCAGAATATGAAGCGGCCCCTGACAAGGACACAGTCTTGCCTCCGGAATTCAGCGATCTGTCAAGGGACACGGCCGCGCCGATAGACGATGGCCTTGCCAGGGTAGAAATGCCTTTTGGCCCGAATAAGGTCTATACCGGCCAAAAGATAACTCTGGACTTCCAGAATGCTGACATCCATAACGTCTTCAGACTGCTGGCCGAGGTAAGCAAACTGAATATTGTGGCCGGCGACGATGTAACCGGTAAGGTAACCTTGAAATTAGACAGGGTCCCCTGGGATCAGGCATTGGATGTGGTCCTGGCGGCCAAGGGCCTGGGGATGGTAAAAACCGGCAATGTCATTCGTATCGCACCCTTGGCCAGGGTGGCAGAAGAGAATAAACGGCTCATTGAATTGCAGCAGGCAGAGCCCATGGTCACTGAGTATATCCAGGTAAACTACGGCAAGGCCGAAAAATTAAAGGATCAGATCGACAAAATCAGAAGTGAACGGGGTTCGGTTACATTCGATGAACGTACTAACAAGATCGTAATAAAAGACACCCCGGCCGTAATCGAAGACGCCAGGGCTATAGTAAGCTCGCTGGATGAGCCAACCCGGCAGGTGCTTATCGAGGCGCGTATTGTGGAGGCCACGGCCGATTTCTCACGTGAGTTGGGGGTGCAGTGGGGCGGAACAGCCACGAAATCCGGAGAACACGGGAAGTTCACCGTGCAGGGACGGCTCGATTCCACTAATAACTTCGCGGTTAATCCAGGCATACCGGCTACTGCGGACGCATTGGGCGCCATCGGTTTTTCCCTTGGGCGAGTAGGCGCTACCATGCCTAGTCTGGATGTGCGCCTCCTGGCCATGGAGAGTGACGGCAAGGTACACATAGTCTCCTCACCAAAGATTACTACCCTGGACAATAAAGAGGCTCATATCCAGCAGGGTTCCAAGATACCGTATCTCAAGCAGACCCAGGATGGTATCTCCACGGAATTTGTGGAGGCCACGCTTAAACTGACCGTGGTTCCCCATATAACGCCGGACAACCGTATCGGCCTGAATATAACGGCCAAAAAAGACGAGCCGGACTGGACAAAGACTGTGCAAGGCACGCCGTCCCTTGATATCCGGGAGGCAAAGACGGAACTCCTGATTAATGACGGCGAGACCGTGGTGATCGGCGGGATCATTTATGAAAAGAAAACAAAGACTATAGCGGGCGTGCCTATATTATCCAAGGTTCCGGTATTGGGCTGGCTCTTTAGGGGTGAAAAGGACGCCACAGAGCGCACGGAGCTCCTGATCTTCCTGTCTGCAACTACCGTCAAGATGGATTAGCTGTCAGCCGCCGGCTTTCAGCTTTCGGCCTCCGAGTTGCGAGTTACGGGTTTCGGGTCAAAAACTCGTCGTGCCTCTGGCAGATCCGCCAGGGCGGACAACTCGCAACCCTTCTCCGACTCATAACCCATCATTCATTACCCATCCCTAATAAGCTGCTGTTTCTCTTGACAGAATCCGTTAGTAAAGGTAGTAAAAGCTAAATTATGATAAAAGGAGCACAGCATGAAAGTCCTTGTTGTAGGCTCAGGTGGCCGTGAGCATGCCTTGGTCTGGAAGATTGCCCAGAGTCCTTTAGTAAAAAAAATCTACTGTGCGCCGGGCAACGCCGGTATAAGTACGCTGGCTGAATGCGTGAATATCTCCGCTGAAGATATTAAGGAGCTGTGCGCATTTGCCCAGAACAAAAAGATAGATCTGACCGTGGTCGGGCCGGAGACGGCGTTAACCCTGGGCATTGTAGATATCTTTTCTGCCAAAAAATTATCCATATTTGGCCCGGGCAAGGAGGCTGCGGCTATTGAAGGCAGTAAAGTATTTGCCAAAAAGCTTATGGATAAGTACCACATCCCCACCGGCAAGTACGAGGTATTTACATCAACTGATAAGGCCATGGCATACCTGAAAAAGGCTGCATTCCCCCTGGTAATTAAGGCCGACGGCCTGGCTGCGGGCAAGGGCGTAATAGTCGCCCAAAGTTATGAAGAAGGAGCGGCTGCCGTTGACCTCATTATGCAGAAGAAGGCCTTTGGTGAGGCCGGTAAAAAAATAATCATCGAAGAATTCCTGGAGGGCGAAGAGGTCTCTTTCATGGCCGTCACAGACGGCAAGACCGTTCTGCCGCTGGCCACCTCGCAAGATCATAAGGCTATTTTTGACGGGGATCGCGGCCCAAACACAGGGGGTATGGGGGCCTATTCCCCGGCGCCGCTGGTCACCCCTCAGTTGTACCGGCAAATCATGAAAGAAATTATGCAGCCCACCATAAAGGCCCTGGTTGCAGAAGGGCAGCCGTACCGCGGAGTCTTATATGCCGGCCTTATCATCAAGGAAGGAAAGGCCAAGGTACTGGAATTCAATTGCCGCTTTGGCGACCCGGAGGCCCAGCCTATCCTGGTGCGCATGAAAGGCGACCTGGTCAGGATCATGCAGGCTGCCATCGACGGTACGCTCGGCAATCTTTCTATTGACTGGGATCCCCGCCCGGCGGTCTGCGTGGTTATGGCCTCGCAGGGATACCCGGGAAGTTATAAAAAAGGTAAGATCATTCAAGGTCTCGCTGCCGTTTCAAAAATGAAAGATGTTACCATCTTCCACGCCGGCACGGCCATCAAGGGTAACAGTGTTGTAACAAATGGCGGCCGGGTCCTGGGAGTAACCGCTTTTGGCAGCGATTACAAGCAGGCAATTAAACGCGCCTATGAGGCAGTGGGCCGCATCAAGTGGGAAGACGTCTATTCCCGTAAGGATATTGGACGCAAGGCCCTGAAAAATAAGGGAAACAGTCCTTTAGTAGGCATTGTCATGGGCAGTGACTCGGACCTGCCTGTCATGGTTGAGACAACTTCCGTACTTAAAAAAATGGGCATCTCCTATGAAATTACCATCGCCTCTGCCCATCGGTCTCCGCAGAGAACACATGAATATGCACAAAAAGCCGCGGAGCGTGGCCTGGAAATCATCATTGCCGGTGCCGGCGCAGCCGCCCACCTGGCCGGGGTCATCGCCTCTGAAACCAGCCTGCCGGTTATCGGGGTACCCATAAATTCCTCGGCCCTAAACGGCCTTGACTCTCTTCTTTCTACTGTCCAGATGCCGCCCGGTGTCCCTGTGGCTACTATGGCCGTCGGCAAGGCCGGGGCCAGGAATGCCGCCATCTTTGCAGCGCAAATCTTGGCCTTGAAATATCCCCACATCGCGGAAGAATTGAGAAAACATAAAGTGAATATGGCGCAGGAAGTGGAGGAAAAGGCCAGTCGGCTAGGCCCGATATAAATAAGTGATGAGTACTGAGTTATGAGTGATGAGAATAGGTGGCAACATCATCCCGTAGGACAGGCGTCTCGCCTGTCAGGGGCTACTCATCACTCGTCACTCATCACTATCAAAGTGAATGCCCAAAATCCTGACGAAGGGGCAATATGTAAAGCCTGCGCAGTTCTCAAACAAGGTGGAATTCTGGCCTTCCCTACCGAAACTTTTTATGGGTTAGGCGCTGATGCCTTAAATGAACAGGCCCTTAAAAGGGTCTTCGCCCTCAAACAGCGTGATTACGCCAAACCCCTCCTGGTAATCATCGCTGAAAAGGACCAACTGTATAGCCTGGTAAGCGACATTCCGGCCGTAGCGGAAAAGCTCATGGACAGCTTCTGGCCCGGCCCCCTGACTATTATATTCAAGGCCAAAAAGGGCCTGCCCTCCCTTCTCACCGGCGGAACAGATACGGTAGGCATCCGCATATCCTCCCACCCAGTTGCCCGGTCTATCGCGTTGACCTTTGGCCTTCCCCTCACCGCTACCAGCGCCAATCTCTCAGGTGGTAAGGACCCGGCCACAGCTCAGGACGTCTGTAACCAACTTGGCGAAGGAGTAGATCTGATACTTGATGCCGGCGAAACTAAAGGGATCAAAGGCTCAACGATTATTGATGTAACCCTTTCACCGCCGCGAATAGTAAGGGAGGGAGATGTTCCAGCCGAGGAAGTTAAAAAAGTGGCCGGGTATTTTCAAATGTCAAAATCCCAAGTTCAAATCAAATCCAAATGACCAAGAACCCCAACATTTGAGCTTTGAACTTTAAACTTTTTACACAACCCGTCTCTCAATAAACGCATAGGCGCTATGATTGTGGATGGACTCAAAATTTTCCGCCTCCACGGCAAACCAGGTTATCTCTGGATCGGTGGAGAATTTCTCAGCCAGGCTGCGCACTACATCCTCCACAAACATAGGGTTTTGATAAGCCTTCTCGGTAACGAATTTTTCGTCCGGCCGCTTTAGAATGGAATAGACATCACACGAGGCAGAATTCTCAACTAAACGGATAATATCTTCTATCCAGACAAATTTTTTAAAACGTATGCTTACCCGCACCTCGCCTCTCTGGTTATGCGCACCAAACTCACTAATCTCTTTTGAGCAGGGACAGACCGTGGTAACGGGTACTTCCACACGCAGGATGATGTCGTTCTTTTTCTTCTTTTGCCTGGATCCGCTGATGCAACAGCGGTATTCCAGCAGACTGGGGGTACGAGTTACCGGGGCCTTTTTCTCAATAAAGTAGGGAAATTCAATCTCCAGATGAGCCGACTCTGCTTTTAACCGTCTTCTCATTTCGTCCAGGATGTGTGAAAATTTCTTGATGTTTATCTCACCGCGGAATTCATTAAGTATCTCCACGAACCGGCTCATGTGTGTCCCCTTGAACTTATGGGGAAGGTTGACATACATATTGACGCTGGCTACCGTCTGCTGGACATCGTTTGCCTTGTCCAGCACAGTGATAGGGTACCGGATGTTCTTGACCCCCACCTTGTCAATATCTATGTTACGGTGGTCTCTCTGTTTCTGGATATCAATCATCACACATCTCGACAGGCGAGACGCCTGTCCTACTTCATAGCTTTCAGCTAAAATCACTCATCACTTGCTTTATAATGTTTTCCCCGGCCTCTCTTAACCCCGGGCTGGCCACAAAGGGCGGCACACCTTCCCGTTCAGCATCCGAAACCTTTAAATCCAGGGGCAGAAAGCCGGCAAAAGGCAATTCTTTTATGCGGGCCGTAATATACTCTTTGTCTGCCTCATTCCTGATCTTATTTCCTACCAGGAAAATCCGATTAAGTCCGATCTCCCTAGCCAGGCGCGTAATTTTCTCGGCGGTCTCAATGCTGCCCCGGGAAGGCTCTACTACTATTAAAAGGGCATCCACGGCCTGTACTGTCGCCCGGCCTAAATGCTCTACCCCGGCCTCCATATCCAGGATAATGACCTCGGAATCCGAGGTAAAAAGCTTCCTTACCAGCGTCCGCAAGACCATGTTCTCCGGACAGGCACACCCGCTTCCTCCCTTTTGTACTGAACCCAGCACCATCAGGCGTATGTTGTCCCTGGTTACCATGAATCTTTCCGGGAGATCTTCCACTCGGGGATTCAGGTTGTAGAATGCCCCTCCCTGACTGCCCGAACGCTCCATAAGGAGCTCCTTCATCTCAGCCAGAGGCGTGATGTTAGCAGCCTCCGGAAATCCCAGCGCATCGGCCAGATGGGGACTGGGGTCGGCATCAATGGCCAGGACATTCATTCGTTTTTGGGCAAAAAGATAGGCCAGGAGAGCAGAAACTGTGGTCTTACCTACACCACCCTTACCGCTTACGGCTAATTTCATGATTGACCTTCGTATAGCTATCAGCTATAAGCCGTCAGCTATTAGAAAGATTTTTTTCCGGCGAACTGACTGCTGAAAGCTTTTCAAAAAACTTAATGTAAGCCAGCGAGTTTGTCCAGTTAAATATTTTTCATATCTAAAGGAAAAAGATAACCCTATTTTTTACCTTAATCTTATTTCTTATGCTAAACTTAACTTTTGAAATATTATCATTTTTTCATCTATGATTCCAAACTATGATCACTATCGGTCTTTCCGCACATCGGGCAGAGGCGATCCCCTTCCTTAAAAACGTATTCGCAAGATCTGACGTTATTATCCTCGAAGAACCGCCCCATCCATCGTTCCAGACCATGCTGGAAGGAGAAATTCCTATTCCCGGCTATCTCGAACAGACTGACCCATCTTTCCCGATATACTCAGGGCAAATCTATCATCTATTACAAGATTGCTATAGACGAGGTAAGTTGGTCACCCAGATTGAACCTTACCTGGCAAAGTTAAACGAGATCCATGAATCGGTTGAAAAGGGCTTAAAACCCGCCGATCTGACACACCAGCCGGAGACGAAGGCCGTCTATGATGCAGAGAATATGACCTTTGGGGCCTTATTGAACTACTACCAGTCCGTAGATAAGACCTTTGCGGAAACCACCTGGGCCGTAATGGACTTTGCCTCTCGTGATGCCCAACGTATAAAACTCCGTGACCAGATGCGGGCTGAGGCGATTACTGACTTTATCAGAGAAAATAGATTCCAGGATAAAACCATCTACATAGAAGCGGGGTACATCCATTTTGCCCTACGCGCGGCGCTCTTAAAAATAAAAAACGCTCACCAACACAATGTAAAACAGGTCTTCATCCTGGCCGAGCCCTCCCGCAATCTCAGTTACAAACAAGGGGGGAGAGCTGTTGATTTTATATCACCACCGGGTGACCTGCTAACCCTGCACTATATGTTCAGAGGAAAATTTAACGAGGCGTTAGGGAAGTTACTGGCCGCCCGGAGCCTGATCTACGTAAGCCTTTTGACCAAGGAAGAGCTTTTTCCAACACAAGAACAACCCACACCCCATCTGGCGGAAGAGGTCCGGTTAAAGGCTTTTGTGGATAAACTGGATTATAAGGCGTGCGAAACCATATTTAGCCGGATAAAAAACCTCCCCACTGCTGAGGCACAAAAAATGCTACGTCTTCTTTGATTCACGCAGCATTCTCTCCATGAACATGCATAGCGAGCGCATCCCCTGTTGCTTGCAGCGGGGTTAGCGAGCGAATATGGTGCATTTTACCTTGCTACGGAGATTCCCCGCAGTTTGCTGCGGGGAGCTTCAATCTCAAAAGATTCCTACTCGTCAAATATCCCCGTTTTTCTCCATCTTGGCCAGATCTTCAAAGCGGATATCCGCGCCCAGAATACCCACGATCTCTTCTTTGTCGCTGCGAATTGGCGCGGAAACCGTGATGCAGAGGGCCCCGGTTATCTTGGAGGTATAGAAATCTGTGACATGAACCTTCCCGTCCTTTAACGGATTGATAAACCAGGGGCGATCAGAGAAATCTCTATCCAGCTTAAACGTTTCATACTTGGCCCGGTCCTTAACGTGCGTAATATTCTTGGTGATCTTGCGGCCCTCGGTATTCGTGACATAGATAAACTGGATAAATGGATTAGCATCCAGGAACTTCTGTAGTACAGGTTCCTGGGCCTTAGCCTTCATAGTCTTTATTTCTTCTCTTTCTACTATTTCTTCTATTAAATGGGCCGCCAAGTCATAGGCCTTTTTCTTCAGTTTATCGAACTCAGAGATGAATAACTCAGGCAGATGCTTCCTGGCCTGCATCTCCATCTCCTCATTGGATATGGCGGTCACCCGACCCGCCTCATACTGTTCCATTACCCATTTATAGATATGCGCAATCCCGGGATGCCGCTTGTCCACCTGAGACTCAACGGCAAGACCTAACCGGTTGTTAATCCAATGAGCAATGCCGGCTACACCGGACTTATCGCCGATTATTATGGTTATAGGACGGTTGAGTATCTTCTGCGTATCAAATATGTTATATATTTCCTCATTCTTGATCAGGCCGTCCGCGTGTACCCCGGCCCGGGTGGCGTTGAAATCAGAACCGATAAAGGGATAATTGGACGGGATGTGATAATCCAGTTCCTTTTCAAAATATTCGGCGATCTCGGTTATTACCGTAGTATCAACCCCATTGGTGCGCCCCAGCAGGCTTATATATTCGACGATCAATCCCTCGATAGGGGCGTTGCCTGTCCGTTCACCAAAACCAAGCAATGTCCCATTAGCTCCCGCACATCCATAGAGCCAGGCGGTAGTGGCATTGATAAATACCTTATGGAAGTCATTGTGGCCATGCCACTCCAAAAGGTGGCCAGGGACCCCGGCATCATCAATCATGGCCCGCACCAACTTTGGCACACTGCGGGGCAGGGCCGCACCCGGATAGGTTACGCCGTAACCCAGGGTATCACAAAGTCTTATCTTGACATCGATACCGCTCTGTTCCCTCAGTTTCATAAGCGCTATGGCGAAAGGCACACAGAAGCCATAGATATCGGCCCTGGTTATGTCCTCAAAATGGCATCGGGGAACGATTCCGTGGTCAAGGGCAGCCTGCACAATACGCAGATAATCCCTCATGACCTGAGAACGTTTTTTCTTTAGCTTGAAAAAGATATGGTAATCAGAGACTGAGGTCAGGATGCCGGTCTCTTTAAGACCCATCTCTTTGACTAGCTTTAAATCCTCAGCCTTGGCCCTGATCCAGCCTGTTATCTCCGGATAACGGTATCCCTTCTCCAGACAGCGCCGCACCGCTTCTTTGTCTTTGTTACTGTAAAGGAAAAACTCGCTTTGACGCACGACGCCGTTTGGTCCGCTCAGACGGTGCAGGAGATCAAAGATGTCGCAGATTTGTTCTACAGTGTACGGCGGCCTGGCCTGCTGACCGTCACGAAAAGTGGTATCGGTAATAAATATCTCTTCCGCCGGATCAATAGCAATCAACTTGTGGTCAAAATCTACACGGCAGACCTCATCGTAAGGAAAGACTTCGCGCTGGAGGTTGGGTTCAGAGACGTCCTTCAGTTCATGACGCCAAAACTCAGTATGCTCGTGCTCGAGCACCCTCCTGGATCGATTCCATTTAGCCACTTTTACTCACACCTCCTTTAAAGGGATGGGTTATGAGTGATAAGTACTTTTGCACCCTTATCCAGCCACACTCATCACTCAGTACTCATCACTCGTCACTGTTAATGCCAGTCCGGCTTAAGATATAGCTCGGCCAACTGGGTCATGCTGACCGAAGACGGCGCCTCCGTAAGCAGGCAAACTGCCTTCTGTGTCTTGGGAAAGGCGATGACATCACGGATGGTCGATCGCCCGCACATGAGCATCAAAAGCCGGTCCAGACCAAAGGCAATGCCTCCATGAGGCGGAGCGCCCATCTCCAGCGCCTCCAGAAGGAAACCAAACTTATCCTGGGCCGCTTCACCAATACCCAAGGCCTCAAAAACCTCCTGCTGTACCCCGGTTTGATGTATCCTGATGCTCCCTCCGCCAATCTCTATCCCGTTCAATACCAAGTCGTAGGCCCGGGCCATAACTTCCCCGGGAGAAGTTTTTAACTTATCTATATCCTTGGTCGCCGGAGCGGTAAAGGGGTGATGTACGGCTACATAGCGCTTTTCTTCGGTATCATATTCCAGAAGCGGAAAATCTTTTATCCATACAAATCTAAAATCACCCTCCGGGATAAGATTCAGCCGCCCGGCTAAATGTAATCTGAGTTCTCCGAGGGCTCGACAGGCAGTGGCCATAGTGTCTGCCACAAAAAAGACTATGTCTCCCGTCTGGAGATCCAGTGCCTCTCCGAGGGCCTTCTTCTCTTCATCAGAAAAAAACTTGGCAATAGGTGATTGCCATCCCTCTGGTTTAATCTTTATCCAGGCCAGACCCTTGGCCCCGTATTGACCAACAAACTGGGTCAGGTCATCCAACTCTTTGCGTGAGAAATCATAACCGGCTCTAACCGGAAGGGCCTTCACCACGCCACTCCTGGCCACTACATCCGCAAAGACCTTGCATTGGCTCCCGGCCATGAGAGAAGAGATGTCGCGCAGCTCCAGGCCAAAGCGCATATCCGGCTTGTCCGTCCCAAAACGGGCCAGGGCCTCGTGGTAATAAAGACAGGGGAACGGGGTAACCGTAGATACCCCCAAGACCTCCTGAAACAGCCTGGACATCATCCCTTCCACCAATACATATACGTCTTCTTCGGTGATAAAAGACATCTCCATGTCCACCTGGGTAAATTCCGGCTGGCGGTCGGCCCGCAGATCCTCGTCCCGAAAGCACCGCACTATCTGATAATAGCGGTCCATGCCGGCTACCATCAAAAGCTGCTTGAATAGCTGCGGCGACTGGGGAAGGGCATAAAACCGGCCGGGGTTGAGCCGGCTCGGCACCAGATAATCCCGCGCCCCTTCCGGGGTGCTCTTGGTAAGAAAAGGCGTCTCTATCTCCCAGAAGCCGTTTTCTTCCAGATACCTCCTTATGACCGAGGCCGCTTGATGCCGCCGCCGAAAATTGGCGGCCATATTTTGCCGCCGGAGATCAAGGTAGCGATAACGAAGCCTGAGATTCTCCGAGACATCGACTTCTTCTTCCAGCGGGAAAGGAGGTGTCTTGGCGGTGTTTAGTACACAGACCTTATGCACTACCACCTCTATTGCCCCGGTTTTCAGATTGGGATTCTCCATGCCTTCCGGCCGACTCCTCACCTTTCCCTGTACAGCAAGCACATACTCACTACGCACCCCCTCGGCTCGGTTATGGGCTTCCTGGCTGACGCTGGGGTCAAACACTATCTGCGTGATTCCCTCGCGGTCGCGGAGGTCAACAAAAATAAGCCCGCCATGATCACGCCGGCGATGCGCCCAGCCCATGAGCGTCACCTCGTTGCCAATCTCAGCCATACCAAGTGATGCACAGTAATGAGTCCTCTTCCAACCCTCCGCGCCGGACATTAAACAACCCTCCCCATTTCCTCACCTATACGGCGAACCAATGCCTCGATATCATCATTAAAATCAACCGCCCATTGCCGGCTGGATTTCATATCCCGCATAGTAACACTGTTCCTGGCCAGTTCATCATCACCCACGATTAAAACCAGAGAGGCGCCGATCTTGCCTGCGCGCCTCATCTGACTCTTCAGGCTATGCCCCTCGTAATCTATCTCAGCCTGTATCCCGGCCAGTCTTAATCTGTGTGCGATACGGGCGGCAATAACACAGGCATTTTCACCCATGGCCGCCACAAATAAGATAGGTTCCTCCCCTATTTTTTGCAAGTCACCTATTAACAGAGATAACCTCTCCATCCCTATGGCAAAGCCCATCCCGGACAAATCGGGGCCTCCCAATTCTTTAATAAGGCCATCATAGCGTCCCCCGGCGGCCACGGCACTCTGCGCCCCCAGGGCCAGACTGGTAATCTCAAACGTCGTCCGGGTGTAATAATCAAGACCACGCACCATAAGGGGATTTATTGTGTAAGGAACACCAAACAACTGGAGATGTTCCTCTACTGCATGGAGATGGGTTTTACAGTCCGGACAAAGATACTCGGATAAAGAAGGCATGCCCTCAAGCGCCGCTCGGCATCTTTCTACCTTACAGTCCAAGACTCGAAGCGGATTGGATACGGCGCGGCGCTGACAATCAGGACAAAGCCCGGCCTGCCTCGTTCCAAGAAAAGACTGTAAATCCCGGCGGAATTGCGGCCGGCAATGAGAGCATCCCAGGGAATTTATCTGCAATTCCACGCCGGATACGCCCAGAGCGCTTAGGATATGCATAGCCATAGTCATCAACTCAGCATCAATGGCCGGGCTATCTAAGCCGATGGCTTCGGCATTTATCTGATGAAACTGCCGGTAACGACCTTTCTGCGGCCTTTCGTGGCGAAACATGGGGCCGATGGTATAGAGTTTTTGTATCTTGTCCTGGGCATATAACCCATGCTCAATAAAGGCCCGCAGGATGGAGGCCGTAGCCTCCGGCCGTAAGGTAAGACTCTCGCCGCTACGGTCAACAAAGGTGTACATCTCCTTTTCCACGATGTCGGTAGTTTCACCGATACTTCGTGCAAAAAGCTCTGTCTTCTCCAGGATAGGAATTCGGATCTCGTTAAACCCAAAACAGCGAAAGACGTCTCTGGCCATCTTTTCTATATGCTGCCATCTTTTCGCCTCTTCAGGCAAGATATCTTTGAAGCCACGAATACCCGGTATGGGCATTTTTCTCTCCCCTAAAAACTATGGCAACCCCGGGGGTTGCCGCACAAGTCCACCCCTCCCAAACCCTCCCCCTCAAAGAGGGAGGGCAGGGGGGTGAAAAATAGAAGTTCCTGAGCTTATTTTAACTTGCTGATTATTGTGATTTCTTAACGTATAGAGGCAAAAAAGTCAATAGAAATGGCCGATAAATTAAGGGGATACCGTAGTTGAGATCCTTATCAAAAGCACATAAAGGTCGGAGTTTCTGAGGGCCGGACCTTCAAGACTTCAAATACCGCTCAATATTTTCCGCCAGTATATCAAAAATCCTTCTGAACTCTCTTTCGTCTCGTTCTAACAGTGTAACCCGGAACCCCTGGAGGTCGGTAGAAAAGGAAGACAATGGCACGACGCAAATACCTATTGATCCGAGCAAATAATACACAAATCTCTTGTCCAGGGATACACCCGGTGCACTTACCAAGCGCTCCACATGGACACGCACGTCATTATTTTTAATAGGCAAAGTCTGCTTGTTATTTAACCGGCCATCTTCAAATACCACACTCATGTAAAAAGCACCGTTGGTTCGGTTAACTAAGACACCCGGTACGCCGTTTAGCCGCTCATAGGCAATATTGGAAAATTTCTCATACCTGGAGATACGCTCATTTAGATATTCCGGGTACTTAGGGTGGGTTACCAATCGCGGAATAGCCTTCTGCGGAAGGGTGGTCGAACAGACCTCCATCATCTTGGCATTCAGAATAGACTGTACATATCTCTCAAAAAGTACGTCTTTGTGGCCGTTATAGACTTCTATCCAGCCACAGCGGGACCCCGGCCAGGGAAATTCCTTGGATATGCCACGCATGGCTATGGCTGGAACATCGCCTATAATATCGCCTATAGGGACCGTTTTTTGCCCATTGTAAACGATATTGATATAAACCTCGTCACAGATAATGAAAAGATTATACTCCCTGGCGATAGAAACTATCTCTTTTAAAATATCTACGGGATAAACCACTCCCGTTGGATTGTCCGGGTTGATGAGCAAGATGCCTGCTACATTCGGGTTATATTTAACACGGTTACGCAGGTCCTCAATATCCGGATACCAACTGTTTCCGGGATTTAACTGGTAAGAAATAGGTCTGGCCCCGGCATGGGCGGCCTCAGCCGAGGAATGCGTGGAATAGGTAGGGGCGGGGCCAATAATACGCGCTGTAGGATTTAACAGCCCATAAACCTTGGCAATAGCATCGCCCAGACCATTAAAAAAGATGATGTCATCCGGGGTAATCTGTGCTCCGCCCCGTTTGTTAGTATGCTCCGCTATAAACTGGCGGGTCTCCAGAAGACCACGGGTAGGGCTGTACCCGTAGGTGCAATCCTCCATGACCAGTTCAGATACGATCTTCTTCATCCAACCCGGGATTTTCTCTCCCTTGGCCACGGGATCGCCAATGTTCTCCATATTGGTCTTAATGCCCAGGGTCTGGAGCTTCTCCGCCACATTAACGATATTACGAATCTCGTAGGTCAGTTCTCCTGCGCCAACGTGCACGATATCCGTACGCATGAATCTGATTACCTCTTTCTAGTGTACTTTCTCAGAAAGGAATTTACACAACGGTCATTCCGGACTTGATCCGGAATCCCGTCTGCTCAACCTGGATTCCCGCTCCCCGATCGTAAGTCGGGGACAGGTTTCGCGGGAATGACAACTCTAAGGTCATCGTAAAACTGGAACTAAAAGCCCGTTTCCAAGTTTCTGATATTAATAATACAACGTCGTCAGCAGGTCAATATGTTCTTTTTTACATCGTTTGCCCGTCCAAGTACTCGAAGATATTCCTATCGTAAGAGCTCGTCAGATCGAAAACCTTTTTGGCCAAAACGAATCGCGTGGGCAATGTCGTGCCACCATTAGTTTTTTCCATTTCTGCCAGCACCCGAGTATAATCCTTGGGATCACAAATAACCGTGACATCACGGAAATTCTTAGCTGAAGCGCGCAGCAAAGTCGGTCCGCCAATATCAATTTGTTCTATAGCACCGTCTATGTGAACATTCGGTTTGGCTATGGCCTGGGCAAACTGGTAAAGGTTTACTACCACCAGGTCTATGGGTGGGATATTTAGCTCGGTGGTCTGCTGGACATGTGCGGGATCATCCCGCCGGAAAAGGATCCCTCCGTGTACCTTGGGGTGAAGGGTCTTAACGCGGCCGCCCAATATCTCCGGCGAACCGGTATATTTGGAAATCTCGACCGCTGAAATACCATTGTCCTTCAGAAGTCTTGCCGTGCCGCCGGTGGAAAGTATCTCTACCCCAAAGTTAGCCAAAGCTTTTGCAAATTCAACTAAGCCAGATTTATCGGTTACACTGATTAACGCCCGTCTTATCTTCCCCACGAAGTCACCTCCAAAAAAAACCCGACCCCGCCTCTGGCGGAATCGGGTTAAATTTTATTCCCGGCAACGTCCTACTCTCCCACCCGGTCGCCCGGGCAGTACCATCGGCGCTGAGGAGCTTAACTTCCGTGTTCGGGATGGGAACGGGTGTTTCATCCTCGCCATAGCCGCCGGAAAATCACATTCTTCAAAAAAACAATTGATAAACAAATATGGCCACATCAGTAAATGCATTGAAAATATAAAATTATGGTCAAGCCGCACGACCGATTAGTATCAGTAAGCTCAGACCATTACTGGCCTTACACACCTGACCTATCAACCTCGTAGTCTCCGAGGGGTCTTTAGGTGGCTTACGCCACGGGATATCTAATCTTGAGGTGGGCTTCCCGCTTAGATGCTTTCAGCGGTTATCCCGTCCGAACGTAGCTACCCAGCGATGCCACTGGCGTGACAACTGGAACACTAGAGGTTCGTCCATCCCGGTCCTCTCGTACTAGGGACAGCTCCTCTCAAATATCCTCCGCCCGCGACAGATAGGGACCAAACTGTCTCACGACGTTTTAAACCCAGCTCACGTACCGCTTTAATTGGCGAACAGCCAAACCCTTGGGACCTACTCCAGCCCCAGGATGCGATGAGCCGACATCGAGGTGCCAAACCTCCCCGTCGATGTGAACTCTTGGGGGAGATTAGCCTGTTA